>NZ_JAOYTK010000003.1:0-429362 GCF_025846885.2 Brucella sp. HL-2 | reverse complement strand
CGGCTTTTTTGTTGCTGGCTACTGGTTATGTGGCTGGGAAACGTGATGGCCGGTCCAGTGTCGAAGCCAAAATCGAAAGACAGAACAATGAAGCGACTGACAAAGCCCTTGGCGCTGTGCTCGATTATGATCAGTGCGTCGATGCTGGCGGGGTGTGGACATTTAGGACCGGCAAATGTGAGCGGCGTCCGTAGTGTGCTTGGCACTGATTTGCTCGGCGCTCGTGGCGCAACAGAAGCGGATCAGCGGAAGATCGACCGCACCATAGTGCGTGGTTGTGCCGGTGGCGTTTGGTCGAAAGATGAATGCTCAAAGCATGATGAGAAGTAAGAGGGGCGGCGGGAAGTGAGTTCACAAATGCCAGACACCGAAAACGATCTACGCGCTCGAGTGGTCGGGCTTGAACATGCAACGCAAACGAACAATCAGCGCCTAACCACGCTCGAAGCATGGCAACGCCAACGAGAAATCGACAGCGCCCGGAACGATGAAAAGTGGGTAGCCATGGAGGCCCGGATCGATACGCGGTTCACAGGTCTGGAAAGCTCGAACAAAAGCATTCACTCAACCCTCTCGCGCATCAACTGGATGATTATTGGCGGGTTGGTTTCAGCGTTTGTGGTCTTTGTGGTGAGTGGCGGTTTGAAGGCGATTTGAGAAAGTTATCCACAGGGTGAACTCTTGAAAAAGATCCTGAAATCGCGACTAAACCCAGAACAAAGTCTGTAAACTATTTGTAAACTGGATGTTTTCTGTTCAGCGGAATTTAGCGTATCTTATTGAAAAGATTGGTGGGTGATGTAGGGATCGAACCTACGACCCGCTGATTAAGAGTCAGCTGCTCTACCAACTGAGCTAATCACCCACTCGCTTCTCCGAGGCAGCGGCCCCGGTGAGGTGAGCGGTTCTATAAAGGCCGCTTTTATGTCTGTCTAGCCTTCAATCGAAAAAAACCTAAAAAAAGTTTGACTGATTTCAAAAAGCCCAGAAATGCGCAGTTTTCTGAAAACAGCTTCTGCACGCATTTCGAGCATAAGTATCGGCTAATCGTTTTAATTGCTGATGAATGGTTGATTGAAAGGAATCAAATCACTCATGATTCTGTTTTTGAATCATTTTTCTTTGTTCGACGTTGTAACCTGCCTTGCGAATTTCCATATTTGCAAAGCTCGATCAGGACATGTCCAGGCCACGCAAGAGAGGGGATTGGCATTATTCGTTTGAGCTAAATCATTTGCGCTGCAAATGTCGCAGTCATGTCATCAATTTTTGATGCTTGTCTGAGATGCTTCGGCATATAAAAGACTTGATAAGCAAATATGATTTTTGCCATTGAGTAAAAATGTTGCAAGCGTTTGTGACGCGCAGGCAGGCGAGGGGTTCATGCACCGGATTGACCTCGTTTCAGAAAACCAGAAGTCGCCCCGATGTCGGGATGCGGTTTCATAATTCGGTTCGCGGCATTTTGAGGACGGAATGGAAAGCATAATTAGCGATCTCGGGCAGTTCATTTCCGATCATCGGGTATGGGCGGGTCCTATCGTGGGCATTATTGCCTTCGGCGAGTCTCTCGCTATTATCGGCATGTTCATTCCAGCTACCCCGATCATGCTCGCGATTGGTGGTTTGGTGGGGGCCGGGATCGTTGAGCCGTGGCCGATCATCATCGGTGCAATTGTTGGTGCTGTTATAGGCGACATTGTTTCGTATTTTCTCGGCTGGTGGCTTGGCCGCAGCATCATTCATAAGTGGCCACTGAACAAGCACCGCAGTGGTGTAGCGCGTGCGCGTCTGCTGTTCAGGCGCTATGGTTTTTCTGCAGTCTTCCTTGGACGTTTTTTCGGACCAGTTCGGTGTACCGTGCCAATGGTCGCGGGCATGATGTCAATGGACCAGACACGCTTCCAGACTGCAAACGTACTTTCCGCGATGGTTTGGGCACCGGTCATGTTCCTGCCAGGCTGGCTTGCTGGGCGTGGTTTCGGCGTTTTTGCCAAAATGAATGGCGATCACATGTTCTGGTTTGTCATCGGCATTACAGCTGTGACAATCGTTGCAACCGTGATCGGCATGCGCTTTTTCAAGGGGCGCCCGCGTCGCGAGCGCAAACGCGGCGTGCATGTTTCTCCAGCTGAATAGCATATGGTCTTGCGCGCGAGCCGCGCGTCTGCATAATGCAGCGATCACATGTCCATATGACAACATGGCATTTAGGAGCAGGCAGCGAGCCTGTTTCGTGTCTCTTTAAAAGGTTCATCGCGCTTTATGCCCGACGACAGTTCTGACGATTCGTCTTCACGAAGTCCCGCTCCCTGTATGGGAGCATCGGACTTAAAAGGCTTTGAGCTTTCTCACGCCGTCTGCAGTTTCTTTGGGCCGATCCGTATTTCAACGGTTCGGGAGGGAACCGCATGCGGCGTTTTTTCTGTTTCCTCTTCACTCTGATTTTATAGGAGCCGACACATCATGGATTGGTCCATGGACTGGATTGCCGACCCCAATGCCTGGATAGGTCTCGTGACATTGGTGGTGCTAGAAATTGTTCTCGGCATCGACAATCTCGTCTTTATCGCCATTCTGGCCGATAAACTTCCACCTCATCAGCGTAATCGTGCGCGTATAATTGGTCTTTCGCTGGCCTTGCTGATGCGCCTTGCGTTGCTGGCTTCGATCTCCTGGATCGTGACGCTGCGTGAACCGCTGATCACCGTGATGGAGCTTTCGTTCTCTGGTCGCGATCTCATTATGCTGGTCGGTGGTCTGTTCCTTCTCGCCAAGGGTACGATGGAGTTGCATGAGCGCCTTGAAGGTGCACATGGACATAAGAACACACGCGTCGCACATGCAATCTTCTGGCAGGTTATCGTTCAGATCGTCGTACTCGATGCTGTCTTCTCGCTTGATAGTGTGATCACAGCGGTGGGTATGGTGCAACATCTGCCGGTCATGATGATTGCCGTCATCATTGCTATCGTAGTAATGATGCTGGCATCCCGCCCACTCATGGACTTTGTCAACAAGCATCCGACAGTGGTTATCCTCTGTCTTGGCTTCCTGATGATGATCGGCTTCAGCCTCGTTGTTGAAGGTTTCGGCTTCCATATTCCAAAGGGCTATCTCTACGCGGCTATCGGCTTCTCAGTGCTGATTGAGGCTGCGAACCAGATGGCGCGCAAGAATCGTGAGAAACTGGTCACCACCAACGATCTGCGTGAAAGAACCGCTGGTGCTGTGTTGCGTCTGCTGGGTGGTCATCGTGGCGATAATCCTTTGTCGGATACGGTTGATGTGATTGCTCAGCAAACCGCAGCCAGCGATGTCTTCTTGCCGGAAGAAAAAGAAATGATCCGCGGCGTTCTCGATCTTGCAGATCGTCCTGTGCGCTCGATTATGTCGCCGCGAAACGAAATCGAATGGCTTGATCTTGATGAAGATGAAGCAGAACTTCATCAGGCGATCCGCAAGCTTTCGCATTCGCGCGTCATTATTGCCCGTCGTCAGGTCGATGAGTTTATTGGCGTAGCATCGGTCAAGGATCTGTTGCTCGATATGAGCGATAAGAAACCGATTGATTGGGATAACGTCGTCAAGCAACCGCTGGTCATACATGAAAACGCTAATGTGCTGCGGGTCATGGAACAGCTTCGTGTTTCACCCGTGCAGCTTGCTATCGTTGTAGATGAGCACGGCTCCTTCGAGGGTGTGGTGACGCCTACAGACGTGCTTGAGGCAATCGCTGGCGAATTTCCTGATGAGGACGAAGAAGCTGCTGTTGCGGAATCAGATGGACAGGGCGGCTATCTTGTCGATGGCTTCACCGATATTCGCCGTCTGAGCAGTATCCTGCAGCGGGATCTTGTTGATGACGGCGATCGCTACACGACGCTTGCAGGCTATGTCCTTTGGCATCTGGGTCATCTGCCTTTGGGTGGAGAAAGCTTCATGGCGGACGGTTTCGAGTTTCACATCGAGGCCATGAGTGGTCGACATGTCGAGAAAGTTCGGATTAGGCCGGTCGACGACTACGAGGTGTAATTTGGAATAATTTTGCGGGTATCTGCGCGGGTACTCGCAAAATATTTCACCCTGTTAACTCCGATAAAATAAGTCGGATATTGACTTTATCGCAGAAGCCTTCAAAATTAACACATCGTTCATTGTTGCGGCGAAAGCGCGACCCAAATTGGGCTTCAGATTGCAGCATTGAAATGATGATCGCGAAACGGGCGCGAACAGGAGGCTCTTATGAACCGCAAACTTCAATTGCTGGTACACGGCGCAAAAGATACTATGCTGCGCATCACGGCTTATCTGGAACAGCCTTGGCGGGGAATGAAGCTGAACGCCGAAGAAATCGCAGAGCGGCGCCGTAACCGTCTAGAGCGTGGTGAGCAAAATTTCCTTTGGTGCTGGCAGCATCGCGGCTTCTGGTAGAAGCCAAAATCTGAAAGAAGTTTAGAAGGCCGGGTGTGTAAGCTCCCGGCCTTATTGTTTTTATTTCCTATATTGGGCTTTTGTTGGAAAATTTTTCTCATGCTGATTTTGTGATTAGGCGGGGTTTCCAAGAATGGTTGTGAAAGTAGTTTATATATTTAAATCAATGATTTAGATTGATTCTTGGCCTTCTCTCTGTAGATTTGTTTCCTACAGCGTCAGCCCAAAAATCGGAATCGATTTTCGGAAAGCGCGATGCGCAGATTCAATGGCTTAGAGCATCTTTTGTGCGCCCAAGAGGGCGCAGGGCGCTCTGGCTGAAATCGATTTATGGGCGCTTTGCACAAGCAAAGTGAGAAGGGTGCAATCTATGAAGAAAATTATTCTATATGCGGCGGTGGCGCTTGGTCTGGGTGCGGCCCCTGTTCATGCGCAAGAGCCAAAGGAAATCCTTAACGTATCTTATGACATTGCGCGTGAACTTTACGAGCAAGTCAACAAAGCGTTTGTGGCTGACTGGAAGGCCAAGACTGGCGAAGACCTCACTGTTAATCAGTCTCATGCCGGTTCATCCAAGCAGGCACGTTCCATTCTCGAAGGTCTGGAAGCCGACGTCGTGACCTTCAATCAGGTGACTGACGTTCAGGTTCTGCATGATAAAGGCGATCTGATCCCTGCCGATTGGCAGAAGCGTTTACCGAACAATTCTTCACCTTACTATTCTTTCCCGGCTTTTCTTGTTCGTGAAGGCAATCCGAAAAATATCAAGAACTGGGACGATCTCGCGCGTGACGATGTGAAGGTCATTTTCCCGAACCCTAAGACCTCGGGCAATGCACGCTATACCTATCTTGCTGCGACTGCTTACGCCAATGAAGCTTTCAAAGGTGACCAGGAAAAGGTTCACGAGTTCATCGGAAAGATCTTCAAGAATGTGCCTGTGTTTGATACAGGCGGTCGTGGTGCAACGACAACCTTTGCCGAACGCGGCATTGGTGATGTTCTCGTAACCTTTGAAGCCGAAACACGTGGCACCGAAAAGGTTCTGGGCGAAGACAAGTATGATGTCGTTGTGCCTGAAGTCAGCCTACTCACTGAATTCCCAGTCACTGTCGTTGATAAGGTTGTCGACAAGCGCGGCTCGCGCAAGATTGCGGAAGCTTATCTCAATTATCTCTATGCACCGGAAGGTCAGGAGATCCTTGCGCAGAACTTCAATCGTGTCCACGACAAGGATGTGATTGCCAAGCACAAGGATATTTATCCTGATGTGCGTCTCGTAACGGTCGAAGATGCTTTCGGTGGCTGGGAGAAAGTGCAGAAAGATCACTTTGCCGAGGGCGGCGTGCTTGATCAGCTCTTCACGGCTAAGTAAACAAGACTACCTGGCGAGGGCACCCAGCTCTCGCCTTTCTTTTGGAAAAATCCAGTGTCACTTCTGAGCATGAAACGCAATTCGGTGCTGCCGGGGTTCGGATTGACCCTTGGCTGCACCTTGCTTTATCTGGCTATCATCGTAGCCCTGCCGCTTCTGGCAATGATCCTTAAAACTGCAAGCCTCGGCTGGAGCGATTTCTGGAATATCGTCACATCGGATCGCGCACTCGCAACGTATCGCATTACAATTAGTGCTGCCGCCGTAGCCACCGTGTTCAACGGTCTGTTTGGGCTGCTGCTCGCATGGGTGCTGTCACGCTATCAGTTTCCGGGCAAGCGACTGATCGATGCCGCGGTTGACTTGCCATTCGCTTTGCCCACGGCTATTGCTGGTTTGGCACTGGTGACGTTGTTTGCTCCAAATGGTTGGTTCGGGCGTTATCTGGAGCCACTGGGCATCAAGGTCGCCTATGCGCCACTCGGCATCATGATCGCCATGTTTTTCACCAGCATTCCCTTTGTCATTCGCACAGTACAGCCGGTTCTGGAGGACATGAGTGCGGATGTGGAAGAGGCCGCACGCAGTTTGGGCGCCAGTCCTTGGCAGATATTTTCACACATCATCTGGCCGACCATTTTCCCGGCCTTTCTCGCGGGAGCGTCGCTGTCATTTGCGCGCAGTCTCGGCGAGTTCGGATCGATTGTTTTCATCTCTGGTAATCTGCCCTTCGAAACAGAAGTAACGTCGTTGCTCGTTTTCATCCGGCTTGACGAATATGATTATCCTGCCGCCGCAGCGCTGGCCTCAGTGATGTTGCTGATGGCGTTCTTCATGCTTCTCGTGACCAATCTTATTCAAGCAAGGCAGCTTCGTTATGCAGACCGTTAGTGCGAGCCTGCAGGCGCGTAATGCGCCTGGTCCAGTGCGAAACTTGCTGATCTGGCTTGCGACCATTCTGTCGATAATTTGTATCGGCGCACCCTTGGCGCTTATTTTCTCTTACGCGCTCAGCAAGGGCGTAGGTGTATTTTTCGGCGAAATCCTCAAGCCTGATACGCTGCATGCCGTCTGGCTGACTATTCTGACGGCAATTGTGGTTGTGCCGATCAATATGGCTTTCGGTATTTGCGTTGCATGGCTCGTCACGAAGTTTCGCTTCCCCGGACGCAGGTTGCTGATCACCTTCGTCGAGATTCCTTTCTCTGTCTCACCGATCGTTGCCGGCGTGACCTACCTCTTTCTCTATGGTTCGCAGGGGCTGCTCGGGCCGCTGCTCGAATCCTATGATGTGAAGATCATGTTCACGGTTCCGGCGATTTTTCTGGTGAGCCTGTTCGTGACATCACCTTTTGTGGCGCGCGAACTTATTCCGTTGATGGAAGTGCAAGGAAGTGACGAGGAAGAGGCTGCCCTTACACTTGGCGCCAATGCGTGGCAGACATTTTTCTATGTGACATTGCCCAATATCAAATGGGCGCTGCTCTATGGTGCCGTGCTTTGCAATGCGCGAGTGATGGGCGAGTTTGGGGCTGTGTCTGTCGTATCGGGTGCTATTCGCGGGAAAACTAATACACTGCCATTGCAGGTCGAACTTCTGTTCAACGACTATAATGTCGCCGGAGCCTTTGCGGCTGCTTCAACGCTGGCTGGCATTGCACTTCTTACGCTCGTTCTGAAAATCTGGCTCGAACGCAAGCAGCATAGTTAAAGCATTTCCAGCAAAAGTGGGAACCGGTTTTGCGTTCGGAAATGCGTAAAAACAAATAGTTACAGCGGTTCCAACGATTCAATATTAACTGGAACCGCTGTAAAAATAAAACCGCCTGCTTTTTCGAGAGCAGGCGGCTTGCGGTCACGCTGCTTGGGAGAGCGTGTGTCTTATTGGTTCGCGGTGAAGCGATGAGGCGAGGATTGAGCCTTCCGGCCAACGGCTGAAACCGCTTTCCACATTGATGTGTCCGGCATGGCCGACATCAACAAAGCCGGAACCCCAGATATTAGCGAGCGCTTCCGCCTTGGCGAAGCTCATATAATTATCATTGCGGCTTGCAACGACAATCGATGGGAAAGTCAGCTCATGACGTGGCAGGGGAGCGAAGCTTGCAAAGCGGCTGTCTTTGCGGGCCATAGTTTCAACGTCTGCTGGCGCGACCAGAAGTGCACCAGCCACATGCGCTGCCGCAGGGCGGCTTGCGAGATGGGAAACCAGAATACAACCAAGACTGTGGGCGACCAGAACTGCGCCGGGGTTCTCAGCGAGTTTGGCCTCGAGCGCGTGCATCCAGTCGGATAGCACAGGATAGTGCCAGTCGTCTTGTTCGACAAGCACTGCTGACGGATCGTCATGCAACCATTGGCGCTGCCAGTGGCCTGCTTCCGATCCCTTGTAACCGGGGATGATCAATGTCGCAGGCATGCGTAGTTCCTCTTGGAAATGCCTTGAGATAAGGCTGTTTGTGCTGTGCATTGGGAGGTTATGCGAAGCAATTTCCAAGATAGGGGCAGTTCAACGTCAATTTAAGGAATATTAATTCAATTAGAGGCGAGTAAGTGAAAATTATACCCGCCTCTCAAGCTCTATTTCTTTTGTTTGTCATTCCAGCGGAGAACGAATTGCGACTTCTCGAAAATGAGAACCACGATCAGCGACATGGCAAATGGAATGAGCAGATAGAGCAGACGAAAGACGATGAGCGCCGCCAGCACATCGGCGGGATTCATATCAGGCAGGCCAGTGAGGAATACCAGTTCCAGTACTCCTAGACCGCCTGGAGCGTGCGATATAAGGGCGGCTGAGAACGAGACCAGGAAGATGCCGAGAATGATCAGGAAACCAGGATTTCCTGCTTCCGGAAGTGCGAAATAGATGATACCCGCAGCGCCAATGAGCTCTAGTGGAGCGACAATCAGCTGCTGGGTGACGACAGGCAGGCGCGGATATTCAAGACGAAACTTACCGATTTGCAATGGGCGCAGCTGCAACCAGCTGCCGAATACATAGAGCAGAACAAAGGTCAACATCAGCAACGCGATGACAATCGACACCGTCGGAGTAAGGTCTGTATTGAAGCGCATGAGAATATGCGGTTCCAATAGCAAGACGATGCTAGAGGTTATGATCACGCCAAGGATGAATGTGAAAGAGCAGAAGGCGATCAGTACAGCGATTTCACTGCCGGGCATGCCTTGCGAGGAATAAGCGCGGTAGCGAACCACAGCACCGGATACGACCGATGCGCCGATATTGTGCGATAATGCATAGGTCGTAAATGAGCAGAGGGCTATGAAGAGCCAGGATATTTTCCGACGTAGATGAAGAAGTGCGATGCGATCGTAACCGGCTAGCGAACTATAGGCGAGAAGGGCTGCTGCAGTTGCCAGCAACCAATGATGTGCACGGATCGCGTAGAGACTATCAAGAACGTCTTCAAGCGAAATGCTGCGTAGCTCCCTATAAAGAAGCCAGGCTGAAACAATGACTGCTAGAATGCCTATTACTGGCCAGATGTAATCCTTGAACTTCATTAACCGATCACCGCAACTTCAACTCGCATGTAATTCCCCTTTATTGATCGTCCCGGTCCTTGCATCAGGTTGCTTCCGGTTCGATCCCCTTCAATTCAACCAAAGTTTCGGACGAAGTGCGAGGTGCCTGAACGTTCTCGCTCCGCTTCCCATTTATAATCGCTCTCTCCATGGCTCCGGCGATTTCCGCTTCACCAAGGATGACGGAGTCCGCACCAAGATCGTGCAGATACTGTGCTTCTGCTGGCGAACAGGCACGCACAATGATGCGTAGACTTGGGTTCGCCGCACGAGCGAGTGATGTAGCACGCCCCGCTTCAAATGCATTTGGTATAGCAATCACCAGATTGATCGCTTCCCGAGGATTCGCCGCTTCCCATATTCCTGCATCAGAGGCATTACCCGCAATAGCTTCAATGCCGATTTCTTTCAATCTGAAATAAATCTTGGGCGAATCTTCGATCACGAGGAACGGAATGTGCTTTTCCTGAAGACTTGCAGTCACGCGTTTGCCGATTTGGCCGTAACCGACGACAATTGTGTGGTGTTTCAAACCTGTCAGCGGCAAAGGCATAGGCTCAGATACGTCCACGTTTGTTTCGCCCGATTCTGCCGAGGTTATGTCGTTGCCCATACGCTTCTCAATCCACGGCCGCATACGTTCAGCAACGATGAACATGACAGGATTGAGGAAGATGGACAGGATCGCGCCAGCGAGGATCAAATCACGACCCTCGGGCGGCAGCAAGTTGAGACTGACGCCAAGGCCCGCCAAGATGAACGAGAATTCGCCGATCTGCGCGAGGCTTGCCGAAATGGTCAGAGCAGTGCCGACCGGTCGCCGAAATGCACGGACGATGAAGAATGCTGCTACCGATTTGCCGACCAGAATGATCAGGAGTGTTGCGATCAGGGGCAGGGGATCGCGAATGAGGCTCATCGGATCAAACAACATGCCCACAGAAATGAAGAACAGAACCGCGAAAGCATCACGCAAGGGCAGCGATTCTTCTGCAGCTCGATGACTGAGCTCAGACTCGCTCATCACCATGCCTGCGAAAAATGCGCCAAGTGCGAAGGAAACGCCAAAAAGATGAGCCGCGCCGAACGCGACACCGAGTGCAATCGCGAGAACGCCCAGTCGGAAAAGCTCGCGCGAGCCGGTCTGCACGATGACGTTCAAAACCCATGGGATTACTTTGCGTCCCACCACCAGCATGAGAGCCACAAAAACGGCGACCTTTGCTATAGTGAAAAGAATGATGCCACCGATGCCGAGGCCGAGCCATTCGGCGATTGGATCGCTTGCTGCGGCATGGTTGGTCTGGCCGCCGATACTTGCAAGCGCAGGTAGCAGAACCAGCGCCATGACCATGGCCAGATCTTCGACGATGAGCCAACCAACGGCGATGCGCCCCCGCTCAGTATCGATAAGACGCAGATCCTGCATTGCGCGCAAAAGCACCACCGTACTCGCGGTGGAGAGTGCAAGGCCAAAAACCAGTCCGGCTTTCACATCCCAGCCTAGCGCAAGGCCGAGAGCGGTACCCAATGCTGCTGCTGTTGCGATTTGCGCCAGTGCGCCGGGAACAGCAATCGCTTTGACGGAGAGCAGGTCTTTGAGAGAGAAATGCAGGCCAACGCCGAACATCAGCAAAATAACGCCGATTTCAGCCAATTGGAGAATGAGTTCCTGATCGGCAACGAAACCGGGCGTGTGCGGGCCAGCGATGACGCCAGCAAGCAGATAGCCGACAAGGGGAGAGATTTTAAGACGGGTGGCAATGGTGCCGAAAATAAAGGCCAGACATAACCCAATGACGATTGTCGCAATCAAAGGCGTGTCATGGGGCATAGGGATGCCTTCCCGTTTTCAGTCTTATAAATTTTTATGGAGAGCCGGGCATGATCGAAACCATGCCCGGCAATGAGGTTATTTCTGTGCAGCTGCGTTGTCTTCAAGCACCTTGTGCGCTTCCTGACGATGCTGCCACCAGTTGCCCAGCAACAGCAGGATCGGCGCGGCGATGAAGATCGACGACGTCGTTGCAATGAAAATACCGAACAGCATCGGCACGGCAAAATTATGAACGGCGCTGCCGCCCCAAATTGCCATTGGCAAGAGACACAGGAACGTCACGACCGAAGTATAGATACAACGGATGAGAACTTGATTGATACTCATGTCAACGATTTCACGCAGAGGCTTCGATTTATAAAGGCGCATGTTTTCACGCATGCGGTCATAAACCACGACCTTATCGTTTACCGAGTAACCGATAGCGGTCAGAAGCGCTGCGATGGCTGTCAGGTTGAAGTCAAGCTGAAGCAGTGCGAAGAAACCGACCATCTTCGTGGTATCGAGAATCAATGTGATAATCGCGCCCACTGCGAAGAACCACTCGAAGCGCCACCAAAGATAGATGAGCATACCGAGTGCCGAAAGCACGACCGCGATGAAGCCTGAACGGGCCAGTTCGCCGGAGACCTTTGGTCCCACAACTTCTGTACGCTCAATCTTCACGCCTGGATCGATTTCAGTGACGGCGTCGCGCATCTTGTTGACTGCGACTGTCTGCGCTTCTTCGCCGCCATCCTGACGTTGAATACGGATCAACACATCATTCGGGCTGCCGGCAGATTGCAGGGCAACTTCACCAAGGCCAAGTCCACCGAGCTTTTCACGCAACTGCCCGAGATCGGCTGGTTGTGAGGTGGTGATTTCTGCCTGAATACCGCCCTTGAAGTCGATACCGTAATTCAGCCCCGGCTTGAAGAAGAGCACGATCGAAGCAATCGACAAGACAATGGAGACGCCGATACCGAAGAAACGCGCATTCATGAAGCGGAAGTTCGGGTTTTCAGGTGCAATCTTTACCAGTGGCTCGATGTGAAGCACCTTGAGTTTACGACGGCGGACATACCACCCCATCGCCATACGAACCAGCGTCACGTCGGTGAACATCGAAATCACGATACCGAGCATCATGGCGACAGCGAAGCCGCGTACCGGACCTGTGCCGAACATGAAGAGAAGCAAGGTCGAAATCAGCGAGGTGACGTTGGAGTCAACGATTGTTGCGAAAGCGCTATGGAAGCCTCGGTCAAGGGCAGCCATCGCGCCAAGGCCTTTGCGCGTTTCTTCCCGGATACGTTCGTTAATAAGAATGTTCGCGTCAACCGCGATTCCGATACCCAAAATGATACCGGCGATACCGGGCAATGTCAGCGTCGCGCCGATAAGGCTCAATGCTGCAAAGGTCAGCAGCGTGTGGAGCAGGAGCGCCACATTGGCGATCAAACCCCAAACGCCATAAAGAAGCTGAATGAAGATTGCGACCAGAATAAAGCCAGCAATACCAGTGATCAGACCCATCTTGATGGCGTCGCCACCAAGGTCGGGACCAACGGTGCGTTCTTCGATGACGGTAAGTGGAGCGGGTAGTGCGCCTGCGCGCAAGAGTGCAGAGAGAACAACACTGTCCTGAACTGTGAAGCTACCGCTGATCTGGCCGTTACCACCCGTGATTGGCTCACGAATGACCGGCGCGCTTAGCACCTTGCCGTCAAGAACGATTGCAAAAGGCCGATTGACGTTCTTAGTCGTAATATCCGCAAACTGACGTGCGCCAAGGCTGTCGAAGCGGAAGGAAACGATTGGTTCGTTGGTGCGCTGATCAAATCCTGCACGCGCATCGGTCAGACGCTCGCCGGACAGGGCAACCTGATCTTCAATCGGGTATTTGATGTTGGGATCTTTTGAATCCGGCAAAATGCTGACGCCAGGCGGCGGTGCATCATTCGGATTTGCGTCCGCTACCATGTGGAAGCTCATTTTCGCCGTGCTTCCGAGAAGCTGGCGAAGCTGTGCCGGATCTTGAAGGCCTGGAAGCTGAACGACGATACGGTCAGAGCCCACGCGCTGGATCGAAGGTTCGGCAACGCCAACCTGATCCACACGCTGGCGGATGATTTCAAGGCTTTGCTGAAGCGCTGAATCAAGACGATAGCTGAAGCCAGCCTGTGTCAGCGTCAGGCGGATCTGATTGTCGCTGGACGCGACATCGATATCGTTGATCGCTGCGCCGAAACCGCTCGTATTAACCTGCGAAATCAGTGTCTTGAGAGCAGTGTCAGCTTTTGCACGCTGATCGGCGTCAGGGATAGTCACAATGACGGAATCACCAACGGCGCGGATCGACTGCGGCTGAATGCGTTCCGCACGCAGCTTGCCGCGCGCGTCGTCAAGAAGTGCTCGCATACGATCTTTTTTGAGACCAGCTGCATCCACTTCAAGGACGAGATACGAGCCGCCACGCAAATCGAGGCCCAACGTAACTTGTCGTTTCGGGAACCAGGACGGCATCGCGTCAAGGTGCTGCTGTGTGAAGAAATTGGGCAAGGCGATAATGACGCCGATCAAAACGATCAGGCCATAAAGCACAGCGACCCATTTAGAAGTACGCATGAGTTGAAATTCCGGATATTGAGCGCTTCAAATTTCGTATTAAATACAAAAGCTTAAAACGCATTTTTTCGTAAGTGATTCAGGACTGGTCAATGCCAATCTCAAGGACGATCTTTCAGGCACTCACGGGTGGTGCACGAACCGAAGCATGTGTGCCTCGTGAAAGTCTCAAAATCGTGTTTGTGATTGCAGCCTCGACAGGCTTTGTGTCGAAGAATGCAAGATCACTCGGCAGTACCGATAGGCCTGCACCATTTCCATCAGGATATGCTGCTTTGATTTTTGCTGCAATTGCCTCTGCAAGAACGGCGCGCATTGGCTGCGGTACAGGCGTCGATTGTTGACGAGCAGGTATAGCAGGTGCATCAGCAACCTGCTGCGCGGCCATGCTTTTGGGCGTATTGCGGGAGGCTTCATTACCGAGTGCAGAAAGGTCCACAGCAAACATAAAGGCTGCAAACGACAGGACGCACGTCACGAACAGCATGAAACCATGCTGACGATGACGATCAGTGTGCTGATCCTTGTTGTTTGTGCCCTTAATCAAAACGCTCGGACTTTCCTCTACAGTCTTTCCGCAGAAATTAGCCAGTGCCAGAGTGGTTTTCCATCGGTCTAAGCCACTCTAGTTATTCGATTTTATGCAAAGCCCGATTCAAAAATTTTGTATTCTTCTCGGGACTTAGCGTTGACACCTACAGCATCGATTCACAAATTGGAATCTATTTTTGTCGAGTTCAGTGTGTCGTTTTGAATGGCGGCTTGCGGTACGGTGTAAATTAGCAGGTGAGCAAGGGCCGAGGTCACCAACAGAAACGTTCGTTCGTCTATAAAACAAATTTAGATTTTCAGGCGGATGTTGTAAGGCTTGCTTCCGCTTTAACGAGCCTTATGTTGAAACAGTGATCGTGAAATTGGCAGAGTTCAAATTGGCATATTTACCGACGTTCCGCGCCATTGCATTTGCATTGTCCGCTTTTGCTGTGTCGCTTGGGGCGCTGGACGGTTCTTTTGCTCAGGATAACAAACCGAAACCGGTTCAGCCTGCTGCTCAACAGTCGGCCCCCCCTGAAACTCCTGTTCCGGCAGCGGCCGTCCCCGCGCCAACTGCAAATAGCATACCAGTCTCCAGCGTGGTGCAGCAGCAAAAGCCGATCATCAACGATCTCAAGCAGCAGACGAAAACCATCAATGATCAGTTGCAGAAGTCATCCACCAGCGATGAAACGCTGGCCAATCTCAAGCTGCAGCTTGATGGTCTTTCCAAGAAACTGCTTGATGCAGGCGTAGCATTTCGTCCGCGTCTGACCGAAATTAACACGCGACTTGAGCAATTGGGTGCGGCTCCTTCGGGTGATCAACCAGCAGAGCCAACCATTGTTGCAGAAGAGCGTGCGCGCTTGGCTGCTGAAAAAGCCGAAATCAATGCAGTCATCGGTGAGACCGAGGATGCATCGCTATCAGTCAATCAGATGTCGGCAAAAATCGGCAATATGCGCCGTGATTTGTTTGCACAGACACTCTCTCAGCGGGTCAGCCTCGACCTGACGCTTGGTACGGAAGTTACATCCGCTGCGGGCGACCAGATGGTTTCGCTGTGGAGCATTGTAAAATCATGGTGGCGCTTCGTTTCAACCTTCAAGCTGAACTCGTTTCTTGCCGCAGCTTTTTTTGCATTCGTCGCGGCATTGATCATCCAGCTTGGCGCGCGCCGTATGCTTGGTTCTCTCTATGAGCGCGATCCGACAATTGAAGCGCCATCCTATCTGAGCCGCCTGTCCGTGGCTTTCTGGTCAACGGCTATCCCATCGGGTGCGGTTGGTGTTTTCCTCGCCACAACATATTTCTTTCTCAATTACTTCAATGTCTTAAGACCTGATATAGCAGCACTTTTACAGTCGCTCTTTATTGTTCTCGGCATTGTTTTCTTCATTAGCCGGCTCGCGTTTGCCTGTATCAGCCCCTACACACCCGCGTGGCGACTGGTTCCTGTAGCCCCCCGTCCGGGCCGGGTTCTTGTCTGGCTGATTACTGGTATGGCGCTGATCAACGGGCTCGACTCGTTCTTTGGCAAGGTCAATCAAATCCTTTCCTCGCCACTTTCACTGACGATGGCAAAAAGCCTGCTTTCGACTGTGGTAATTGGCGTTTTGATACTGATCATAGCGCTGTTGAAGCCTATTGAGAGAAACGGTGAAGAGGGCGTTCGCCCTTGGCCGAAGGCATTTCGGATTTTCCTGATTATCCTGGGCCTGCTGCCAATCTTCGCTGCGGGTTTCGGTTTTATCGGTCTTGCCCGCTTTGCAGCGCAGCAGATTGTCGTAACCGGCGCTTTCCTCGTGACCATGTATCTCGGTTTCCTTACAGGACGTGCCATTTCGGAAGAGCAGGCTTTTGCTTCCAGCCCGATTGGGCGAGTGATGCGCGACCGCTTTCATTTTGATGAAGCGACTCTCGACCAGATAGGGCTTGCGGTTGGCATTCTCATCAATTTTGTCGTGGCATTGGTCGGTATACCGCTTGTGCTTATGCAGTTCGGTTTCCAGTGGTCAGAGCTGAAAAGCACCTTCTACAATCTGATGACGGGCTTCCAGATCGGAAATATTTCCATCTCGCTGATGGGGATTCTCACGGGTATCGCACTTTTCGTCCTTGTCTATCTGATGACGCGCTGGTTCCAGAACTGGCTCGACAACAGTGTCATGGCACGCGGGCGCGTTGACTCCGGTGTGCGCAATTCGATCCGCACAGTGATCGGCTATGTCGGGTTGGTTCTTGCAGCTCTTGTCGCCGTTTCTGCGGCAGGCTTCAATCTTTCCAGCCTCGCACTGATTGCTGGTGGTCTGTCACTTGGTATCGGTTTTGGTCTTCAGAATATCGTCCAGAACTTTGTTTCCGGTCTGATCTTACTGGCTGAGCGGCCGTTCAAGGTTGGTGACTGGGTTGAAGCGGGAACCGTCAGTGGTATCGTCAAAAAGATCAGTGTTCGTGCGACGGAAGTGGAGACGTTCCAAAAGCAATCGATCGTTGTTCCTAACTCAACCCTTATCAATGGCAACGTCGGTAACTGGACGCTTCGCAATAAGCTCGGACGTATCGATATCAACGTGCAGGCAGCCTATACGGACGAGCCGCGTCGCGTTCACACGTTGCTGCTGGAAATTATCCGCAGCCATCCGTCGATCCTGAAAAATCCGGAGCCGTTCGTAGCCTTTCAGAGCATGACGGACTCGCTGATGATCTTCGATGTCTATGCGCATGTTGCAGATATTACATCGACGGGTGGTATCAAAAACGAGTTGCGATTCCAGATTGTTGAGCGATTCCATGCGGAAGGTATCCAGCTGGCTTCATCTTCCACTGATCTGGTGCTAGGAGTTTCTGAAATAGAGAAACTGTCTGAGCTGGTTAATAAAGATGTCCCGGGCGCTGCAAAAAAGCGAAAGGAAAAGCCATCGGAGCCAGAAAAGGCTGATAAGCCAGAACACGATGACAAGGTCTGAATAAACAGATGCAATTTATGAACATGTCGTTCAGTTGCAGTTCAGTTTTGAAGCTTTATAAATGATCGTGAAAAGGGACAGGCGCACTGTCTCGGAGCAATAAAGCCGATATCTGGCTCGAATGTTCGAAGTGTAGCGGAGCAGGGGAAACGATATGTACAGAACTCAGATCAATTATGCTGGCAAGGTCGCATTTGGTGCAATGCTCGCGATTTCGTTCTCCATACCGAGCCTTTATGCTGCGACCGTTGCCAATAACGACAGCTCAGCACAGACCATCGTTGTCACCGAGGGCGCTTCCAAACGTGAAATGCTTGTTGCACCGGGCGAAACAGTAGATTTTTGCAGCGGTGGTTGCTTTGTAACCTTCCCGAATGGTGATCGTGAGGCGCTGAAGGGCGACGAAACGATTACGATTTCCGGGGGCAAAGTGACTATCCAGTAAGCTGATCGTAATACCAAGACGCTGAGACGCTGGCGCATCAGGTCTTGAAAATGTTCAATTGCCACACGCGCTTACAGCGGTTCCAGTTAATATTGAATCGTTGGAACTGCTGTAACTATTTGTTTTTACGCATTTCCGAATGCAAAGCCGGTTCCCACTTTTGCTGGAATTGCTTTAACCAATATCCTCTGAGTCCCACTTAGCGGATATTGGCATAAGAAATTGAAAAAGCCGGGGTATTGCCCCGGATTTTTTATCAACTACGCGGCTTGAGGCTTTCTGGGTCGTAAAGCGGCTTGTAGCCAATCGACACGACTTCGACGGGGTAGGTCTCGCCGAAATATTCCACGTCGAGCTTGCGGCCTTCCTGACAATAGGACCAAGGCAGATAAGCAAGTGCGATGTTCTTGCCGATGGTCGGGCCGTAAGCAATGGATGAGGTGAACGAACGGCGTCCGAGTTCATCGACCAGTGTTTCGCCGGTTTCAGGGTCCATAACCGGCAGGATACCGACCGGGTAGCGAGCCACACCCTTTTTATCGACGTTCTCGCTCATAACCAGCGTGCAGAGCATAGCTGGCTGATGTTCGCGAGCCTTATATTCAAGGTGTTTGGCCTTACCGCTGAAGTCAGCTTCCTTGACCTTTGGGCGTGCGAGGTCCGCTTCGAGCAAATTATACTCGGTGAGCAGGTCTGCATTCTGAAGTCGAAGGCTTTTTTCCATGCGGCGCGTATTGGCATAGGTTTCAACGCCCACGGCGATTGCGCCGGTGGAGCGCAGCGCGTCCCAGATAGCAAGACCGTCCTCATAGCGCATATGCAATTCCCAGCCCTGTTCGCCAACATAGGAAATGCGGAACGCGGTTACGTCTTTGCCTGCAATACGGATCGGCTTGATGGCCGCAAATGGGAAGTTTTCGAGATCAAGACCTTCAGGATTTTCGACAACCTTCTTGAGATTGTCGCGGGCATTCGGTCCCCAGATTCCGATGGTGACGTATTTTTCCGTTACATCAGTGATGGTAACATCAAAGCCTTTATCTTCGGCTACGCGACGCATGTAATGGAAGTCGCGCGGACCAGCATCGGCGCCGTTGATCATGCGGATACGGTCAGCCATGCGGATCGCAGTGAAGTCGGCACGCACCATACCTTCCTCGTCGAGGAAGTGGGTGTAAATGCCTTTTCCGATATTGGCATCGCCGCCGATCTTTGCGGCACATAGCCATTCCATCAGTTCGACATGATCTGGACCTTCAATGTCATACATGGCGAAATGCGAAAGATTGATGATGCCACAATCGTCGCTCAGAGCCAGATGTTCGGCGTTGGAAATGCGCCAGAAATGGCGGTTGTCCCATTCGTTTTCACGTACCGGAATGCGGTCGCCGTATTTTTCCAGTAGATGTTCATTAGCAGCATAGCCGTGTGCACGCTCCCAGCCGCCAAGCTCCATGAAATGGCCGCCAAGTTCCTTCTCGCGTTCATAGAATGGCGAGCGGCGAATATTACGCCCCTTGGAGAATGGCTCTCGCGGATGGACTGCTGGGTTATAGACCTTCATCGCGGTTTCGGTGCAGCGATCCCAGATGAATTGCTCGGTCATCTGATGCGGATAGAAGCGCGAATAATCGATGGCATGATGATCGATGGAAGTACGGCCATCGGTCATCCAATCGGCGATGAGCTTGCCCATACCGGGTCCGTCCTTGACCCAGATGGCAACCGCATACCAAAGGCCGCGCACCTTCTGACTTTCGCCCATAGATGGACCGCCGTCAGTTGTCACCTGCAGGAAACCATTGAAAGAGTGGCTTTCATTATAGCCCAGCTCTCCAAGGATCGGCGTCAGCTCGATTGCGCGTTCAAGCGGTTCGAGAACTTGTTCCATGTCGAGATCGCGCTGTGATGGCGACAGACGCGCTTCATGCTTTTCAAGAAGATCGCGTGGATGGCAGAGGCGCGGATTGGTTTCCTCGTAATAGCCCCATTCGATCTGACCGCCTTCGGCAGTCTTCGGGTCGCCGGTATCGCGCATATAAGCTGAATTGCCTTGATCGCGCAGAAGCGGCCAGCCGATTTCCTTGCCGGTTCCGGCAAATTCATTGTAAGGGCCAAAGAATGTCAGTGGATGGTCAATTGGCATGACCGGGAGGTCTTCGCCGACCATTTCAGCAATAATACGGCCCCAAAGACCAGCGCAGATGACGACGTAATCGGCTTCAATCGTACCGCGATGTGTGACGACGCCCTTAATGCGACCATTCTCAACAATGAGCGACTGCGCCGGGGTGTTGGCAAAGCTTTGCAGTTTGCCTGCAGCTTCAGCCTGATCGATCAGCTTGCCTGCTACTGTTTGTGAGCGAGGGATGACAAGACCTGCATCTGGATCCCACAAGCCGCCCTGAACGAGACTCTCTTCAATAAGAGGGAACTTCTCTTTGACCTCCGATGGTTCCATCAGGCGGGCGCGTGTGCCAAAGGCTTTGCCCGAAGCCACCTTGCGCTTCAACTCTTCCATGCGGGAATCGTCGCCAACACGCGCGACTTCAATACCGCCGACGCGGGCGTAATGGCCCATCTTTTCGTAGAAATCGATGGAGTAGAGCGTCGTCCAGCACGACAGGAAATCATGGCTGGTCGCATAGCAGAAATCGGATGCGTGCGCTGTGGAGCCAATATCTGTGGGGATGCCGGACTTATCGATACCGACGATATCGTCCCAGCCACGCTCAATCAGGTGATGAACGACCGACGCGCCAACAATACCGCCGAGCCCGACAATGACTACTTTGGCCTTCTTAGGAAACTCTGCCATTTTATGCGATCCCATTTTGTATTTGACGGAATCATAGTGGTTGGCATTGGCCGACAATTGTCATTCTACGACATAATAACGGCGTGAGGCGACCGAAGCTTATTGGTTGTTACACATCGATTAGAATGCGCTGATCTAATCATACGTCAAGCTGACGATTTGAATCAGGGTGTAGGATTATCTGTATGATTTTAAAAGAAAAGCCGCGTCATGAAAGATGCGGCTTCTGAGACAAGAATGGTGGTTAAGCTGCGACGAGCATTTTACGATCTGCTCGCTCCTGCTGCGGCGAACGTCCATAAAGTTCACGATAGCACTTGGAAAAATGCGACGCGGAAACGAAGCCACACGCGACCGCCACTTCGACCACTGGCATGGATGATTGCAGCAACAGATGACGCGCTCTGTCGAGGCGTATTTCCAAATAATAGCGCGCGGGGGAACGGCCCATTTCCTGACGGAAGAGACGTTCGACCTGGCGACGCGATAGGCCAATATTATGGGCCACGTCGATAAGCGCTTCCGGTTCTGAAAGATTGGCCTCCATCATTTCGATGATGGTGAGTATCTTCGAATTCTGAATACCGAGACGTGCACGCAGCGGCAGACGCTGACGATCATGCGGATTACGGACACGGTCGGTGAGAGCCTGTTCGCAAATTCGATTGACCAGATTATCATCGAAATCATCGCCGATAAGCTTCAGCATCATGTCGAGCGCCGCCGTTCCACCTGCGCATGTGTAGATGTTGCTGTCGACCTCGAAGAGATCGGCATAGACCTCGGCCTTTGGAAAGGCTTCTGAAAAGCCGGGCAGGTTTTCCCAGTGAATGGCACAGCGTTTGCCGGAAAGAAGGCCGGCTGCCGCAAGAATGTGCGCCCCGGTACAAAGACCGCCGACCGCAACGCCGCGGTTATATTCCTCTCGGAGCCACGCGAAGACTGACTTGTTGCGGAACTCTTCGACATAGACGCCGGAGCAGACAAACACCATGGATGGGCGTTGTTCGCGCTGCAAAAAGCGGCGCTCATCTTCCAGCGACGCATTGACCGCGCACTCTACGTCATTGGATGCTTTAACCGGTTTGCCATCGGTGGAGGTGAGCCGCCAGCGATAGGCCTCATAGCCCAGCATTCGATTAGCAATACGCAGCGGTTCAATCGCTGTCGCGAATGCGATCATCGAGAAGTCAGGGACCAGAAAAAAAACAATAGACCGCTTAATCGATGAAGCTTGATTCATAGCCTGATCGTTCCCATTCTCGAAAGCCTTTACTGCGGTTCCCGACGCAGTCCAGGCTTTGTGCCTCCGTCATGACATTGGAACCTCGTTCAGGCCCAGTCACCCGGTCGCATTTTGACCGGTTATCCTGTCGCTCCAGCCCGGATTTATAGGGGGTAGGCTATGACGCAAACAGGATAGATATATTGAGACATAGAACTTTCAGATTGCATAGTGCGGCTAAATGCCTGCCGTATATTGGCACCTATATGTCGCTAAATTGAGGGCAGGGCCTATCCTGCCCTCAATTGTCTTTTCGCGCCCCTGTCAGGAAGGCTTTTTTGGTATGCCTGGGAGGCGGTCATCAACGTTTGGCCAGCCGATATCATGCAGGATATGTTCGGGTAGTGCTTCCAGCGCGCGACGGCTGCGCGTGATGCGGCGTTGATAAGCCCATGTGGCGTACAATTGCACGATTGCCGTACGAGCCTGCTCCAAGCGACTTAGAAATGCTGGCAGGTTTGATGCATTTCTTTCCTGCACCACTTCACATTGAATGCTCATTTTCGTTCTCCTGATCAAAAATAGAGATCGAGCGGTTTTTGCAGTCAGAGTGATCTCAATTGTTAGAGAGTGTGCTTCCGTCTTGACGTTCAATCAAACGAAATATAGAAAGGTATAACATCAGAAAAATTGAACTAACAAAAAGCGGAGTCCATTATGACAGCGCCGGTTCAGCATCCACTGCCTATGCTCGATATTGATGTGCTGCGTACATTTGCAGCCATTGCAGATACGGGCAGCTTTTCGGCGGCGGCAAATGTGGTGTTTCGCACGCCTTCAGCCGTTTCGATGCAAATCAAGAAACTTGAGGAACAACTCGGTGTCGCGGTCTTTGAGCGCGACGCTCGGTCTGTGACACTGACCAGCGACGGCGAAGTGCTGCTTGGCTATGCACGGCGTTTGCTTGCTCTCAATCGCGAAGCAGTGGCAAAATTTGTGGCCCCGACCGTTACAGGCGTGGTTCGGCTCGGTTCGCCGGATGACATCGGGGAATGCGTGTTGCCGCTCGTTTTGAAGCGCTTTGCTGAAACCCATCCGGGCGTGACTGTCGATGTGGTGATTGATCAGAGCAGCAATTTGCGCAAGCGGTTGGACGAACGTCGTCTGGATGTGACGCTGATCAATCTTTCGCATACGGTTCCAAGCAAAGGCGATATCGAAGTATTGCTTGATGAGGAACTGGTTTGGGCTGGAGCCAAATGCGGCACCGCCTATCGCCGTGATCCGTTACCGCTTTCGATATGGGAAGAGGGCTGTGCTTGGCGGGGAAATGCTCTGGAAGCTCTTGAGAAGTCTGGCCGTCCTTACCGCATCGCTTATATGAGCTCTCACTCAACAGGCCAGCGGGCTGCGATCATGGCTGATCTTGCGATTGCGCCTTTCGGGAAAACTTTGCTTGGTGAGGGGATTGTTGCGCTAGGCGCCGAACATGATCTTCCGCAGCTTGGACGTTATCAGCTTGGGATGATTATCAAGCCTGATGCGCGACAGCATATCCAAGTGGTTGCCGAACATTTGCGCAATGTATTCGAAGCCTATCGCCGTAGCGGTCGTTTCGATACTTTTCGTAATACGTGAGCGGGTACACAAATCTTGGGAGGTTTTGCCCATTCATTCTCTTGCCAGCGAATAAACCTGCGCTAGTTTCTTATGTGACAGCCGACTAACGGCTTCACCGCCAGAATACCGGGCAACTCACGTCAGGTAGTTTGGGAGGCATATATGGTTGAATTGCTTATCTCAATGGAGAGACTGTTATGAAGCTATCCCGCATTGTCCCCGTTGCAATCGTTCTTTGTGCTTTCACGCTCGCATCTTGCGCGAATACCGTGCGCGGCGTTGGGCGCGACGTTAAAGGCACAGCACATGCTGTGCAGGAAACAGTGGAATAAAGCAAAATGGTCCGGGTTCGTTACCCGGACCATTTTCTTGATAGGCTCCAGTTAACATTGAATTTCTGGAAGCGTTCTATCTATTTGTTTTTGAGAATTTGTCTCAAACAAAACTGCCACGCACTTTTCCTAGAAACGCGTTAATTCTGCAAGAAATAACTCACGGTTATATTCATATCCGGACGGGTTTTGTATGCGATCTTAGTTGTTGTGATTCCTGTTTCAGGGATCTTGATCTGCGCTTCATTGATAAGCGCTTCTATGCGCTCGTTAGGCGTTGCATCTCCAAACCACATCACCAACGTAGGTCTCGCCGCATTTGCTGCGCCAAAAGGCGTTTCAGGATGGATGACCTGAAGCGATGGATCGAACAGGCGGAAGTTCCCGGGTATCTGGGCATTATCCGTAAGTATTGTCTTAAACTCACCCTGATGCTTCACTTCATCGTAAAGCCGCTGATATTCCAGTTGTCCATAAGGCGGCGTGCTTGAGCCATATGTCAGATAATAGGCAAGAATGGGCGGCACGATCAGTGCCGCAACAACGCTGACCCTCGCAAAATCTCTTAGGGCATTACTGCCGGTGCGATAATGCGAAAACCAGGCGGCGGTCGCTGCAGGCAACAAGAACAGCACGGGTTGCAGCCAGCGATCCTTAATATTGTTGACGCCTGCAGCAACCACGCCAAAAAGCACGATCAACATACCGATCACCAGTAGGTGACGCATGAATGTTTCGCCGGGTGTGAATGGTTTTGGCGGCGATGTACGTTCTTTGAAATGAATAAGTGCGATAATGCCAGCAATCGCGAGCGCTACGATTGAAAACAGAAATGCTGCTTCAACGAAACTGCCAACGCCGTGCAAACGATCAGCGAAAAGATCACCGGAAGCGCCGATTTGCAGCTTGGCAGATCGTGCAATGACGCTTGATTTATGCGCCAGCATCCACAAACCAGTCGGCGCAAAGGAAATGCCGAAAGCAATGATTGTGACGAGCGACAGCTTGGAAAGCAGAATTCTTCTATATTTGGGAACAGACAGACCGGTGGCAATCAGCATGACAACGAAAATCGATGCATTGAATTTGCCCAGAATGGCCGCCGTCATGGTAATTCCGAGTACGGCTGCCGAGCCCACATGACGGGAACGCATGTGCCATGCGAAAGCCAGAAAGGCCCAACCACACCCTGCTGTGCCTGCGATGGAATGCGTTAGTGCCCGTTGTGATTCCCAGCCGATCTGCGGAACAAGAAACAGTCCCAGCATTGATGCGGATGCAACAACGCGCGAGAAACCCAGCAGACGCATTGCGCCGAACACGCTGAGGAACAAGCTTGCAAGCATGCCGAATTTGACGATTTGCAGTGTCAGCATAGAGGTGCCTAGCACCGAGGCAGCGATATTTGTTATCCATGTATAGAGCGGAGGCTGCGAGCCGCCATATCCCCAATCAAGATAACCAATATTGGCGAGTTGCTCGGCATCATCAAGGCCTGCACCATTTGACACAAACGTTACCAAAACCGCCTGAAAAGCGAAGTAACAAAGGACAAATAGTACTGCCGTCGGCAGACCGAAGGTATTTTTTCCGGCTGAAGGCGCCGTTATTGGTTTTGTTGTATTCAAAATCTATAGGTCCCAGAAAGAATAAGGTTTTTGTTCGGCTAGCAAGCAGCGGTTAGCTTTCACAGGATTATGGCCTTAATTCAATCGAAGCAGCTAATTCTTATGCAAAAATCACGTATAATTTATGATTAATAACAATGGCAAAAACCGCGCTGCCTCGTCAGGTGCACGGTCTTGCCAAAAACGCATGGCGTTCCCGCCAAACAATACACAGGCGGGAGAGACTGAAGCTCCGGTACGCAGTACCAAATCCGGAGCATCGAGAAGGTTTAACCCGTCTCTTGCTCCCTTTTAGCCCAACATCGTTACCGGACGGTTATCAGATACTTAAGCAAATCTAAACAAAGCAAGTTTTTTCGCTTTTCCGGAGAAAAACTGCATCAGTCTCCAGTTTTGGTTGCGCGTAGAAAGTTGATGATACTGGAAAAATCTTCTCCGCCATGACCGTCTTTGTCAAAGCGGCTGTACAGTTCTTCCGCGTGTGCACCCAAGGGGGTGGCTGCACCAGAGCTTTTTGCGGCTTCCTGTGAAAGCTTCAGGTCTTTCAACATTAACGCTGCGGCGAAGCCGGGTTTGTAATCACGATTCGCTGGCGAGTTTGGCACTGGGCCGGGTACCGGGCAGTAGGTTGTCAGCGACCAGCACTGACCTGACGAAGTTGAGGCCACGTCGAATAACGCCTGATGGGAAAGGCCTAGTTTTTCCGCCAGAACAAACGCCTCGCTGACACCAATCATGGAAATGCCGAGGATCATGTTGTTGCAGATCTTGGCTGCCTGTCCCGCACCATCGCCACCGCAATGCACGATTTTGCCAGCCATAGGTTTGAGAATTGGCTCTGCTTTATCAAATGCACCTTCTCTGCCGCCTGCCATGAAGGTGAGGGTGCCTGCTGCAGCTCCGCCTGTTCCGCCCGATACGGGTGCATCAACGGAAAGGTGCCCGTGTTTGGCTGCGATCTCATGGGCCTTGCGCGCCGAATCAACATCAATTGTCGAACAATCGATGAAAACTGAATCTTTTCGGGCTTTAGGCGCGATGTCTTCATAAACGGAAAGAACATGTTTACCCGCAGGCAGCATGGTGATGACCGCGTCGACATCAGCGACGGCTTCAGCTGCGCTGGCGGCGATTGAAAGGCCGTTCGCTTTCGCTTCTTCCAGATGCGCTGCCAATAAATCGAAGCCAACAACTTGATGCCCGGCTTTCACCAGATTTGCGGCCATTGGACCGCCCATATTGCCGAGGCCGATGAAAGCGATAGTGGCCATGATTTCCTCCTTAGAAGCATTTGAGCCAAAAGTGCGAAGCGGTTTTGCATTGGATAATGCGTAAAAACAAAAAGTTAGAGCGGTTCCGACGATTCAGTCCCAACTGGAACCGCTCTAAAGTATATGTATCAGCGTCCGATCATCTGGCGCGCGATGATAACGCGCATGATCTCGTTGGTGCCTTCCAGGATCTGGTGAACGCGCAGATCGCGGACAAGCTTTTCGATGCCGTAATCGTGCAGATAGCCGTAGCCGCCCAAAAGCTGCAGCGCATCATTGGTGACATCAAAGCCTGTGTCTGTCACAAAACGCTTAGCCATAGCGGACCATTTGCCTGCATCGTGGGTTTTGCGGTCGAGTTTGCTCGCGGCGGTGTAAAGGAGCTGGCGTGCCGCAGACAGCTCTGTTTCCATGTCGGCAAGCCGAAATTGCAATGCCTGAAAACGATCAATCGTCTGGCCGAATGCTTTGCGCTGGCCTGAATACTCAAGTGCCTTGTTAAGAGCTGATTGCGCGCCGCCCAGCGAGCAAGCGGCGATGTTCAGCCTTCCGCCATCAAGTCCGGCCATCGCAATCTTAAAGCCAGTACCTTCATCGCCCAAACGATTGGCGACCGGAACGCGGCAATTATCGAAGATGACTGTTCGGGTGGGCTGCATATTCCAGCCCATTTTGTGCTCGTTTGCTCCAAAAGACAGGCCGGGTGCATCTTTCGGCACAACGAGAGTGGAAATTCCTTTCGGGCCGTCCTCCCCGGTACGCACCATAGTCACGTAAAGGTCAGTCGCGCCTGCGCCCGAAATGAACTGCTTGGTTCCGTTGATGACATAGTGGTCGCCGTCGCGCTCGGCACGCGTGCGAAGGGCTGCTGCGTCGGAACCGGAACCAGGCTCGGTAAGACAGTAGCTTGCGAGCGTTTCCATAGATGTAAGTTTGGGCAGGAACATCTGGCGCTGGTTTTCATCGCCAAATGTGTCGATCATCCATGCAGCCATATTGTGTATGGAAATAAACGCTGAAAAAGCAGGACAAGCTTCGGCCAAAGCCTCAAAAATAAGGACTGCATCCGAGCGCTTGAGCGCTGAGCCGCCAACATCGTCGCGGACATAAATGCCGCCCATCCCCAGAGGGCCGGTTTCTTTAATGACGTCTATGGGAAAGTGTTTGTCACGATCCCATTGCAGCGCATGAGGCGCTACAAAATCGGCAGCAAAACCACGCGCCATCTCCTGAATAGCGAGTTGGTCTTCGTTGAGTTCGAATTGATTCTGGTCCGCCGTATCCATGGTTTCCTCCCTATGAGCACCGCGCTTCCTATGGCGACTAGACCACAACCTTGTCAGACTGCCAACGCCCTATTGGAATAATGTTGCTCACTTTTGTAATAATCGGATGCGCATTTTTGCATATAAACTTGCGGAAAGGAGCAGCGATTGCCAGTCGTAGAAACTTGGGATAGGCACGGGGCATGACACGCGCGATCATGTTTCAGGGAACGGGTTCGGATGTCGGCAAAAGCGTGCTTGTTGCAGGTCTTTGCCGGGTTGCTCGCAATCGCGGACTGAAAGTCCGGCCATTTAAGCCACAGAATATGTCCAATAATGCAGCCGTCAGTGACGATGGCGGCGAAATTGGCCGCGCACAGTGGCTGCAGGCATTGGCCTGCGGTGTACCATCATCTTTTCACATGAACCCGGTTCTTTTGAAACCGCAGACCGATATGGGCAGTCAGGTGATTGTTCAGGGGCAGGTGCGGGGCGAGGCACGCGGCCGCTATTATCAACAGTTGAAGCCGCAACTGATGGCGGCGGTCATGGAATCTTTCGCAAAGGTCAGCGACGGTGCTGATCTTGTGCTGATCGAAGGGGCCGGTTCGCCTGCCGAGATCAATTTGCGCGCTGGTGACATCGCCAATATGGGCTTTGCGACGCAAGCCAATGTGCCGGTAGTGCTGGTGGGTGACATTGACCGGGGCGGGGTGATTGCCTCACTGGTCGGCACGCACACAATTTTGTCAGAAGAAGACCGTGTGATGGTGCGTGGGTTTCTCATCAATAAGTTTCGCGGTGATATTTCGCTGTTCGATGATGGCTTGACTGCGATCACAGACTTTACCGGTTGGCGTTCTTTCGGCGTTGTCCCGTGGCTCAAAGCAGTGTCGCGTTTGCCAGCAGAAGATTCGGTCGTGCTGGAACGGGCAACGCGCGGTGATGCCAAGGCGCTGAAAGTAGCAGTGCCAATGCTGCCGCGTATCGCCAACTTCGATGATCTGGACCCACTTAAGGCGGAAGCACAGGTTGAAGTTGTCATGGTTCCGCCTGGTCAGCCTTTGCCCAATGACGCAGGCCTTGTCGTTCTGCCGGGAACAAAGTCCACGATAGCCGATTTGATTGCCTTCCGAGAAAACGGCTGGGAGCGTGATCTTCATGCTCATGTGCGACGCGGGGGGTATGTTCTTGGCATTTGTGGCGGGTTTCAGATGCTTGGAAGCCGCATCAGTGATCCTGACGGTATCGAAGGGCAGGTTCGCGAGATTGAAGGGCTTGGATTGCTCGATGTTGAGACAGTCATGGAGCCGGAAAAAGTAGTGCGCAATGTCGCGGCTCGCTCGATGCTTTTTGATACAGCCCTTGAAGGTTACGAAATCCATATAGGCCGCAGCATAAGCAGCACGGGGAGCGCAGATATTATTCGACCGTTTGCCCGGATAGATGACCATGATGACGGAGCGGTATCAGCGAATGGCCGGATCATGGGCACTTATCTGCATGGTGTGTTCGGTGCCGATGCATACAGACACCAGTTTCTGGCTTCTCTCGGCGTCAGTGGTTCGGGCATAAACTATCGCGCGAGCATAGAAGCAGCACTTGATGAGCTGGCCGACGGATTGGAGCGGTGTCTCGATATCGATGGGCTGTTCGCACTCGATTGACGCCGTCATAGCGAAAGCCTAGTGTCCTTTTACGCAATAGGTTTTTGCCGGGACGAATCTCGGCAATACCAAAAGGGAATGCGACGGACGGACCCATATCGGGCGTCTTTATCGCAGCCGACCCCGCGACTGTAGAACGGAGAGGGATGAGACAGGCCGGGCAACCGGCAACCACTGGAAACCATCGACTGGTTTCTGGGAAGGTGCTTCACTCCTTACGACCCGTGAGCCAGGAGACCTGCCTGCTGCGTGAAGGACATTGTGTCCGTACCCCATGGGAGGTTTTCCCAGCTGCCTGCACGGAGGTTGTCATGGCTGCGCGTAAAGAAAATTCACTTTCAACTACCCTCCCTCTACCCCTTGCTGCTCGTCTTGGTACGGCGGTGGTGTCGCTTATGCTCGGCGCGTTCCTGATCTACGGCGTCGGTCTTGCGCATTCAGATACGCTGCATGATTCGGCGCATGACACGCGTCATTCCTACGGCTTTCCCTGCCACTAAGCTGCTCGATCAAGCTTGTACGATTTGGTGCATTGAAACGCTCGATGGTGGACGGCCATCTGAGCGAAATTGTTGTTGAGGGTATGAAATGTTGATCCGTTATTTGTTGGCTACGCTTGCTGCGGGCCTTTTGGCTGGGCTTTTGGTCACGCCTGCGATGTATCTAAAGACTGTGCCGCTGATCATTCAGGCGGAAACCTATGAAGACGCCGGTGGCGGTCATAGCCATGGTGATGTGGAAGCTGCCGCGCCACATGATCATGCTGCTGCTGCGCCTGCAGCCAGCGAAGGCGAAGAAGCTGGAGCCGAACTGCCATTTGGCCGTCTCGGCAACACGGTTCTTGCCAATCTTGTCGCGGGCGCAGGCTTTGCGCTGTTGCTTGGCGGTGTTGCATTGCTGCTTGGCCGACGTATCACGCCGCAAAACGGCATTTTCTGGGGGATGGCCGGTTTCTTTGCGATCGCATTTCTGCCAGCTCTTGGGCTTTCGCCGGAATTGCCGGCTATGCCTGCTGCAGATTTGGCGCAACGTCAGCTCTGGTGGCTTTCAACAGTCGTTCTGAGCGGTGTCGGCATTTATTTGCTGGTTCTTCGCGGCGAGGTCATTTCCAAGATCCTTGGTCTGGTTCTGATCGTTGCGCCGCATCTTTACGGCGCGCCGCATCCTGAAGATATTTCCTCGCCAATTCCATCGCTGCTTGCCTCGCAATATGCTGTCGCGTCTCTTGCGACCAATCTCTTCATGTGGGCGGTAATCGGCCTGGCACTTGGCTGGTTCATTCAGACTTACGCAAAATCGGAAGTCGAAGGCTGATAAACATGGCTTCGCCCGGAAATGAAAATGCGAAAATCACATTCGTTCTTGGCGGAGCCCGCTCAGGAAAATCGTCGTTTGCGGAGACAATGGTCGAGACGTCCGGGCTTCAGCCTGTTTATCTGGCGACAGGACGTGCGTTCGATTCTGAAATGGAAAGCCGTATCGTAACGCATCGCGACCGGCGTGGTCCGCAATGGCAAACGCAAGAAGAGCCGCTTGATCTTGTGGGCGCTCTTGAAAAACATACAGGTAATGACCGCTTCGTGCTGGTTGATTGCCTGACGCTCTGGATCACCAACCTGATGATGGCAGAGCAGGACATCGCGAATGCAACTGATGTTCTCGTTGCCACACTACCAAAGCTTTCCGGCCCGGTTGCCTTCGTCTCCAATGAGGTAGGGCTGGGCATTGTGCCGGAAAATCGTATGGCGCGTGAATTTCGCGACCATGTCGGTTTTTTGCATCAGGCGGTGGCTACAGCGGCAGATGAAGTTTATTTTCTGGCGGCAGGATTGCCGCTCAAAATGAAGGGATAATTCGATGCATGGTCAGAAGATACCGGCAACCGTGATCACGGGATTTTTAGGTTCTGGCAAGACAACGATGATCCGCAACCTGTTGGAAAATGCCAATGGCAAGCGGATTGCGCTCATTATCAATGAGTTTGGTGATCTGGGCGTTGATGGCGGTATTTTGAAAGGTTGCGGCATCGAGACTTGCCGCGAGGAAGATATCATTGAGCTGAACAATGGCTGCATCTGCTGCACCGTGGCAGACGATTTTATCCCAACAATGACCAAGCTTTTGGATCGTGCAGATCGTCCTGATCATATCGTCATTGAAACTTCGGGTCTTGCCCTGCCGCAGCCGTTGGTCGCAGCCTTCAACTGGCCGGAAATCAAGACACAGGTCACAGTCGATGGTGTGGTGACTGTGATTGATGCTGCAGCCGTTGCCGAAGGTCGTTTTGCTGACGATCACGACAAGGTCGATGCGCAGCGTGCGGAGGACGAATCTCTTGATCATGAAAGCCCTTTAGAGGAACTTTTTGAGGACCAGATTCATGCGGCTGACCTCATCGTTCTAAATAAGTCTGATCTTATCGATGCGGCTAAGCTTGATCAGGTGAAAGCGGATGTGGCAGAGCGTTCATCGCGCCGCGTCAACATGGTGCCTGCAAGTTTCGGCAAGCTCGGTGCCGATGTACTGCTCGGTCTTGGTGTGGGCACGGAAGACGATATTGCCAATCGCAAATCGCATCATGAAATCCATCATGCTGATGGTCATGAGCATGATCACGATGAGTTCGAGAGCTTTATTGTTGAGGCCGGATCGGTTGCCGATCCAAAGGCTTTTGCAGAAAAGCTAAAGACTGTCATCGCCGATCACAATGTTCTGCGTCTTAAGGGCTTTGTCGATGTACCGGGCAAGCCGATGCGTTTGGTTGTGCAGGCAGTTGGTCCGCGTATTGAACATTATTTCGATCGCCCATGGGGTGCTGGTGAAGAGCGCAAAACGCGCCTCGTCGTCATCGGTCTACATGACATTGATGAAGTGGCAATTGCCGAAGCGGTGAAAGACGCCGCTTAATCCATGCATCTTTTACTTGCCCAGAAAGGTACGATTAACGACGGCAACGAGGCCATCGATCTTGGCCAGACGCCGGGTGACATACTGTTCCTTTCCGCTGCCGACACCGAATTGGCCAGTCTTGCCCAAGCTAATCAGCTTGTGCAGGGCGGGCCAAGCATACGGCCAAGTCTGAGACTCGCCAATTTCTTGAGTCTCACGCATCCGATGTCGGTTGATAGCTATGTGGAGCGCACGGCGCGCCATGCAAAGCTGATCGTGGTGCGCATCATAGGCGGCGAGACTTACTGGCCTTATGGGCTTGAGGCATTGCATGCGTCCGCGCTTGCGCATGGGGCAAAAATTGTTGTGCTGCCGGGAGATGACAAGCCCGATTATGGTTTGGACAGGTTTTCCAATGTGTCTAGCGCAGAACGCGAGGCGCTTTGGCATTATTTGATTGAAGGCGGAACGGCGAATACGATCGCGTTTCTGAGCTATTGCACTGCCCTGATTTCAGATTCCGAAAAACCGGAAGAAGCAGCACCGCTGCTGAAAGCGGGGCTGTGGTGGCCGGATGATACGGTGTCGTCGCTTGATAGCATCAAACGTCATTGGCCGGATGCAGACGCGCCAGTTGCTGTAATTATCTTTTATCGTGCTCTGGTGCAAAGCGGTCAGACGCAGCCGGTAGAGGCTTTGGTTGAGGGCTTGAAGGCGCAAGGGCTCAATCCGCTACCGATTTTCGTTTCAAGCCTCAAGGACCGGCTGTCTGCTGCCGTTGTGGATGGGGTGTTTGAAGATTGCACGCCGGATATTGTGCTCAATGCCACCGGCTTTGCGATTTCTTCGCCGGGGGCAGAGCGTAAGCCGACTGTGCTTGATAAGCGCGGCAATATGGTTTTGCAGGTGATTTTTTCCGGTACGCCAAAGGCTGTCTGGGAGACATCGCAGCAGGGTCTGCTTGCACGTGATCTCGCGATGAATGTCGCACTTCCAGAAGTTGACGGACGTGTGTTGTCTCGCGCCGTCTCGTTCAAATCTGCGAAGCAATTCGATGCATCGGTCGAAGCCAATATCGTCACCCATGAGCCGGATGAAGGCCGCGTTGCTTTCGTGGCAGAGCTTGCCGCGCGTTGGGTGCGGTTGAAACGCAAGAAATCGCATGAGCGTCGTGTTGCGCTGATCCTTGCCAATTATCCCAATCGCGATGGACGGCTCGGCAATGGCGTCGGTCTTGATACGCCTGCGGGAACGGTTGAAGTGTTGCGTGCCATGAAAGGCGAGGGCTATGTGGTCGGTGATATTCCAGCCGATAGCGATGCCTTGATGCGGGCTTTAATGGCTGGCCCAACCAACGCCGCACGTGACGGGCGTGAAATCCGCGAAACCATTTCGCTTAATCAATACAAGCGCTTCTTTGAAACGCTTCCCAATTTGATTCAGGATGAAGTGACGACACGCTGGGGTGCGCCGGAGAATGATCCCTATTTCGCGAATGAGCTTGATGCCTTTGCTTTGCCGCTTATGCGCTTTGGTGAAACGTATGTCGGCATTCAGCCAGCACGCGGGTATAATATCGATCCGAAGGAAACCTATCATTCGCCCGATCTAGTGCCCCCGCATGGCTATATTGCTTTTTATGCCTATTTGCGTGAAGTGGCGGCGATCGATGCCATTGTCCATATGGGCAAGCATGGCAATCTGGAATGGCTGCCCGGAAAGGCTTTGGCGCTCTCCGAAAACTGCTATCCCGAAGCGGTCTTCGGCCCTATGCCGCATGTCTATCCATTTATCGTCAATGATCCGGGCGAAGGCACACAGGCCAAGCGCCGTGCAAGTGCTGTGATCATCGATCATCTGACGCCGCCTTTGACACGTGCGGAAAGCTATGGGCCTCTTAAAGACCTCGAAGCGCTGGTCGATGAATATTACGAGGCGTCGGGTGTAGATCCGCGTCGCCTCTTGCGGCTGAAAGGCCAGATACTCGATCTGGTGCGTGATATTGGCCTTGATCGTGATGCGGGTATTCATGCCCATGACGATGAAGACATGGCGCTGCAAAAGCTTGACGCCTATCTCTGCGACCTCAAGGAAATGCAGATCCGCGATGGCCTGCATATTTTCGGACTGGCGCCAGAAGGGCGATTGCTTACCGATCTTCTGGTCGCTCTGGCACGTGTGCCGCGCGGCATACCGCTCTCGCTTGGCGGGTTGTCCGGCGATCAGAGCCTGCAAAGAGCAATAGCCCGTGATGCCGGGCTTGGTGAGGGTTTTGATCCACTCGATTGTGTGATGTCTGACGCCTGGTTGGGGCCAAAGCCAGAATTGCTGGTCGCGGCAAGTCCTGCCAGTTGGCGTATAGCTGGCGATACGGTCGAACGCATTGAACTGCTGGCAGCGCAATTTGTTGCTGGCGAAGTTGAGTGCCCGACTGATTGGATTGAGACGCTGGCCGTGTTGCAATGCATCAATACGCATTTGCGGTCCAAGGTGGTGGCGTGCGGTCCTTCGGAAATTGACGGATTTCTATCTGCGATCTCCGGGCGGTTTGTTCCGCCGGGGCCATCTGGTGCGCCGACGCGTGGACGGCCTGATGTGTTGCCGACAGGGCGGAATTTCTTCTCAACCGATAGTCGCGCCGTGCCAACCCCGGCCGCGTGGGAGTTGGGACGTAAATCTGCAGAACTGCTGATCACGCGTTACACGCAGGATCACGGCGAATGGCCGACTTCGTTTGGCTTGACCGCGTGGGGCACGTCCAATATGCGCACGGGCGGCGATGATATTGCGCAGGCCTTGGCGCTCATCGGCGTGAAGCCGGTTTGGGATATGGCCTCACGCCGTGTCACAGGCTACGAAATCGTGCCTTTGGCGAAGCTTGGTCGTCCGCGTGTGGATGTGACTTTGCGCATTTCCGGTTTTTTCCGCGATGCGTTTCCAGAGCAGATCGCGCTGTTTGATAAGGCTGTACGCGCTGTCGGTGCGCTGGATGAAGACGCAGAAGACAACCCCATTGCTGCACGGATAATGGCCGAGCGCGAGCGGCTGATTGCAAGTGGTACGGATGAAAAGACGGCAGACCGTCGCGCAGGCTATCGCGTATTTGGCTCAAAGCCGGGGGCTTATGGTGCGGGCTTGCAGGCATTGATCGATGAAAAGGGCTGGGCTGGGCGCAATGATCTGGCCGAAGCATGGCTGGTGTGGGGCGGTTATGCCTATGGCGCTGGCGAAGACGGACAGGCCGAGCGGGGGCTTCTTGAAGAGCGCCTTCGTTCCGTGCAGGCCGTGGTGCAAAATCAGGACAATCGCGAGCATGATCTTCTCGATAGCGATGATTATTATCAGTTTGAAGGCGGAATGGCCGCGACCGTGGAGAAGCTGACTGGCTCAATGCCTGAAGTTTATCACAATGACCATTCTCGACCTGAAAAACCGGTAATCCGCACGCTGGAAGAAGAGCTTTCGCGTGTGGTGCGTGGACGTGCTGCAAACCCCAAATGGATCGCTGGCGTGATGCGTCATGGGTATAAAGGCGCGGCTGAAATTGCTGCCACTGTTGATTATCTCTTTGCCTTTGCGGCTACGACCGGCAAAGTCGGCAATCATCATTTCGAGGTGGTCTATCAAGCCTATATCGTTGATAAGGCCGTGCAGGATTTTATGCTGGATAAAAATCCTGCGGCGCTTGCCGAGACAGCCGCAAAACTCAATGAAGCGATTGAGCGTGGTTTCTGGGCGCCGCGTTCTAACTCGGCGCGGTTTGAGTTGGGAAATCTTATGAAACTGATTCCAGAAAGGGTGCTAAATGGCTGAGAAATCTGCAAAACTTCTTTCGATGACGGAAGAGGAGCTCAATGCCCGCCACGCAGATAAAATGCGCAAGAAGAAGGTTGCACGCGACAAGATACAGGCCACCAAGACTGAAGAAAAAGGGCTTGTGATTATCAATACCGGCAAGGGCAAGGGCAAGTCGACGGCTGGTTTTGGCATGGTTTTCCGCGCGCTTGGCCATGGTATGAAGATAGGTATTGTTCAGTTCGTCAAAGGTTCATGGGATACCGGCGAACGTTGGGTGCTGGAGAAGTTTCCCGAGCAGGTGACGATTTCTGCGCTTGGCGAAGGCTTCACGTGGGAAACACAGGACCGTGTCCGCGACATTGAAATGGCGCGCGGTGCATGGGAGCAGGCCAAGGCGATGATCATGGATGAAAGCTATGACATGGTGTTGTGCGACGAACTCAACATCGTGCTGCGTTATGATTATCTGCCCGTTGAGGAAGTGATCGATGTGCTGAACGCCAAGCCGGAAATGAAACATGTCATTATCACTGGCCGCAATGCCAAGGATGAACTTATCGAAGCGGCAGACCTTGTCACCGAAATGGAAATGATCAAACATCCGTTTCGTTCGGGCGTGAGAGCACAAAAAGGTATCGAGTTCTGATTATGGTAGCGAGCTGGCAATTCTGGGCATTGATGTCGGCAGTCTTCGCGGCATTGACCGCGATTTTCGCGAAAATCGGTATTCAGGGCATCAATTCAGATTTTGCCACACTGGTCCGTACGCTGGTCATTATCGGTGCATTGTGCCTGTTCCTGACCATCACCGGACAGTGGCAAAAGCCCGGTGATATTTCCGCAAGGTCATGGCTGTTTCTTGTGTTGTCGGGCTTAGCCACCGGCGCGTCATGGCTTGCCTATTTCCGCGCCTTACAGATTGGTGATGCAGCGCGCGTTGCACCCGTCGATAAACTTTCGGTGGTGCTTGTTGCGCTGTTTGGTGCTGCCTTTCTTGGCGAGCGCATGACGGCCATCAACTGGTTTGGCATTGTGCTAATCGGCTGTGGCGTCGTTCTCGTAGCGTTGCGGGTTTAAAGGCCAAGCCATTGGCGTAGAGGATTGGTTCCGTCCATCAGCAGACGAACCGCGAGTGCTAAACTGACGACAATCAGCAATGGCTTGATGATGCGGGAGCCGATCTTCATGGCAAGGCTTGCGCCAATCTGCGCGCCTATGAACTGCGCAATGCCCATGCAGATGCCGATTTTCCAGTTGATGACGCCCACAAGTGCAAATGTGGCGAAGCCGCCGACATTGGATGCGCAGTTAAGTAGCTTTGTGTGGGCGGTGGCTTTCAGGACGCCAAAGCCCGCCAGCGCCACAAATGCCAGCATGAAAAACGAGCCCGTGCCGGGGCCGAACAAGCCATCATAAAAGCCGATCAGCGGGACAATTGTAACGCCAAACAGAAATGGGCCGATGCGACGCGCGCGGTCGACGTCGCCTAAGCTTGGTTTCACGGCAAAATAGATTGCGATGGCAATCAAGAGCATTGGCAATGCAGCACGCATGATATCGACCGGCAGCACCGTCGCCAGCAATGCGCCAAAGATTGAGCCAATGAGCGACGCGAGAGCTTCCGGCCATAGCTCCCTGATATTCACGTGCCCCTTACGGGCATAAGCGATTGTTGCGGACGACGATCCAAACAGACCTTGCAGCTTGTTTGTCCCGAGTGCTTCAACAGGTGGAATGCCAGCTAACAGTAAAGCCGGGATCGTAATCATCCCGCCACCGCCTGCGATAGAATCGATGATGCCCGCAATAAAAGCGGCCATTGTCAGAAGGAGCGTTAAGGTGTCGAAGAATTCAAGCATGGGGGATTCCGGGATGAGATGGCGCAACATAGAACAGACAATCCTGTTGCGCCAGCCGGAGTGCGACATAGAGCATTTCTGGATTAAAGCATTTCCAGCAAAAAGTGCGAAGCGGTTTTGCGTTGGATAATGCGTAAAAACAAACAGTTATAGCGGTTCCAACGATTCAGTCTTAACTGGAACCGCGGTAAGTTTACTCATTATACCAAGGCGGCTCAAGATGCTGACGCATCACGCCTTGGAAATGTTCAATCGCCACACGGGCTTAACCAAAGTCCGATGAGTCTTACTCAATGAACTTTGATATTAGAAATGCTCTATCTATTTGTTTTACGCACATCTCGGTCCGAAAACCGGTTCCCACTTTTCCGGATGTGCTCCAGGCGTTTCCGAAAATCCTTGGCTGTTGCATCGTGACGCTTGCGTTGTTTACTGGTTCGGGCATCATTAGAAAAAGTTGCTACTGCATAATTTAAACTGTTAGAGCTGCCTTTGTGCGCCCAACAGGCGCGTGACGCTCTGATGCAATACGGGAGACGGTAGTCCATGAGTGAAAGCATTTTCGAACGCATCTCTGCGTTTCTCAGCAAAAAAAGCGCTGTGCAGCGTGTGGCCGAAGATCCGGCTCTCGCTTCGGAATTGCTTCTCCTGCTTCATGTGGTGTTCGCAGATGGCGACCGTCATCCAGCAGAAATCGCAGCTTTCAAAGCGATTGCTTCAGAGAGTTTCGGGATTTCGGCAGAGGAATTGCCGGAAGTGACTGAGTATCTGAAGGATTTCGGATATGAAACCACGACAAAGCAGGCGGCCAGTATGTTGGCTGAAATGGCACCTGAGCGCCGTGCTTCCTTGCTGCGCGATCTGATGAGAATTGCCTGCGCCGATAACCATATTGATCAATCTGAAACTGCAATGATCAAGCGTATTGCCGATGTTCTTGGCGTCACGGCTGATGATTTGCGTCAGGCGCAGCAAGCATCGCCCTGTGGCCTCTGACGCAACGCGCATTTTTTTGGGAATGGGCAGCTCCTCGGGTGTGAACCTTGAGGAGCTTGTTTCATTGGCGGACAGTGTTCTAGCGGCTGTAGGCGTTACAAAGCCCGATATGATTGCAACACTGGACACGAAACGGCGTGAGCCGGTGTGGCTGGCTCTTGCCGAGCATTACGGATGTAGTTTGCGGTTCTTTGCTGCAGCTAGGCTCGAGGAAGAAACATCTCGGATCAAGAACCCGTCGAAAGTGCCTTTCTCCGCAGTCGGTTGCCATAGTGTAGCGGAATCGGCCGCACTGGCTGCCGCCGGGCCAGAAGCTGTGCTTATGGTTGAAAAGACTGTAGGTGGCCGTGTCACCGCAGCGTTGGCGGCGACACGAGCCTAAAGCATGTCGCAGTTAAATGGATTCATTTGAGCCCCCCGCGAACATGCGACAATTAAACGAATCTAGAGCGAGCGCCATGGGTGCGATCAAGCGCGATACACTCGAGTTAAAGCGGCTCCAGTCAAGACTAGCTCGTCGGAACCGCTCTAACTATTTGTTTTTACGCGTTATCCTAAGCAAAACCGCTTCGCACTTTTGCTGGAAATGATTTAATAATCACACTATTTCGGCTTTGCGGCGTTGCACGATGTAAGTTGCAATGGTCGCAAAGATTAGCAGAAGAGCCGTTGCTACGATCACTGCGACATAAGCATTCTCAAAAGAGGACGCCGCAAGTTTGGTCAATAAGCTTGCGTCTTCAGGTGGCAATGATTGTGCCGCCAGCAATGCCTCATCAAGGCTGTCACGAGCGATGATCGGGATATTTCGGCCTGCCGGCAGTACGAGGCTTGCCGTGTAGAATGCCGAAAGAATGGTGCCGAAAATCGTCACACCCAGCGCATTGCCGAGTTCGAATGATACTTCTTCGACAGACGCTGCCATACCAGCCTTCTCTGCAGGCGCATTCCCCATGATAGAGGACGATGCACCGGTCATGGCACAACCGACGCCAAAACCGAGAACGGCCAGTCCCGCAAGATAGAACGGGGTGGAGAGCTTATAGGTCAGGATATAGATCACCACGCCAAGCGCTGTAATTCCAAGCGATGCCCACAATACCCTACCTGCGCCAAGGCGCGGCAATTGCATGCCAGCAATTGGACCGGCAACGAAAGCAGCCAGCGGGATAGGCAGGATAACAAGGCCAGCTTGCAAAGGGGACATGCCCTCGATCAACTGCATGCGCTGGCTGAAAACGAGTTCCATACCAGTCATTGAACCAGATGCGACAAGGGCCGCGAACACGCCCATTGAGAATAGCTTCGTCTTGAACAGTGAGAAATCGATCAGCGGTTCTGCGCTCGTAAGCTGCCTGCGGACGAAGACCGTCGTGGCGATAAGGCCAATGACGAGGGCTGCTGCGAAAATTGTCATGGATGCATCGCGCTTGGCGAGTTCCTTGACGGCATAGGTGAGCGCGATCAGGCCGATCATGATCTGGATCGAGCCGACGAGGTCCCATTTGCGCTTTGAGCCAAGTGGACGATTTTCAAGGTTGAAGGCGGACAAAGCGAAAGCCACCAGAACAACGGGCACGTTGATCAGGAATACTGAGCCCCACCAGAAATATTCGAGCAGAACACCGCCCGCGACAGGGCCGATGGCTGCACCACCCGAAGCGATTGCAGCCCAAATACCGATTGCAAGCGAGCGTTCTTTCTCATCAGTAAAGGTCAAACGAATGATCGACAGCGTGGCTGGCATCATCATTGCAGCACCGCAGGCAAGGAATGCACGGGCAGCGATCAGGACTTCGGGATTGGGCGAATAGGCTGCGCAAAGCGACGCAAGGCCAAACACGGCCAGACCATTCATGAACATGCGCTTGTGGCCGAGCTTATCGCCCAGCGTGCCGAGACCTGGCAAAAGGCCAGCCACCACCAACGGATAGATATTCATGATCCAGAGCTTTTCCGAAGCGCTGGCCGCCAGATCATGGGTGAGGCGTGGCAGTGCCGTGTAGAGGACCGTCATATCGACAACGATCAGGAACAACGCGCTGGAAACGATTGCGAGAACGAGCCAGCGATTTTGCGGCAACATCGAATTAAACCTTTTCAATACGAGCGTATTCAAACTTGTCAGGGTGGCTGACATAATATAAATCCGCTCGTATGGAAAGTAAGAAATTGCAAAAAACTGGCCGTCCGCGTTCGATTGATCGCGACCATGTGCTGGATATGGCCGAAAAGATTGTGACAGAAGGCGGTATCGTCGCGCTGACTATGGATGCCGTCGCGCAGGCATCTGGTGTCACCAAGGGCGGTGTGCAGTATTGCTTCGGCAATAAGGATGGGCTTCTGAAAGCGATGATCGAACGGTGGGGCGATCGGTTTGATGATCAGGTAACAGCCCGCAAGCAGAATAAGAACGACGCGATTTCCCACATAGCGGCGCATATCGGCATAACCCGCCAGAGCAATGCTGAAGACGATTCCCGCTTTGCGGCGATGATGGCCAGCCTTATTCCAAATACTGAGTATCTCAATGAAACCCGTGCCTGGTATCGTAAGCAATGGGACGGTCTTGATGTGTCGACACCGGAAGGGCGCAAAGCCCGTCTTGCCTTCATTGCCAATGAAGGTGCGTTTTTGCTCAGGAGTTTTAACTTCTTCGAGCTGACGCAGGAAGAGTGGCAGTCGATCTTCAATGATATTGAAGGGCTTTTGCCAAAAAACACCTGAAAGCAATTGACTTGTCTGCCACCTGACAGGCATTCGAAATGCCTGAATAGAGGAATAAAGTGTGACAGTTCACTTCATTGGAGCCGGCCCGGGTGCTGCCGATCTTATTACCGTGCGCGGTTTGCGATTAATCGAAAGCTGCCCGGTCTGCATTTATGCAGGATCTCTGGTGCCAAAAGAAGTGGTCGCCTCAGCTCCCAAAGATGCCCGTCTGGTTGATAGCTCAGCACTTACGCTTAATGAAATCATCGCCGAAATAGAAGCGGCGTATGCAAAAGGTCATGACGTTGCGCGGGTCCATTCCGGTGATCCGTCGATTTACGGCGCGATGGCCGAACAGATGCGCAGGCTTGATGCGCTTGGGATTCCCTATGATGTCACGCCGGGTGTACCTGCATTTGTCGCGGCTGCGGCCGCGATGAAGCAGGAATTGACCATTCCAGAAATCAATCAAACTATTATTCTGACACGCACGTCGGTAAAATCTTCCGCCATGCCGGAAGGCGAGGATCTCGCCACACTTGGCAAATCTGGCGCGACTTTGGTCATTCACCTGTCGATCCGTAACCTTGCGAAGATCGAAACGGAGCTGACGCCGCTTTACGGTTCTGACTGTCCAGTGGTCGTTGCATATCGAATTGGGTGGCCAGACGAGCAGATTTTGCGCGGAAAACTGTCTGATATTGTGGCGAAAGTGGGGCTTTCTGGCGTCAAAAGAACGGCGATGGTGTTCGTCGGGCGCGGACTTGATCCAAAGAATTTTCGCGATTCAGCGCTTTATAATGATGCGCATAGCCATATTGCGCGATCAAAGCTTGAGGGCTGAGCGGGTAAAAGCTACGGCCTCTTCAATCGTCGCAATAACAATTTTGGCTGCGACTGGCGGGCGGGCAATCATCATGACAGGCACTGCGAGATCGCGCGCTGCTGTGATTTTGGCATAGGATATGCTGCCGCCGGAATTGCGGCTGACGATAAGGCCGATCTTACGTTCAGTCAGAAACTGCTTCTCTGCTTCATAGTTTCCGGGTTTTGTCAGAACGATTTCGCAATCTTTTGGCAGCGCCACTTCTGGCGGATCGATCATCCGGATGACAAAATGAACGTCGTTCCGATCAGCAAATGGCCCGATATGTTGTCGCCCCAATGCGAGAAATACGCGCTCGCCTGCCGGGATCAGCATTGCTGCCTGCGCTTCACTTGAAATATCAATCCAGTTATCGCCGCTCTGTATTTGCCAGGCAAGGCGTTCCAGCCTTATTAGCGGAACATCTGCTGCCTTGGAGGCTATGACTGCATTTAGCGAAATACGCGTCGCATAAGGATGCGTCGCATCGATAATGAGATCGATGTGCTCTGTTGCAAGATAGTCTGCAAGACCTTCTGCGCCGCCGAAGCCGCCAATCCGAACCGTGCCATTGATTGCAGCGGGGTTCGCCGTGCGACCCGCTAATGAAGTGATGGCATCGACGGGGAGGGCCTGTAATGCGGAAGCAAGCTTTGAAGCCTCTGCCGTCCCGCCAAGAAGGAGTATCTTAGAGGCGGGCAAGGATCGTCCCCTTGCGGTCCGTCACGATGATTTCGACTTCAACGGGTGCACCGCGTAAGGTTTCGAGTGCTGTTTCTTTGGCTTTTTGTGCGATGGGTGTCGCCATGTCGATGTCGATTGCTTGAGTCAATTCAAGCACTTCCATTGCAGTGTTGGCAAAGAGAATCCGATCCTTCATGTCCTCCGCAGCACCGGCCTTTTCGGCGATAGTCCACAGGAAGCTTTTGTCGACCTGCGAGCGCGATGAATGAAGATCGAGCGCACCCTGCGCAAGCTTTGTAAGCTTGGCAAAGCCACCGGCAATGGTAAGTTTATCGATAGGGTGTTCGCGCAGATATTTGAGCACGCCGCCTGCAAAGTCGCCCATATCGAGAATGGCAAAATCGGGCAGATCGTAAATGGCCTGCGCTGCATCTTCCGAAGTTGAGCCCGTCGCGCCAAGAACGTGTTTCTGTCCTGCCGCACGCGCAACATCAATGCCGCGATGGATCGAATGAATCCATGCCGAGCAGGAAAATGGATGCACAACACCGGTTGTGCCGAGAATGGAAATGCCGCCAACAATCCCGAGGCGAGGGTTCCACGTCTTTTGGGCAATCTCTTCGCCCCCCGGAACAGAAATCGTAATGACAAGATCGGCTGGCAGGCCATATTCCGCACAAATCTGCTCACAAATTTCTGTCATCATGCGGCGCGGAACGGGATTGATAGCCGCTTCGCCCGGCTGAATTTGCAGGCCCGGCCGCGTAACCGTGCCAACACCTTCGCCAGCCCGGAACAAAATACCGGTGCCGGGTGGGGCAGGGAAAACGGTGGAGATGATTGTGGCGCCATGGGTGACATCGGGGTCGTCTCCCGCGTCCTTGACGATGCCTGCCATGGCATAGCCATCACCAAGACCTTCATAGGCAAGCTGAAAATAGGGCACGTCGCCTTTGGGCAGGATAATGCCAACCGGGTCAGGGAATTCGCCAGTGATGAGCGCTGTCAGAGCTGCCTTTGTGGCTGCAGTGGCGCAAGCACCTGTCGTCCAGCCGCGACGCAACTCGGCTTTTTCTGGTGCTTTATTCGTTGGGGCGGTTTCATCGTTCATGGACGCCTTATAATGTATCTGATAGCTGTGCCGCTAGTGGATTGAATTTGACGTTTGTATTCCGACCGAAATAATTGCCGTATCAAACGTCAAATTCGAAAAATCCACTAGATTCATAAAGATGCTAGTGGTCCTTAACATTCCGAAAGTTGCTCAGTGCCAGCAACTGAGGCATGCAAGTTTCGTAATTAGACAACTAGAGAGTGTCGCGTTTAATCGCACCCATGGTGCTCGCTCTAGATTCTTTTAATTGTCGCATGTTCGCGAATGTTAAATGAATCCATTTAACTGCGACATGCTTTAGATAGAATTATGGTTGATAAGATGAACAAGCGTGAACAAACGACTGCTTGCATTGTTTCGAAGAGCAAAGTGAACTTGCCTTCGATGCAGGCAGGGCATGTCTGGCTTGTCGGAGCTGGTCCCGGCGATCCCGGATTGCTGACACTTCATGCTGTCAATGCACTGCAACAAGCCGATGTAATCGTTTATGATGCGCTGGTCGATGATGCCTGTCTTTCGCTGAAGCGAGATGATGCACTGATCGAATATGCAGGAAAACGTGGAGGAAAGCCTTCGCCGAAGCAGCGTGATATTTCGCTGCGATTGGTTGAACTTGCTAAGGAAGGCAAGAAGGTCTTGCGCCTGAAGGGTGGCGATCCTTTTGTTTTTGGGCGTGGGGCAGAAGAGGCGCTGACACTTGTTGAGCATTGCGTGCCCTTCCGCATCGTCCCCGGCATCACTGCGGGTATAGGTGGTCTAGCCTATGCAGGCATTGCCGCCACGCATCGTGATATCAACCAGTCCGTCACCTTTCTGACAGGGCATGACGCCACCGGATTGCTGCCTGACCGCATTAATTGGGAGGGCATTGCGCAGTCCTCTCCGGTTATTGTTATGTATATGGCGATGAAGCATATCGATCTCATCACATCGCGGCTGATAGCTGCCGGGCGCTCACCTGATGAACCGGTAGCCTTTGTTTGTAATGCCAGCTTGCCGGAACAGGTGGTTCTGGAGACAACACTGGCAGGCGCCGTTGCAGATGTGGAAGCGGCTGGCCTTAATCCACCTGCAATCGTCGTTGTGGGTGAAGTTGTGCGATTGCGCTCTGGCCTCGATTGGCTCGGTGCTGAGGGCGGGCGTCAACTCATAAGTGATCCGCTTCATCTGAATCACGAAAAGCGTGGAGTGCAAAGCGCATGAATGGCTTCATGATTGCAGCCCCGGCATCGGGATCGGGTAAAACAACCATCACGCTTGGTTTGCTGCGGGCGCTCAAGCGGCGCGGCGTGTCTCTTGCTCCCGTCAAGGCAGGACCGGATTATATCGATCCTGCCTATCATAAGGCTGCGAGCGGGGCAGAATGCTTTAACCTTGATCCATGGGCGATGCGGCCTGAACTTATCAGCGCGCTTTCTTCGCGTATGACCGAAGGTGGCAAGCTGCTTGTTGCTGAAGGCATGATGGGGCTGTTTGATGGGGCTATGGATGGCAAAGGCTCGTCTGCTGATCTTGCAAAAATGCTTGATCTGCCGGTGGTGCTGGTCGTGGATTGTGCAAAACAATCGCATTCCATCGCGGCGCTTGTTTCCGGATTTAGCCAATTTCGCAAGGACGTGTTGATAGCTGGTATCGTGCTGAACCGTGTGGGCAGTGCGCGTCATGAAATGATGCTGCGCGAAGCATTGAAGCCGCTTGGCATTACCGTTCTGGGTGCGATTCCACGCGATGAGGCACTCGTTTTGCCCGAACGCCATCTTGGGTTGGTGCAGGCAGGCGAACATGCCGACCTGGAGCGTTTTCTCGATCACGCTGCTGATGTTTTGGAGACGCGCATCGATTTTGCGGCTCTGACGCATATCTGGTCAGCGCCGAAACGTCATGCGGCGATGGCCAATGTGCCACGTCTCAAGCCATTGGGCAGCCGAATTGCAGTAGCGCGTGATGATGCATTTGCTTTCGCCTATGCGCATCTCTTTGAAGGCTGGCGCAGGCGTGGGGCTGAGATTTCGTTTTTTTCGCCGCTGGCCGATGAAGCACCGGATCAAAATGCCGATGCGATTTATCTACCCGGCGGCTATCCCGAACTTTTTGCGGGCAAACTGGCTTCTGCGAAAAACTTCCAGCTGGGCATGAAGGCTGCGGCAACGAAGGGCGTTGCAATCTATGGCGAATGCGGTGGCTATATGGTGCTCGGTGAAGCGCTGGAAGACGCTCAAGGCATGAACCATTCGATGCTCGGGCTTTTGCCGCTGGATACAAGTTTCGCCCAAAGAAAACTTCATCTTGGCTATAGATCGCTCACGCCGCTTGCCGGTTCGCCTTGGCAAATGCAGCTCAAGGCACATGAATTTCACTATGCGTCGATTGTCCGTGAAGGTGATTCAGAGCGACTTTTCAAAGTGCGCGATGCAGCGGGCGAAGATCACGGAGAGGTGGGCTTACGTGTTGGTTCCGTTTCGGGCTCATTCATGCATGTAATTGATTTCAGCGGAGATGATGCGTGAACACGCATATTGAACATGGCGGTGCGCTGGATCGTGCTATTGCGCGCTTTGGTGGCAAAGCCGAAGAGTGGCTTGACCTTTCGACAGGCATCAATCCTGAACACTTTCCTCTCCCGGATTTCACGCCAGCCCTGTGGAACCGATTGCCGGATGAGGGGCTTCTGCAGCGGGTTCTCGTGTCGGGACAGCGCTACTACAGTGTTGCGGATGAAGCGCCTATTGTGGCTGCGCCGGGAACACAGTCGCTTATTCAGCTCATTCCGACGTTACTCGAACCTTCAACTGTCGCTATTTTAGGCCCGACCTATCAGGAACATGCTGCTTCTTTTAAAGCCACGGGCTGGAAGGTGGTCGAATGTGCGACGCTCGAAGATATTCCGCACGACGCGCGCGTTGTCACAATCGTCAGTCCAAACAATCCAGATGGACGAATTATCGCGCGTCCCGATCTGCTTGAGCTGGCAATGAGACTTGGCGAGCGCGGTGGTTTTCTCGTTGTTGATGAGGCTTTTGCTGATCCGCATGTCGAAGTCAGTGTTGCGGCCTATGCTGCTACAGCACCGATGATTGTGCTGAAGTCTTTCGGCAAGTTTTTCGGCCTTGCGGGCGTAAGGCTTGGTTTCTTGTTGTCAAGCGCGAAGATCGTGGAGAAGATAACTGAGCGGCTTGGTCCATGGGCGGTATCTGGACCGGCACTGGCGATAGCCGAACATGCTTTTGAAAGCGATGCGGCGTTAAAAGACTTTCGTGCGCGCATTGATTGGCGGCGGGCGGAGCTTGCCACCGTCCTCACGCGATGCGGTTTAAAGGAAGTGGGTGGCACAGCACTCTTCGCTTTGGTTGCGCACAGCGATGCTCATGCGATTTATGACGCCCTTTGTGGAAAACATATTCTGGTACGAAAGTTCGCCTATGCACCTCAATGGTTACGCATTGGACTTGCTGCCGATGAAGAGGCATTCGCGCGTCTGGAGCAGGCATTGCGTGAGATTCTGTGCTTGAAAGATTGATTCAGGGAAGTCTTGCAAGACTATGGAAATAAAGCTGATTGTTCTTTCATTAGCGCTTGTTCTGGATCGCATCGTCGGCGACCCGCCGCAACTTTGGCAAAGGTTCACGCACCCGGTCGTATTGTTCGGAAAAGCAATCAGCTGGGGTGAAAAGCGCTTTAACAATAATCACCTTTCGGTTGAATCACTGCGCCGCAACGGCATGTGGCTTACAATCGGGTTGGTGGCTCTTTGTGTGCTAATCGGATTGGCAATTGAATATTTTTTGCCTTTTTTGGGCAGCGCTGGCGCATTGATTGAGATTGTCATCGTTGCTGTGTTTTTGGCGCAAAAGAGCCTAGCCGATCATGTGAAAGCCGTGGCGAATGGTCTGCGTGAAGACGGTATCGAAGGTGGCCGCAAAGCGGTTTCAATGATTGTGGGGCGCAACCCTGAACAGCTTGATGAAGGTGGTGTCAGCCGGGCTGCGGTTGAAAGCCTCGCTGAGAATGCGTCGGATGGCATTGTTGCGCCTGCGTTCTGGTTTCTCATTGGCGGGTTGCCGGGTCTGTTTGCCTATAAGCTCATTAACACCGCTGACTCGATGATTGGCCATCTGAACGAACGCTATCGTCATTTTGGACGTTTCGCAGCGCGCCTTGATGATGTGGTGAACTATATTCCCGCGCGGCTGACTGGCTTGTTGTCTGCTTTGGCTGCTGCATTCACGCACAATAGGCAAACGGGAAAGCGAGCTTTTGCTGTGATGTGGCGCGATGCGCGACTGCATCGTTCGCCGAATGCCGGCTGGCCGGAATCGGCTTTTGCTGGTGCGCTTGGATTAGCGCTTGCTGGTCCCCGACAATATGGGGCAGAGAAGGTCGAAGGGCCTATGCTCAACAGCGACGGTAAGCGCGACGCGAATGCCGAGGATATCGACGCGGCGATTCAGTTATTCTGGACAGTGATGAGCCTGATGACAGGGCTCTTGATCATCGCGAGCCTGATCGGGCTGATTAGTCAGCTGATATGAACTGTGTTCCATCATAGCGTTGCAGACGATTGGGATTGTCTGTCCGCATACCATTACCATCAAAATTGAGCGTACCAAGCGATGTCTCGAAAGAATTATCGCGCAAAATATCGATCAAAGGCTGCTTCTGGTCCGTCGCCTGTCTGATGGCCGCTTCTGCAAGTTCAATCGTGGCAAATCCGTTGATTGAATAGGCTTCAGCTAGTTTTCCAGCCTGATTGATTGCATCGACGGCTGTTTTTGCGGTCGAAAGATCTTGCGGCTTTAACGGCGCGATCATCAATGTGTCAGCGCTTAAAGGCTGCGTGCCTGGTGCAGCATTCAAAACACTGCCACCCGCGATCACCAGCGGATATTTAAGCGTCGTAGCGCTCGCACCAATGGCTGCAATATCATCACGCTCTCCGCCGACATATACATGCGTCGCGCCCGCACGGCGCAGACGGGCAACGAGTGCATTCTGGTTTTCGAGACCCGGTCGATATGTATCGGTAAAAACCGGCTGAAGCTGTTGTTCCCTGAGACTGGCCAGAACATGAGATGCGCGTTCACGGCCTTCAATCGTGCCGTCGTCAATGACGGCGAAGGGCTGGGAGCGCCAGAGGCTACCTAAAAAGCTACCCGTGGCGCGCGTTTCTTTATCCAGACCTGTGGTCAGGCGAAACACGGGGAGCGGAGTGGAAGAACGCTTTTCTGTCAGCGTTAAGTCACTGACACCGGAGGTAATGACGGGAATGTTGCGCCGGTTCAATAAAGGCAGCGCCGCTTCCAATGCTTCAGAGCAAAGGAAGCCAGTGGCTATCTGCACATTGTCTTTAATGAAGGTTTCTGCAGCCGTTTTACCACCTTCAGCATCACAGCGATCATCCGCGACGACAAGTTCAGCATTCTTGGCTGTTGCCGCCACACGTGCACCATCGACGAGCTGATTTCCGAGTGGAACAAATCCACCGCTCAGAGGCGCTGCAATTCCAATGCGTATTACTGTTGAATTTTCCTGCGCCATGGTCGGCAGGCAAAGCATCGTGAAAGCCGATAAGGCCGTAGCAAATATCTTCGTGAAGTTGTGCATGCGCAATTCCGGGCGGAGAACCGCTTTATGTTTTCCCGGTAATGGCACTGGTTTGATCACGCGATTTATCTTCTTCAAACATTTCATGGCTAATTGAACGAAAAGTGGGTAGCGGTTTCCTCGCCTTTGTGCAATGCCCGTATATGTATACAGGTAAACAGACATTGGTCTGCGGAAGCCTGTCAGACAATACGGATGCTTGCTGACGTGCAAACAGATAAAAACATCATCTCAAATACTATGCCGGTAGAACCGAAGACTTATCGTGATGCGATGAGCCATTATGCGGGTGCGGTACAGGTTGTAACCACTGCCGGTTCTGCAGGAAGACGTGGACTTACTCTGACCGCTTCCTGCTCGGTCTCGGATAATCCGCCGACCGTTCTGATCTGCTTGCAGAAGACTCATGAAGAAAACCAACTGTTCATCAAGAACGCCGTGTTCGCGGTCAATACGCTGGCTGGATCGCACCAACAGCTTGCAGATGCATTTTCGGGCCGTATCGGTCTTACGCAGGATGAGCGCTTTGAGCTTGCCGCGTGGGACGTTCTCGCGACAGGCGCGCCAACGCTGATAGGTGCATTGGCTGTTTTCGACTGCCGCGTTATTAGCGTTCAGGATCATTCCACACATCACGTCCTGTTCGGTGAAGTGGTGGGATTGCGCTCGAATGCGGACGAAGAGGCTCTGATATATCTCAATCGTCGTTATCATACGCTTGAGCTTTGAATGTGCTTTTTGGGAGGGGCAATGCGCAAACGTGTAGGAATAGTTACAGCGTTTTTACTGGTATTTTCCAGTTCGGCGTATGCGCAAGGTCCGCTTCCGCCTTTCAAAGACAATTATTTTGCCTATCCGGGTGTGTTGAGCAGCGCTGATAATGGCGATTATAAAGTCATTGATTACAACGAAATGCGCGACATCAATGGTCGCGATGCCGTTCCCGAAAAGCGCGTGAAGGATGCCTATGTTTCGCTGAAGGCGCGGGCCTATCAAAAAGATCTCACGTTTCAGACCGCTGCTGGTCCGGTAAAGGCGATGGCGGCCGGAAAGCAGCAAGGTGCGGCTTTTATCGTCATTTATCTGCATGGACGCGGCGGTAATCGTCTGCAAGGCATGAATGATTTTACCTTCGGCGGTAATTTCAACCGCGTGAAGAACTTAGCCGCACTCAATGGTGGGCTTTATTTGACGCCGGACTTCAAGGATTTTGCGGCTTCAGGCGAGGCGCAGATCGCGGGACTTATTGAAGCTGCGAAGGCAATGTCGCCATCCGCGCCGCTTGTTCTTGCATGTGGCTCACAGGGAGGTGCACTTTGCTGGCGGATCGCTTCGAATGATAAAGCGGCTAATCAGCTTTCTGGCCTGATCCTGTTAGGATCATTATGGGACAATGATTTTTTCAAATCACCTGCATTCAAGAAGCGTGTGCCGGTTTTTTTTGGACATGGCAGTCGCGATCCGGTTTTCGCAATCGACAAGCAGGAAGCTTTCTATCGGGATATACGCAAGAAAGCGCCGGGTTATCCGGTGCAGTTTCGTCGTTTTGAAAGCGGAAACCATGGAACGCCTATCCGCATGAGCGACTGGCGGGAGATGTTGAACTGGATATTCACGAAACAATGATGACGCTGTTGGGGATGCCCAACGAAAAACCAGCATTGTGGCCTTCCTGCCACTCGACAATCGGCAAAAACCGAATAGTTATCTCAGTTAAAATTTTACCTAATCAGCAGATCGTAAGAGGTTGATCATGTACGGACGCACCCGCATCGGAGCCCGTTTCTTTGTCATTGCTATGCTGGCTCCACTGGCTGCCGCTTGTACGACGACCACGCAGAATGCGACGGTTCCCGGCAAGTCCGAGGCACCGGTCACTGCATCAAGCATATCGCTGCCACGTTTCGTTCCGACCTCATCGGTAGATTCTTCGCTGGCTCAGCCATGTATCACTGCAGCTGCCAACAAGTATTTCCTGCCTGAACGCGTCATCAGCGCGGTTAATTCCCGTCCGGGCGCTGGCGGCGGTACGGATGTTGACCTGAAGGTGGATCTGCGCACGGCGGTTTGTCAGGTTTCTGCAAACGGTTCGGTTCGTTCGGTTATCGATACTTCGCCGAAGAGCGCAGACCAGGTCGCAGCCGAAGCCGCTGCAGCTCAGACCGCATCGGCTGCTCCAGCTACACCGAAGAAGTCGAAGAAGAAATGATTCAATAAACGGATCTAAATTATTAAAAAGGCAGGGATTTCCCTGCCTTTTGTTTCTGTTTATTTGTCCGGCTTCTCGCCATACCATCGCGGCGTATAAACCCATTCGCCGCCGTCCACACGAGAAAAGCGCTCAGTATGGGACGAGCCGACGATCACCACAGTTCGCATATCGACGTCTTTGGGCGTGAGTTCACCCAGCGTTGTGACACGCGTAGTTTCGGCGGGCCTGCCAATATCGCGACCGAGCACGACTGGCGTTTCAGCAACACGATACTGCCGGAGAATTTCCAGCGCGCGACCGAGCTGATGCGGACGGGCTTTGGATATCGGATTGTAGAAAGCCATGGCGAGATCAGCTTGTGCTGCGAGCGCCAGACGCCTTTCAATGACATCCCAGGGCTTGAGATTGTCAGAAAGCGAGATAATGCAGAAATCATGCCCAAGTGGTGCGCCGATGCGGGAAGCTGCAGCCATAGCGGCTGAAATGCCCGGCTGAATCACGAGATCAACACTATGCCATGCCGGATCAGACGATTCATGAAGCGCTTCGATAACTGCCGCTGCCATGGCAAACACACCGGGATCGCCTGACGAAACCAATACCACATCACGGCCTGAAGCAGCGAGTTCGAAGGCATGACGCGCGCGCTGCATCTCCTCGCGATTGTCAGTCATGTGGATGTTCTGATCATCGCGAAATGGGCCAGCCATGCGCACATAGGTTTCATAGCCAAGCACATCTTCGGCGCGTTCCAGATCGCGCTGAACGGCTGGTGTCATTAGGTCTCGTGCACCGGGGCCAAGGCCAACCACAGTCAGCTTGCCGCGATTGCGTCCTATGAAGAGAACATCGGCTGGTGTTGCTGCAATGGCCAGTGTCAGCCTATCGGATTTGATAAGGTGCTGCGGGTTTTCGACGGATACCGTTGCCAGATCATCCACGCCCGAAACAATGCGCAGCGGTGCTTTGAGTATTTGTGCTGCCTGATGAATATGGGGTGAAGCGCAGTCTTTCTCGTGGACGAGAAGAAGAGCAAGTGAATCCTTTGATAGCTCTGAACTATCAAGTGTTTGCTCGATAAGGCTTACGAGGTTTTCGCCGGGCTTATCAATCGCCACGGAAATCGTTCGCGGATGGTATATCAGCTCGTTAGTCCGCGGCGCACGCGTTTCAGGCGTGATGCTGATTGTCAGTTGACCATTGTCAGATAACGGCAGTTTTGATGCGGTGAGCCAGCGCGAGCTGCCATTGACGCGCAAGGTTTCTCCCGCCAGCAGATCGGACATGAAGGTCTTGGCAGCTTCGGGATTGGCGAGGGTCAATTCAGCCGGTGGATGGAGCAGATTGATGCCAAACCGCAATTCGCCCGTCGTGGTGATAGCAGGGGGCACTTCAAGCGCCTGAGCGATGGTTCGCGCCAGATCATTGACGCCGGAAAGGCCGCCAAGCAATGGCACGACAGCGCTACCATCTTCTGCAACGGCCAGAACCGGAGGCTCTATCCGTTTGTTTTGCAAAAGAGGAGCGAGTGCGCGGATGATGATACCAGCGGCGCACAGCGCGATTATCGGACGACCTTCCTCATAGAGCGCACGTATCGTGTCGCCGAAATGTGTGAAATGCTTGTCTGCGCTCGTAACGCGATTTTCCAGCCCCAGAATTTCAGCATTTCTAAGTCTAGATTGTATGTTGCGTGCCGTGGAAGTTGCAGCTTCGCCAAGAACGAGAATAGCTGCTTTCATGCACCGTTCCACTTTTTGCCTGGAACCAGAATGATTGAGAAATAAGGACAGTCACCGCCGCTGACTTCTGCCAAAGGCGCAATACGCTGGTTCTGCATAGTAGCACGCTCGATATAAAGCGCACGATCCATCAACCCAAGCTCGCTCAGAACATCGCGAACCTTGTCCAGATTTTTGCCGAGTTTCATGATGGCAGCGGCTTCACTGCCGGCGAGCCGCTGTTTCAATTCCTCAGCAGTCATAACTCCCGAAACGATTGAAAGCGTTTGATTGCGATAGACGAGCGGTGCGCCAAGCACGGCAGCGGCACCCAAGACCGAGCAAACGCCCGGCACGACTTCGGTTTCGTATTTTTCGGCCAATCGGTCATGGATATACATGAACGAGCCGTAGAAGAACGGATCGCCCTCGGCGATTACAGCGACATCGCGGCCAGCGTCGAGATGGTTTGCGATTGTTGCAGTGATCTCTGCATAGAAATCGCTGACGATCTGCTCGTAATCCATATGAGCGGGCAGTTTTTCCGTCGTCACCGGATAGATGAGCGGCACCAGCGTCTGTTCAGGCGACAGATAGGTTTCCACAATCGTCAGCGCATTGCCCTTTTTACCCTTTGCCGCATGATAGGCGACTACGGGCGCGGACTTAAGCAATCTGAGTGCCTTAAGCGTGATAAGTTCAGGGTCACCGGGGCCAACGCCCAGACCATAAAGCTTCCCTTTTGGCGCCATTATTCGCGCTCCGAAGCAAGTGCATTGACAGCGGCTGCGGTCATGGCGCTGCCACCGCGACGTCCGCGCACGATAACAAAGGGTACGCCACGGCTATTTTCAGCAAGCTCATCTTTGGATTCGGCTGCACCCACAAAACCGACCGGCATGCCGATGATGAGGGCTGGTTTAGGGGCACCATTGTCCAAAATTTCAAACAGGCGAAAGAGGGCGGTGGGCGCATTGCCGATGGCAACGATGCTGCCTTCAAGATGTGGAAGCCAGAGATCAAGGGCTGCGGCAGAGCGCGTGTTGCCGATCTTCTTCGCCAGTTCCGGCACGGACGGATCATTCAGTGTGCAGATAACTTCATTGTTGGCTGGCAGGCGTGAGCGAGTGATGCCTTCTGCGACCATGCGTGCATCGCAGAGGATTGGCGCGCCTTTAAAGAGTGCATCTCGCCCGGCTTGCCCCGCGCCATCCGAAAAGACGAGGTCTTCAACGATATCGACCATGCCGGATGCGTGAGCAACACGTACGGCAAGCTTTTCGAGATCGAGGGGAATGCGGCTCAAATCGGCCTCAGAACGGATGATGGCGAAGGAGCGGTCATAAATGGCCTGTCCATCGCGGATATAGTCTGTCATGGCGTCCGTTCTACCTATTTGTTTAACGCATATCTTGCCCGAAAATTGCTTCACACTTTTCGGGATACGCTCTTATAGATTTCGGGCGTTTAAAATAAACGCAGCCTAGTCAATGGTGATGTTTGAGGCCAATAGCTGCCCGAAACGCAATGGTCCAGCGCTGTCTTGCGAAAAGAGATCATAATGATCATCCGAACGCGCCAAAAGCGTGTGAGGCAGGGGAGAAAGTGCTGCGCAGGATTTGGTGCAACCCGTAATATGGACCTGCTTGTTGCCTGCGATGAGCATGCCAGCGAGACGCTGAGCATCGGTTAAAGTGCCCGCAAGGGCGGAAGCACAGCCGGCAGAGCCGGAACAGGCCCGAAGGCGCGCCTGTGGCGCTTCTGGCAATGTTGCCAACCCCAGTTCGTTCAATGTGGTTGTGATCCGGTTGCAGTCTGCCTGCTCGATGTTTGGCAGGAGAACGCCTTGCCATGGCGTGAGGCGAATTTCGCCGCCATTCGCGCTCTCCGCAAGCTGGGCCAGCTTATGCAATTGTTCCGTCTGCAATCTTCCGAGAAATGGCATTGCACCTGCATAGAAGTGTCCACCCTTTTGCGAATGGGTTCCAAGCCATGAAAAGGGTTTTGGCGGCTTTCGTTTCCAAGTCGGAGCGGGGGAGAGTTCAAAAGGCAACTCTTGCAGAAATTGCTCTTGTGGCAAGGTTTCAAAAAGGTGCCTCATCCGCGTCACACCCGTTGCCGCGAGGCTCTGAAACAGATCAAGCAGCGCTTCGATCAAGGAAAGCGCTTCCGCTTGTGCGACCATGCCGACAGGCGGGGTGTCTGGCGACGATGCCAGACCAACGGCATAATGGGCGCCGCCTTCCAGTGCTGAGAGCCAGATATCTCCGGTATGCGAAATCATGGCACAGTCTTCGCCGCCATCAATCTGGAAAGAAAACTTCGGCGATAGCGCGTGATATTTTTCCGTGCCTTCAAGCATTTTCAGCAACGAGGTCGCAAGGCGGGAGGTATCGGCAAGCTGTGTGCGATCGATTGATGCGGTAGGGCTTACCATTACATTGCGAATGTCATCGGCCGACGGATTATCCGCGCCAAAACCGGCATCATAGAGCGCTGTTATCGCTTTATCCCAATTGGAGGGCGCGATGCCGCGTATCTGGATGTTGGAGCGAATCGAAAGCTCGATAGTGCCGTTTCCAAACTCTTTTGCAATTTCGGCCAACGAACGTGCTTCGGTAGTATTGATCCGTCCCAAGGGAAGCTTGACGCGAGCGATTGCGCCATCTTTTGCCATGACCATGCGCGATAGGCCGGGGCAGGCATTGCGCCTGTCTGCTCTCAAGGGCACGGTTGGAGCTGTTTGCTGGCTTAACATGACGGTCTTATACGCCTTCCTGCTTGCGCTTGCTACTGCGCCGCCATACGAACAGGAAAAAGGAGCAATGCTTATGGGCTGCTGGCTTACAGTTATCGGTATTGGCGAAGACGGTCTTGCAGGGCTGGGCGACACAGCACGGAACGCCATTGCCAATGCGGACATCATTTTTGGCGGCAAGCGGCATCTGGCTTTTCTTGATGATGAGGTCAAAGCCGAGCGAGTTTCATGGCCAGTACCTTTCGATAATGCATTTCCAATGATCGAGGCGCAGCGCGGCAGACAGGTTGTGGTACTGGCAAGCGGCGATCCGATGTTTTTTGGCATGGGCGCATCCCTAAGCCGTCATTTTTCGTCTCAGGAAATGCACGTCATCTCATTTCCATCCTCATTGTCGCTGGCCGCAAACCGTATGGTTTGGACATTACAGGAGGCGAGAACGGTCAGCGTGCATGGGCGTCCGTTTGAATTGCTAGTACCGCATATTTTACCGGGAGAGAAAATTCTTGTGCTCAGCAATGATGGCACGACACCTGCAAAAGCCGCCGTCCTTCTGAAAAATAAAGGCTTTGGTCAAAGTCGCCTGACGGTGCTTGAGCATTTGGGCGGACCAAATGAAAAGTGCATCAGCGGTCGGGCGGAAGACTGGTCGCATGTAAACTGTGCAGATCTCAACGTGCTGGCAATTGAATGCATCGCCGCGTCAAATGCTGTTGTTTTCTCACCCGTCAGCGGATTGCCCGATGCAGCTTTTGAAAATGACGGACAACTGACCAAACGCGATATTCGTGCTGTGACGCTGTCTCGGTTGCAGCCCCTTCCGGGGCAGCTTCTTTGGGATGTTGGCGCAGGTTGCGGCTCTATTGGTATTGAATGGATGCGTGTTCATCAGTCTTGCCGCGCCATCGCTATTGAGGCAGATGAAAACCGGCAGAGCGTGATTGAGCGCAATGCACGCGCGCTGGGCGTACCTGGCTTACAGCTTGTAAAAGGTGAAGCGCCGGGAGCGCTAGATGGCCTTGCAACGCCGGATGCAATTTTCATCGGTGGCGGTGTAACGGATGCCGGTGTGATTGAAGCCTGTTGGAATGCACTGAAGCCTGGCGGGCGTTTGGTTGCCAATGCGGTGACATTGCAAAGCGAAATGCGGCTTTTCAGCTGGCATCAACAGCATGGCGGTGAACTTACCCGCCTGCAGGTTGCACAAGCAGGCGTTCTTGGTTCTTTTGATGCATGGCGTCAGGCGCTGCCTGTCACAATTTATTGCGGCATCAAACCGCGCTGATCGAAAAAAGATGACTTGAATTGTCATCTTAAATTCAGGTAAGGCTTGCTCACCGTTAAAAATAGGAGAGCAGGCATGTCTGATTTGGGCCTGAACGCCAATACCCGTATCGCACTCAACAATCCTGATCGCATCGTTAATCAGTTGCTGGATCATTTTGTTGAACATGCTGACGTTGAACGCCAGGTGGGCAGCGCAAAGCTGGTTCTTAGCTTCGGTCAGGCAGATGTGCAGTGGGACGACGAGACTGTCAGTGTGGACGTAAAGAGCGGTGACGAAACCGGTCTTGCCTATATGAAATATTCCATCGCTGAACATGTGCTTGAGTTTCTTGAGAAGGGAAGCCCAAAGCCAAAGATCATCTGGGAAGGTGATGGTGCTGCTGGTTTGCCGCTGCCCTATTTCCGCGAAATGCAGGTTGTTGCCGTCAGCAATGTTACGCCGCACATGCGTCGCGTACGGCTGAAGGGAAGCGAACTGGCTCGCTTCGCTCATACAGGCTTGCATATTCGCCTGCTGTTTCCTCCAAAGGGCCTTGCCAAGCCGCAATGGCCAGTCTCGGGCGAAGATGGTCGCCCTGTCTGGCCCGATGGTGATGCCAAGCTTGCTACCCGCGTTTATACGATCCGCCAGATTGATGCTAAGGCAGGCTGGGTGGATATCGACATGGTCGTTCATGGCGATGATAGCGATGCGCCGGGTTCCGGCTGGGCGATTAGCGCTAAACCGGGCGATATTGTCGGGATGACAGGCCCCGGCGGCGGTGATGCAGCCGATGATGCAAATTGGTATTTGCTGGCCGGTGATGAAACAGCCCTTCCGGCGATTGGTCGTATTCTTGAGCGATTGCCAGAAGGTGCCAAGGCAGTCGTCCGCATCGAAATCGACAGTGAGGCGGAAGAACAGGCGATTAAGTCCCGCGCCGACGTGGATATGCAATGGCTGCACCGCAAGGGGGCCGAAGCAGGCACAACGACCCTTTTGCAGGATGCGGTTCGTGCCGTGGAGCTGCCGGAGGGCGAAGAGAGCATTTATGTGTGGGCTGCTTGTGAGTTTAATGCATTCCGCTCGATCCGCACCTATATGCGCAAAGAACGGAACATCCCGAAGGATAAACAATTGATTGTTGCTTATTGGCGGCGCGGTCAGGATGGTGACAATGCGCGCCGCGGCTCAGACGAATAGTAAAAAGGGGACCTTCTGGTCCCCTTAATGTTTAGCGTCTAAAGCCTTCACTGGCTCGCATCAGGTTCTTGGTATAGTCGGCATTGATTTTGCCGCTTACCAATTCAGAAGCCTCCAGTTGCTCCACAACTTCGCCATTGCGCATGACGGCAAGCCGGTCACACATATGAGTAATGACTGCAAGGTCATGACTTACCATGACGAAAGTCAGCTTGCGATCACGACGTACTTGTTCAAGCAGGTTCAACACTTCCGCCTGAACAGAAGCATCAAGTGCCGAAGTTGGTTCATCAAGAAGCAGGATGGATGGTTCAACAATCAATGCCCGCGCAATTGCGATACGCTGACGTTGACCACCGGACAGCTGATGGGGATAGCGGAAACGGAAGCCTGAACCCAAGCCCACTTCATCCAATGCGCGGACAATACGTTTTTCGCTGTCTTCCACGCCATGAATGGCGAGTGGTTCGAGCAAAAGACGGTCGACTGTCTGACGTGGGTGAAGGGAGCCGTATGGGTCCTGAAACACCATTTGAACAGTGCGGTAAAACGCCTTGTCACGTGGTGTCTTGAGCACGTTACCATCAATTCGGACTTCTCCGTCATCAATGGGTGCAAGTCCTGCCACGGCGCGAAGCAGGGTGGATTTACCCGAACCGGATTCGCCAACGAGCCCATAGGATTCGCCACGCGCCACGTCAATGCTGACAGATTTTAACGCGTGGAAATGATCGAAGAATACATCGACCTTATCAATTCTGAGTGCTGATGCTGTGCTCATAGCCGCCATGCCTCCTGACGCTGCAAGGTAGGCAGGGGATGTTGATCCGCTCCGATCTTGGGCATGCAATTCAGCAGTCCTTGTGTGTAGGGGTGTTTTGCGTTGGCGAGATCGCTTGCTGCAATCTCCTCAACGATCTTGCCCGCATACATCACGATGACGCGGTCGCAGAAGGATGACACAAGACGCAGATCGTGGCTGATGAAGATCAGCCCCATGCCGCGTTCTGCCACCAGCTTGTCGAGAATGCCAAGCACTTCAAGCTGAACCGTCACGTCGAGTGCTGATGTCGGTTCATCGGCAATCAGCAGTTCAGGTTCTGCAACGAGCATCATGGCGATCATGACACGCTGTCCCATACCGCCCGAAACTTCGTGCGGATAGAGCTTCATGACGCGTTCAGCGTCGCGAATTTGTACCGCTTCAAGCATTGAAATCGAACGCTTACGAATTTCACTACTGCTATATTTGCCGTGGGCTTTGAGGGTCTCGGCGACTTGCTTGCCGATGGTCATTACCGGATTAAGCGAATATTTGGGGTCCTGAAGCACCATGGCAACGCGGCCACCGCGCAATGCGCGACGCTCGCGAGCCGAGATGTCCAACAGATCGATACCATCGAACTGCAATGTTTTTGCGGTGATCTGAGCGTGTGGAGGCGTGAGCCCCATGATCGCACGCCCGGTCTGAGATTTGCCCGATCCGGACTCACCCACGATACCCAAACGTTCGCGACCGAGCGTAAAGCTTACGCCACGTACGGCTTCAATCGCACCGGTACGCGTGGGGAAGGTGACGCGCAGGTCATCAACTGTCAGAAGTGGCTTCATTGGTTGTTACCCCGCGGATCGAGTGCGTCACGCAGGCCGTCGCCGAGGAAGTTGAAGCCAAGGCTGACGATGAGGATCGCGATACCTGGCATGGCAGCAACCCACCATTGGTCGAGGATGAAGCGGCGACCCGATGCAATCATTGCACCCCATTCTGGCAATGGCGGCTGAGCACCGAGACCAAGAAAGCCGAGGCCAGCTGCAGTCAGGATGATGCCTGCCATATCAAGCGTCACACGAACGATCAGCGACGAAGTGCAGAGCGGCATGATGTGCCGCAAAACGATGCGGAAAGGCGAAGCCCCCATCAGACGAACAGCGGAAATATAATCAGAATTGCGCACGGTCAGCGTTTCTGCACGAGCAATACGCGCATAAGGCGGCCATGAGGTGATCGCGATTGCAATGATGGCGTTTTCAATACCCGGTCCCAATGCCGCAACGAAGGCGAGCGCCAGAATAAGTTTTGGGAAGGCAAGGAAAATATCGGTGATGCGCATAAGAACGGCATCGACCCATCCACCAGCATAGCCTGCAACCGTCCCGACCAAAAGGCCGATAGGGGCCGCGATAACCGCGACGAGCAGCACCACATAAAGCGTGATGCGGGAGCCGAAAATCAGGCGGGAGAGAATATCACGTCCCTGATCATCAGTGCCAAGCAGATAACCCGGTGTGCCTGGTGGCAGGAGACGCGCATTGGCGAGATCGCCTTGAGTCGGCGAATGTGGTGCGAGCACGTTTGCAAAGGCTGCAACCAGAACCAGTGCGATGATAATCATCAGGCCAATTACTGCGAGTTTATTCGCGGTAAATCGACGCCAGATCATGTAGGAACGACCCATTCGGGCCTGCATGCGGGATTGTGGGCGCTCGGAGAGCAACCATTCGCGCCATGAAAGATTTGAAGTGTCTGTCATTTGACTCATCTTACGCGCGTCCTCGGATCAAGGAGCCGATACAGGAGATCGGACACAAGGTTGAGCGCGATAAAGACCGAACCGATGATAATGGTACCACCCAGAACGGCATTCATATCGGCATTTTGCAGCGAGTTGGTGATGTAAAGACCAAGGCCGGGCCACGCAAAGATGGTTTCGGTCAGAACCGAACCTTCGAGCAGACCTGCATAGGAAAGCACAATCACTGTCACAAGCGGCACGGCTGCATTGCGCAGAGCGTGGCCCCAGATGATCCGCGTTTCGGAAATGCCCTTGGCACGGGCAGCAATGATATATTCCTGCTCGAGTTCATTGAGCATGAAAGAGCGTGTCATGCGGCTGATATAGGCAAGGCTGAAATAGCCGAGCAGTGCCGATGGCAGAACGAGGTGGGAGATGATGTTACGCAATGCTTCCCAGTCGCGCTGAATGATCGCGTCGATGACGTAAAATCCGGTAATCGGCGTGAACGTGTATTCAAAGGTGATGTCGATGCGACCGGGACCGGATGTCCAACCAAGGCGGGCATAGAAAATCAGCAAGGCCAGCATGCCGAGCCAGAAAATCGGCACCGAATAGCCAACAAGGCCAATGATGCGTACGATCTGATCGATGATGCTGCCGCGTTTGACTGCCGCAAGAACCCCAAGCGGAATGCCAAACAGCGCGCCGATTATCGTGCCGATGGTTGCAAGCTCCATGGTCGCCGGGAAAACGCGGCGAATATCGGTCATGACCGGATTTGTGGTCAGAACAGATGTTCCGAAGTCGCCTTGCAGCACACCTTTCACATAGAGGTAAAACTGCTGATAATAGGGCAGGTTGAAGCCCATTTCCTGACGCACACGTTCAACAACGTGCGCAGGTGCGCGATCGCCGACGATTGCAAGAACAGGATCAATCGGGACAACGCGCCCAATGAAGAATGTCACGGCCAGAAGGCCAAGATAAGTTGTTGCTACGATCACCAGAAAGCTGGCGATAGCTGCTATAAGGGTTGAGGAGCGCCTTTTGGCGCTCCTCGGCTTGGTATTGGTATTGCCGGTTATACTCAATGTTTTGACCGTTCTTCAGATCAGTCTTTGCTGACTGGTGCAAGATAGTTGGAATCGAAGGTTGGTCCGAGCTTGTAACCCTTCACGTTACCCGCGATGCCTGCCACTTCGACCTGCTGGAACAGCATGACGAATGGGCTCTGGTCGAGTGCTTCCTGCTGCAGCTTCTTGTATTGTTCAGCGCGCTTGTCGCCGTCACGTTCCAGCAATGCTGCCTGCGTCTGCTGTGTCAGCTCAGGAATAGCCCATGCATTGCGCCAAGCCAGCGTCTTGTTGGATGCATCGTCGCCATTGTCCGGGTTGGAGGTGAAAGCTTCGGCATTCGAGTTTGGATCCCAGTAATCCATGCCCCACTGACCGATATAGAGATCATGGTTACGAGCGCGGTACTTGGTAAGCGTCTGCTTGCCATCACCTGGAACGATGCTGATGTTAATACCTGCTTTGGCTGCGCTCTGTTGGAAAGATTCGGCGATGCCTGTGACGGGCTGCGTGTTGCGCACGTCGAAAGTGATCGATAAACCGTCTTTAAGACCGGCCTTGGCCAGCAGTTCCTTGGCCTTCTCGATATCCAGCTTGTATGGATTGGCATCCAGCGAGCCAAGTACACCCTTTGCTTGATAGGTCTGTCGGACTTCGCCAATGCCCTTGATCAGGGTTGCGCCAATTGCATCGTAATCAACGAGATACTTGAAGGCTTCACGAACTTCCGGCTTGGCAAGTTCCGCATTCTTCTGGTTAAGCGAGATGTAATAGACAGTACCCTTCGGCGCATTGACTGTCTGGAGCTTCTCGTTCTTCTGAACGGCTTCGTAATCGCCTGGCTCAAGATTACGCGCTACGTCCACGTCACCCGATTCGAGCATCAGGCGCTGCGTGGCGCTTTCCTTGACGTGACGGTAGAACACGCGGGCAAGCTTTGCCTTTTCGCCGTAGAAGTTATCGTTGCGCTCAAGAACCACGACTTCATTGGCGCGCCAGTCGCGAATCTTGAACGGGCCGGAACCTGCATAGCCGGTTTTCAGCCATGCATTGCCATAATCGGTGTCGTATTTGTAATCGTCCGAAGGGGTGACTTTAGCCGCATGTTCTTCGAGCAATTTCTTGTCGACAATCGAGCCAACAGTGGCGGTCAGGCAGTTGAGCACGAAGCTTGGCGCGTAAGGCTTGTCTACGGTAAGAACAAAGGTTGTTTCGTCAACAGCCTTGGCCTTTTCCGTAACGTTTTCGCCGGTGAGGCCGAACTGGGTCAGGATGAAGGCGGGTGCCTTGTCGAGACGAACGCCACGTTCAAATGTGTAAGCGACATCGGCTGCGGTAAGCGGATTGCCAGAGGCAAACTTGGCATCCTTGCGCAACTTGAACGTATAAGTCAGACCGTCATCTGAAACTGTCCAGCTTTCTGCTGCACCCGGAATGACCTTCGATGTATCACTGATATCCAGCTGAATCAGACGGTCATAGGCATTGCCGAGAACTTCGGCAGGGCTGATTTCAAACGATTCGGCAGGATCAAGTGTAATGATATCGTCGATAGCCCATGCTTGGACCAGCGTATCGGCAGGTGTTGCCGACAATGCCGGATTTGCGGCCATAACAGCAGCAAGAGCTGCACCGGCTGCGAGAATACGAAAACGTCCGAAATGCATCATTTTAGTTCCCTTTCAGTTAGATTATTTTTGGGATTTTGTATGGGTTGTCAGGCTGCTTCGTGCCAGGCCTGTTTCAAGACCCTTATCCAGTTTTCGCGGCAAAGCTTCGACAGTTCTTGATCACTATAACCTGCATTGCTGAGTGCCGTGACGAGATTCTGCGTACCCGCTGCATCACCGATTTCATTCGGAATAGTTGCTCCGTCGTAATCGGAACCAAGTGCTACGCAATCGATGCCCATGCGCTCGACCATGTAATCAACGTGGCGAACCATATCTGAAAGCGGCGTATTGGCGTTTTCTTTGCCATCGCTGCGCAGCATGGTGGTCGCGTAGTTGAGGCCAGCAAGACCTTTGCTGTCACGGATCGCATCGAGCTGACGGTCGGTCAGATTGCGCGCAACAGGCGTGAGGGCGTGCGCGTTTGAATGGCTGGCAATCAGCGGCTGGTCGCTCAGCTTAGCCACATCCCAGAAGCCTTTTTCTGTGATATGTGCGAGGTCGATCAGAATGCCCTTGCGATTGCATTCTTTGACGAGCCGCTTGCCCGCTTCGGTAAGGCCAGGGCCGGTATCAGGGCTCATCGGATAGGCAAATGGCACGCCGTGCGCGAAAATATTGTTCCGGCTCCAGACTGGACCGAGTGAGCGCAGGCCGACAGAATAGAACACGTCGAGGGCGGCGAGATCAGCATCGATGGCTTCGCAGCCTTCCATATGCAATACGGCGGCGAATGTGTTGCTGTTAAGCGTTTCATCCAGCTCTTTACCGTTACGGCAAAGCTTCCAACCACCAGCTTCTTCAAGGCGCAGCGCTAGAGAAGCGAATTCCATCGCAATGTCGAGCGACGGTGCGCGCTCCAGCGGTTGTGAAAGCGGCGTTTCATAGTGACCGTTTTCATCGGCTTTACCGAGCTCGATATGATGACCTGCTGGAATATAGATCGCACAGATACCACCAGCCAGACCGCCCTTTAGCGACCGGGGCAGATCGATGTGACCGATCTTTGTGCCGTTGATAAATTCCTTGATCGGGTCACCGCCATTACGCTGGTTTTCCCAAAGACGCAGAAGGACATCGTTGTGTCCGTCAAAAACGCGCTGCATTTTACATTCCTAGCTGAACGGTTGGGTAAGCTCACCGCCCAATTGAAAGCCCGTCCGCAATAGGGTGCCGACGCAAACGGAATTCAATTCAGAATTGCGGATGATGAGCGCCCCACTCGAACTCGTGATATATAAGATGTTGCCCGCTAATGGAGTCAAGCTCTCTGCTATCGAAGGTGGTATTTCTCAATTGGGAAACGGTGCAAAAACAAAAGGCTGCACGGTGAGTGCAGCCCTTTATGCAAAAATTGCATGCTCTAATGCTTAAACAGAATGAACTCCACCCAAAAGATATTAGAAGCGGTAGTTCACGCCTGCCTTGATCGAATGATTCTTCAGGTTGTTATACTGGGTAACGCCGTTTACCTTGGATTTAACGTCGTTAAAGCGCTGGAAGTCGTATTCGGCCTTGATCGAGATCGGGCCGGAAATCGCCTGCTCAACACCTGCACCGATCAATGCGCCGCCTTCCCAACCAGGAGCGGAAGTGGTTGCGTCTTTGGCTTTGAACTTGGTTACGCCGTAACCTGCGGTGCCGTAAACAAGGGTCTTGTCGAACGCGTAACCGACTTTGCCTTTTGCATTGCCGTTCCATGACTGCTGAAGGCTGCCACCGTTACCGATGCGGTGTTCAGCCTCTGCGAAGTTGCCTTCCAGCTCACCACCGAAAACGACGTTGCCGCTCTGCATGTTCTTACCGACAACTGCGCCACCGAGGAAGCCAGTGCGGTTTGTGAATGGGCCTGGAACTCTGGACGAAGAAGCGCCGATCTGAGCACCAATATAGTTGCCGGACCAGTCGTGCGGGCCTGACGCAACGGGTTCATTGTAGGTGTAGTCGGATCCGCCCATCATGTCGGCCGCGAAGGATGGACCAGCAAAGGCGACAATTGCGGCACCGAACGCCGCGGCGATGTATGAACGCTTCAACATTTTTTACTCCAGTTTTCCCGTCAAAAACGCCGGCGGGAAATATGCTTGAACTCTTCATTGAGGAGGCGATTTGGCCAGCCCTCAAGCTGTGTGCTTCGTCGCTTGTGATTGTGTCCAAATTTAAGAAAATTCGAGCTAATTCGTAGGGGGAGGACTGCGTTTTCGTTCATATGCTTAATGAAAGGTAACGATCAGCAAGTCGAAATCAGAGCAAACGCGCTCTGATTATTTGTGCTCAGGCTTTTTGGAACGCGCTCTAAATCAGTTTCAACCCACGCATGCTGATATGACCGTGTTTACCGACGATGATGTGGTCATGCACCGCAATGCTCAACGCCTTTGCAGCGTCAATCAGCAGCTTGGTCATGTCGATGTCGGCGCGCGATGGTGTGGGGTCGCCCGATGGGTGGTTGTGGACGACAATAATTGCTGTGGCTGAAAGTTCGAGCGCGCGGCGCACGACTTCGCGCGGATAGACCGGGGTATGATCGACAGTTCCTTGTTGTTGCACTTCGTCTGCGATGAGGCGGTTCTTTTTGTCTAGGAACAATACCCGGAATTGTTCGCGCGTTTCATAGGCCATCGCTGTCGTGCAATATTGCACGACCTGGCTCCAGGAGCCGAGCACTTCGCGTTCCATCACCATGCTTCGGGCAGATCGTTTGGCAATTGCTTCGACGATTTTAAGTTCCAAGGCGATTGAAGGGCCGACACCAGGTGTTTCAGCAATCAGTTTTTCAGGCGCACCAAGAACTTCGGCCAGAGATCCGAAACGGGTAAGCAAAGACTTTGCGAGCGGTTTAGTATCTGCGCGCGGGATGACCCTGAAAAGTAGAAGCTCGAGCAGTTCATAGTCTGCCAATGCATCAGGTGCGTTTTTAAAACGCTGACGCAACCGGTCACGGTGACCCAAATGGTGCGGCTTCTCCAGCGAAGCCGCCATTTGTATGCCTTCATTGAAGCCGGGAATGTCGAGACGTCCAGGCTTTTTGTTGTTTGATGCCATTCTGTTTAAACCCCCGCAGAAACAGACAGACAGTATGTAATCCCATTTTACCGCATGGATGGCGGGCCGAAAACATTCTTTGGCGACAGCGTGAAGATTTCACAGCCGTCTTTGGTGACGCCGACAGTATGCTCATATTGAGCGGTAAGCGAGCGGTCACGTGTGACCGCAGTCCAGCCATCGGCCAAAACCTTCACGCCCGGCTTGCCGAGGTTGATCATTGGCTCAATCGTGAAGATCATGCCTTCCTTGATCTCGACGCCCTCATTGACGGTGCCGTAATGCAATATATTCGGAGCATCGTGGAAAAGCTGGCCGACACCATGGCCGCAGAAATCGCGCACCACGGAGCAACGTTCGCCTTCCGCATAGGTCTGGATCGCAGCGCCAATTGCACCGGTTTTTGCGCCGGGTTTGACTGCGGCAATGCCACGCAGAAGGCTCTCATACGTCACTTCAAGCAGTCGCTCGGCAGCACGTTTGATATCGCCAACAGCATACATGCGGCTGGAGTCGCCGTGCCAGCCATCCAGCAGATAGGTGACGTCGATATTGACGATATCGCCTTCGCGTAATGGCTTGTCGTCAGGAATGCCGTGGCAAACGACGTGATTGATCGAAGTGCAGGTTGATTTGGTATAGCCGCGATAGTTCAACGTCGCCGGGAAGGCGCCGTGGTCCATGCCGAATTCGAATACGAAGCGGTCAATTTCGTTGGTTGTGACGCCGGGTTTTACAATGTCATTCAATGCATCGAGACACCGGGCGGTGAGGTTGCAGACCTTGCGCATACCTTCAAAGGCATCTGGGCCATACAGCCTGATTTGCCCTGTGTATTTCATAGGTGCGCTTGTCGCTTCAATATAAGTCACCATCTCGATCCGTCTTTCCAGAGCGCATTTCGATCTGATTGGATCAGATCTGCGCCCTATCGTTTATTTCAACGCGTATCTTAGTCCGAAAACCGTTCCTCACTTTTCGGGATACGCTCTAATATTCTATTGGCACCACAGTTTCAGCGTCGATGCCGTTTTCCGTTATTTGGCATCGAATAGCCCAAGCCTCAACCCCGGTGGCTCGTGCGCGATCAAATGCGCGTGCATAAGTCGGATCGAGATCGCCCGAGATGCTGAATCTGTTGCAATCGCTTCGCTGGATAATAAACACCATCACGCCCCGATAGCCAGCGGATACCATATCAACAAGTTCATCAAGATGTTTAGCACCGCGCGAAGTGACGGTGTCGGGAAATTCTGCAAGGGTAGGTGTGCGAATGAAGTGCACATTCTTCACTTCTACATAAGCACGGGGCTGATCTCCTTCATCGAGAAGAATATCAATGCGGGAATTGCGCCCGTATTTCTGTTCACGCTTGAGAAGCCCGTAATTTTGCAAATCGGGAATCATGCCTGATAGAATTGCTTCTTCTGCAATTTTGTTGGGCAGACCCGTATTGACCCCAACAAGTGTGTTGTCGGCTTCAACGATCTGAAGCGTATGGGGGTATTTGCGATGAGGAGCATCCGATACGCTCAACCAGACACGAGAGCCGGGAGTGGTGAGGCCGAGCATGGAGCCGGTATTGGGAACCGACGCAGTAATAAAACGACCATCGTCGAGCGTAACGTCGGCAAGAAATCTCTTATAACGCCGCTCTAAACGGCCCGTAACGAGGGGAGTGGTGAAAAGCATGAGCCGATGTAGGCTCATGAATGCTTTGTTGCAAGTAGGTTGGCCGGATGGATCAGAACAGAACCTTGGCCACATCAGCCCAGCTCATATCTGCACCAAGAACCAGCATTGCTGCGATAAGACCTGCGCTTAGCAAAGTGAGGGTTGTTCTCGTTTCACTGGTCATTTCATCACCGCCAAATCATTTATCAGTTGGTGAGAATTTCGCGTGGGATTTAGCCCGCAATGTGATGTGAAGATGGCTATTCGGGGCATTTTGCGGGCAATTTATCGGAGGCGTAAATAAGCGCAAACGGAGCGCGTCCTGAAAAGTGTGAAACGATTTTCGAAAAACAAACAATTGAAGCGTCGATCTGATTCAATCAGAACGAAACGCGCTCGACAGCGAGTCGCGTTTAATCATACCCAGACGACGCGCTTTAAGTCTTTGTTACTACGTATGCCGTTAACGGAAAACCGTTTTCTATTTTTCCGCGACATGCTTCAGCGCCTATTCTTTCACCCAGTTGAAAACCAGTTCCTCGCGGAACGCAAAGCGCACGATGTGGCTCGCAACGACGTCTTCCATAGAAGCTAAGTTTTCTTCAGGCGCTTCAACCGTAGTAACGAGGTTATCTGGATTGGCATCCATCAACACGACGCGATTCTCGCCAAGGTCTATTCGACCATGCTCGGGTGTGAACTCAACAGTGAACTTATGCGCCCAATGTTTGCAAAGCTGCTGCAAATAGCGGCTGGCATGCGCGGTGGGTACGATTGCTGTAGTTTTAGCCATAATCTTGCTGTCCATTTTCAAGTTTTACGGACAGTCCGTAACATTGCTGTCAAAGCGATGTCACTGATGAAAATATCAATTTTTCGGGAGAAAAAGAAAAACCAGCAAATGGTACGCCCAAGGGGAATCGAACCCCTGTCTGCGCCGTGAAAGGGCGCTGTCCTAACCGCTAGACGATGGGCGCCTGTTGCTGGTGTGGGTCGGCTTATAGGCAGGAAAATTCTGACGCGCAAGCCCTTTTTTAGAAATTATTCAAAGAAAATTTCATCTGTGCGATTCAGGGGAGGTTTTCAGCGAAAACAAGGGGATAGGTGAGCATGCCAAAGGCTCGCAAGTCGAAATTTGTGCGTTAAGCCCTGCGAAGAACAAGTTCGCCGTTATCTGCAGTCAATGATGATTTTGGAAAAGAAAAACCAGCACATGGTACGCCCAAGGGGAATCGAACCCCTGTCTGCGCCGTGAAAGGGCGCTGTCCTAACCGCTAGACGATGGGCGCCTGTTGCTGGTGTGAGTGGGCTTATATTCAGGAAGAACCTGACTCGCAAGCCCTTAATATAACTTTTCTAAAAAAAACTCATCTGAACGTCATAGTGTTCGAAAAATTCGTGATGAGGGAATATATAAGTATATGTTATTTAACAAAAAAACCCGGTCTTTCGCCCCGACTTGATTTGCTGTGATTACTTTTTGCAACTCCAGTTCCAGTCGCGTTCTGGCCCCACATCCACATGTACTGACGTAGTATGGCAATAGGTGCCAACGCCACCGCGGCTCGGCATATTGCGGGCGAAGCGAGCGATTTCATGCTTTGAAACGCCATCGATCTGAATGTCGGCTGCGGCACAAATCATATGAAGTGATTTGCGGGCGCCGTTGACCTTGCGATTGTAGGATGGGCTGCGATAGCCCGATGTAACCATGACAGGCTTACGGAAGTGCCGTTCCATGGTTTTCAACATCGTAACGAGCTGGGGCTTGAGGCAGGCGACATCCACAGTTTCGCGCTGAACCTTCAGGCCGTTTGGCGCAAGACGTGCAAGACCAGGAGCTGATGCCAGCTGGACGCCCGCGTAATCATCATATTCGTTGGCGTCGATATCGCTGTCATCATAGATACTTTTACGATGCTTGATTTCAAAACCACCATTAGGGCGCACGCCCGGCAACGAATAGTTATACTCATGCTTCGACTTGGCGCCGGGCCTTACAACCGCAAGCTTTTTATTCTGAGAGGTGCCTGAACCGCTTGCTGCTTCATCGTTGAAGAGGCGTGCAATGCTGCCTTGGCCAGCGGTGGTAGGACGTTGTGGCGAGGCATATGCGTTGGCATTCTTAGCAGAGCCGAAGAGAGATGTGACCTGAGTCGGCTTTTCTGATTCTGCGGGCTTAGGCGATTCAGCCTGTTTGGTTTCTTCTGCAGCAGGCGTGGCTTCAGGTTCAGCAGCTTGCTCTTTTGCTTGCTCTGGCTTTGCAGTTTCTGTTGCTTCAGGGGCAGGTGCGGACGCAGCAGGAGATTCGCTTGGCTTTTTGCCAAACATACCAAAAAGAGAAGTCGACTTCGTCTGCGGGGCGAGGGCTGCGACCTGAATAGAGCCGTCTTGAGCTGATTCTGTTTCAGTTGCTGCGGTAGTTGTCGGCTTTTGTTCTTTATCGGCTGGCTTTACCTCGGCGACAGCGGTTTTGGCTGCATTAGTCGTTGTTTCGGCCTTTTGTGCCTCACTCTTACCGGCCTCTGCTGACGCTTCGGCTGCAACCGTCTGATCGGCCGCGCTCTGAAGTGTGTCGGCAATCATGGAACCATCGGCGCTGTTCGTCATTTGTAAAGGTGACGTGCCGTTGCCAGTAGACGTGCAGGATGACAGGACGAGCGCGAGGAGGGCTACGCTACCTGAAAGTAGTCTTCTGGCTGTCCGATGCGATGGTTCTGCGAATTTCAATGTCTGCTCCAGATCGACGTTTCAGCTTTTCGGCCTGCACCAGCCTGACGACCCGAAAAAACGGTGCCTAGCTGATTTCGGGAGATTTGTTCTCCCGTGTGAGTCTCGCTCAGACAAACGATGGCGAGTTTACTCACAGAAACCGGTCGTCTGGACCGGGGTAGATAATCCAAGAGTTTCAGCGCTTTATTACGGGTACATCATATCTGTAATCGCGTTTAAGCGTGAAGGTACAAATCACTGACTGATCATTTGTAACCAATTTTTAGGATTTTTAACTGCCAAACGCAACTATTGAAAATACGAAGTGTTTCATGGCGGCATAGATTACACGCGCATTACAGCGATATAACGCAATATTACTATTTGTAATTTTTGGTTATACTTGTGACCAGCAACCGCTTCGCTCGGCGCTGAATGTCCGCAATCTCAACTCGCTTGTTGACATGACGCATCGACTTGGTGCTATCCATTTCACATTATATTATCTGTGTTGGGCTAGGTAACGCGCCTAGCGCATTCAAAACACCAGGATCGGGACCGGAAACATGACCAAGAGCACGCGGCAGATTGCCAATATTATGCTGGCAGCAACGGCCGTGGCGTTTCTTGCGGGCTGTGCCGGTGGCCCTGAATTTCAGGGTACGCCGCAGGAAGGTGCCAAGCGTTCGGATACCTATCCAACCTTTGGCCGCATGCCAAAGGCCGCGACCACCCAGATCACCCCGGAAGAAAAAGCGCAGCTTACTTCAGGGCTTGATTCTGACCGCACGCGTCTTGCGGCCACACGTTCTTCCAATACAGCGATGACGCCAGCTCAGGCTGCTGCCTTGCGCAAACAGGCGCAGGAAGAAACAGATGCGACCCTCAAGCAGATCGAAGCTGGAGCAGAGTAGCCTTTTTCGATAGAAAAAAGCTTCATTTCAAGACTGTAACAAGTCTCGACCCGATTCGATAACAGGTGTATAGCTCCTAACCCGGTGCATACGCGCCATTTCATTCAACCCCCTTCTGGAACAGGATCATGTCGGAAGAATTTCATAAAGTCCGTCGTTTGCCACCTTATGTCTTTGAACAGGTTAACCGCCTGAAGGCATCAGCGCGAGCGGCCGGCGCCGACATCATAGATCTTGGGATGGGTAATCCTGATCTGCCGACGCCAAAGAACATCGTCGACAAGCTTTGCGAGGCTGTTCAGGATCCGCGTGCACACCGTTATTCGTCGTCGAAGGGCATTCCCGGCCTTCGCCGCGCTCAGGCGCAGTATTATGCGCGCCGTTTTGGTGTGAAGCTCAATCCGGACACACAGGTTGTTGCGACACTCGGTTCCAAGGAAGGCTTCGCCAATATGGCGCAGGCCATCACGGCACCAGGCGATGTCGTGCTTTGTCCCGATCCAACCTATCCTATCCACTCATTCGGCTTCATCATGTCGGGCGGCGTGATACGTTCGATCCCTGCAAAGCCGGATGAAGAGTTTATCCGTGCGCTGGATCGTGCGGTGAAGCACTCCATTCCGAAGCCGCTGGCGCTCATCCTCAACTTCCCTTCGAACCCGACGGCTTATACCGCGACGTTGGATTTCTATAAGGATGTCGTTGATTTCGCCCGCAAGAATGATCTGATCATTCTGTCCGACCTTGCTTATTCGGAAATCTACTTTGATGACAACAATCCGCCGCCATCAGTTCTTGAAGTACCGGGCGCGATGGATGTAGCTGTCGAATTCACTTCGATGTCGAAGACATTCTCCATGCCGGGTTGGCGCATGGGCTTCGCTGTTGGCAATGAGCGCCTGATCGCAGCATTGACCCGTGTAAAGTCCTATCTGGATTATGGTGCCTTCACGCCTATTCAGGTTGCGGCCACCGCAGCACTTAACGGCGACGGCTCAGACATCGCGTATGTTCGCAATGTCTACAAGCAGCGTCGTGATGTGCTTGTCGAAAGCTTTGGCCGTGCTGGCTGGGATGTTCCACCCCCAGCTGCGACCATGTTCGCATGGGTTCCGATTCCAGAGCGTTTCCGCGCCCTAGGTTCATTGGAATTCTCGAAGCTGCTGGTTGAAATGGCCGATGTGGCCGTTGCTCCGGGTGTAGGCTTTGGTGAACATGGTGATGAATATGTTCGTATCGCGCTGGTTGAGAACGAGCATCGCATCCGTCAGGCCGCACGCAACATCAAGCGTTTCCTGTCCACGAAGGACGAGAACCTGCATAATGTGATTCCGCTCGAAGGTCGCCGCTAAGCGGCTTTACAGCGGTTCCAGTTGATATTGAATCGTTGGAACCGCTGAGACTATTTGTTTTTACGCATTTCCGAACGCAAAACCGGTTCCCACTTTTGCTGGAAATGCTTTAACCGAGTAAGCAGGGGCCGCGTTTTGTCGGCCCTTGTTTCCCACCATATTGAAATCCAACAATTCAGCCAACAATTCAGCCAACAATTCAGAAGGTCGAGATAATGAGTGATGCATTGCGGATCGGCGTTGCCGGACTGGGCACCGTTGGTGCTTCAGTGTTGCGTATCCTACGTGACAAGGCCGAAATGCTCACTCGTCAATGCGGCAAGCAGGTAACGGTTACTGCTGTCAGCGCCCGCGACCGAACTCGGGATCGCGGTATAGATCTTACCGGGATTGAGTGGTTTGATGATCCCATCGAATTGGCGAAGCAAGCCGATATCGATGTGTTCGTCGAACTGATCGGCGGCGACGAAGGTCCGGCTAAAGCATCGGTAGAAGCTGCACTGCGCGCAAGCCGACATGTTGTGACAGCCAATAAGGCTCTTCTTGCGAAGCATGGCGTGGCATTGGCCAAGATCGCAGAAGAAAAAGGCGTGCTTCTTAACTTCGAAGCAGCAGTTGCGGGCGGCATTCCGGTCATCAAGGCGATGCGTGAATCGCTGACCGGCAACACGGTTTCACGCGTTTACGGTATCATGAACGGCACCTGTAACTACATCCTCACCCGGATGTGGGAAGAGGGTATCTCATTCGAGGATTGCCTGGCGGATGCACAACGTCTTGGCTACGCCGAAGCTGATCCGACTTTCGACATTGAAGGCAATGACACAGCGCATAAGCTTGCGCTGCTCACAAGCCTTGCTTTTGGCACGCAGATTGCAGCCGACGATATTTATCTTGAAGGTATCAGCAATATCTCGTTGGCGGACATTCGTGCGGCCGATGAACTTGGCTATCGCATCAAGCTGCTCGGTGTCGCACAGAAGACTGATACTGGCATTGAACAGCGCGTCCACCCAACCATGGTGCCGACCTCTTCGGTGATTGCTCAGGTGCATGGCGTGACCAATGCGGTCGCAATCGAGACCGATCTTCTTGGTGAACTGCTGCTTTCCGGTCCGGGTGCTGGTGGCAATGCGACAGCATCCGCAGTGATCGGCGATCTGGCTGATATTGCTAAGAGCCGTCCCGGTTTCCAGCACGGTCCGGTTTTCGGAACGCCTGCAAAGGCTTTGCAGCCTTATAAGCGCGCTAAAATGCGCAAACATGCCGGCGGCTATTTCATTCGCTTGACGGTCTATGATCGCATCGGTGCGTTTGCTGCAATCGCCAAGCGCATGGCCGAAAATGACATTTCGCTCGAATCAATCGTTCAGCGTCCTTTGATGGACAGTGACGTGAGTGACGGCATCAAGACTGTTATTCTCGTCACGCACGAGACGACGGAATCCGCAGTGAAAAAGGCGCTTGAAGCCATCCTCAAGGACGACCATCTGGTTAGCAAGCCGCAAATGATCCGCATCGAACGCGCAGGCTGAAACAATCCAATAAGGTTGCCGCTCTTGAAGGGCGGCAACGACTTTGCTAATAAGCACCCATCGGAATAGTCCGATTTAGAGACAAACACGGAAAAGGAGGGCTGTAGCATGGATGTGACGCGTCACGATTGTCATCGTCAGTACGGCCCTGATTTTGCCCTGCAGCAATAAATTGTGCAGGGCCGATTAAGACTTAAACAAGGGTCTTTTTCTGCCTTTTTCTGAAGGCGCAGCTTGAATTGCTGCCGCCGAACATTTGCAAGCACATCGATGAGCTGTTTGGAAACTGATCATCAGTGCTTGGCAGAATTGGGCTTATTGCTATGTCTCTTATCTCTGTTCAGAATCTCTCACTTACGCTCCATGAAACCCTCTTCTCCAGCCTTGATTTCGTCGTGGGCGAAGGCGAGCGACTGGGAATTGTTGCAGCCAATGGGCGCGGAAAAACCAGTCTTTTGCGCCTTTTAGTGGGGGAGGGCGAGCCTACAAGTGGTGCCATCACGCGATCGCGTGGAGTGAAGATCGGCTATGTCAGCCAATATGTTTCTGCTGATCTCTTGGGCGTGTCGTTCTATGACGTCGTGCTCGGCGGATTGGATGAAGATGCGCGCGACTATGAAAGCTGGCGCGCCGACATTGTGCTCGATGATCTCAACGTTCCTGCTGAATTGCGTGAGCTGACCATGCGTCAACTCAGTGGGGGTTGGCAACGACTTGCGCTTTTGGCACGCACATGGGTCTCCGAGCCTGACGTTCTTCTGTTGGACGAACCGACCAACCATCTTGATCTTGAGAAGGTGCATTTGCTGGAAAACTGGCTTGATGCGCTTCCTCGCTCGGTCGCAGTGATCGTGTGCAGCCATGATCGCGCTTTTCTCGATGTTGTAACGAAACGCACACTTTTTCTGCGCGCAGAGAGGTCGTTAGTTTTTGCTTTGCCCTATAGTCAGGCGCGCGTTGCGCTTGATGAGATTGATGCGGCTGACGCCCGCCAGTTCGAAAAGGACATGAAAACCGTCCAGCAGCTGCGCAAGCAGGCAGCCAAGCTTAATAATATCGGCATCAATTCCGGCAGCGATTTGCTGGTCGTTAAGACCAAGCAATTGCGGGCACGGGCCGAAAAAATTGAAGAGACTGCCAAGACGGCCCACATTGATCGCTCCGCAGGCAAGATCAAGCTCGACGGTCGCGGCAGCCACGCCAAAGCACTGATCGTGATAGATCGGGCTGAGATTGCGACGCCAGATGGCCGGCATCTTTATAAAACCGGTCAACTCTGGATCAATCCCGGCGACAGAATAGTGCTGCTTGGTGCCAATGGTACAGGTAAGACGCGGTTGCTGACACTGGTTCGGGAAGCTATATTGCAGCCGGAACAGTCGCTCGCCAACATTAAGGCAACGCCTTCACTTGTGTTGGGCTATAGCGATCAGGCACTTTCCGAATTGAAAGCTGATTGGACGCCGTTCGAAACAGTCATGAAACTTTTCGATGTCGGCGACCAGCGCGCTCGATCTTTGCTGGCCGGTGCGGGCATGACGCTGGAAATGCAGGTCAAGCCCTTGTCCCGGCTCTCGGGCGGGCAAAAGGCGCGCCTTGCCATGCTGGTTCTTCGGTTGACCAAGCCGAATTTCTATATTCTGGATGAACCAACCAACCATTTGGACATCGATGGCCAAGAAGCGCTGGAAGCCGAATTGCTGAGCGATGAAACCGCCAGCCTGATTGTCTCGCATGATCGCAGTTTTGTGCGCAATGTCGGCAATCGTTTCTGGGTGATCGACAGAAAAAAACTGATCGAAGTGGATAGTCCAGAGGTTTTCTTTGAAGCAGTTGCAGGTTGATCTCTCGAAACCTCTTCTGGTTGCTTTCGGGTTTTCTGATATCAATGGTCGGGTGTGTTTGTTCACGCCCGTCCATGACATGAAACCAAGCGTGTAGAGCTAAATCGATTAAGCGCTTGAGCACAAAATCTTTTTACCGTTCTTTCTGTAGTGGAGGCCTCTTTCTCTTGCGGAGAGTGGGGGACTTTGACAAAAGATTTGCATAATGTCGCTATAAGTAGCGACACTGGCGTTATACGAACGCAGCAACGTAATTCAAATTCGGGACTTTGTTCACATGGCTAAGAATGCAGAACAGCAACCTCATGGATTGGCCCATGGACTTGATCGTATTCTGACGCTTGAGCTGGTCCGCGTTGCCGAACGTGCGGCGGTTGCAGCAGCCCGCCTGCGTGGACGTGGCGACGAAATGGCTGCCGATCAGGCGGCAGTTGATGCCATGCGACAGGAACTGAACCGCCTACCAATTGCCGGTACAGTCGTGATCGGTGAAGGCGAACGCGATGAAGCGCCAATGCTTTATATTGGTGAAGAAGTCGGCACCAAGCAGGGGCCTGACGTTGATATCGCGCTCGATCCGCTGGAAGGCACGACGATTTGCGCAAAGAATCTGCCGAACTCGCTGGCCGTTATTGCCATCGCTGAGAAAGGCAACCTGCTTTACGCACCAGATGTTTACATGGAAAAGATTGCCGTTGGTCCGGGCTATCCTAGGGGCGTCGTCGATCTTGATGCGTCGCCGACTGACAACATCCATGCTATTGCCAAGGCAAAGGGTGTGAAGCCACACGAAATCACGGCTTGCATCATGGATCGTCCACGCCACGCGCGACTGATTGAAGAAGTGCGGGCAACTGGTGCCTCCATTCGGCTGATCGGCGATGGCGACGTTGCTGGTGTGATGCACACGACCAACCCCGATGAAACCGGCATCGATATTTATATCGGTATTGGCGGCGCGCCAGAAGGCGTGCTGGCGGCTGCGGCACTGCGTTGCATTGGTGGCCAGATGCAGGGACGCCTTCAGCTCAACTCCGATGAGAAGATCGCGCGCGCAGCCAAGATGGGTATTTCGGACCCCAAAAAGATTTATACGATGGAGGAAATGGCAAAGGGCGACGTATTGTTCGCAGCAACCGGCGTAACCGATGGCAATATGCTTTCGGGTGTCAAGTTCGCTCGTGACTATATCCAGACGCATACAATCGTCATGCGCTCAAGCTCGCAGACGGTTCGTGAAATCAAGGCAAGACATCAGGATTTGTCTAAGTTCTAAAATTACTCAAAGTTTAATCAATAAAGGCGGCATTGCAAAAATGCCGCCTTTTGTGTCTTTAAGAAACCATGACAACAGAACGCTTTTTTCTTGGTATCCGGAATTCTGTCACTGGCCAGAAGTGGATGGACCGGCTTGGCCCCCGTGAAGCCAATATAGCTCTCGCGATAGCCCAACATCACGGCATTTCCGATCTTGTATCGCGCGTTCTTGCCGGACGCGGCGTAAGCGTTGAGGGAGCGCCGGAGTTCATCGATCCAAGTTTGCGCAATCTCATGCCCGATCCGGCTATGCTCACCGATATGAATAAGGCTGCCGACCGTATTGCTGACGCCATAATGCGTCGCGAAACTGTTGCGATTTTCGGCGACTACGATGTGGATGGTGCATGCTCATCTGCATTAATGGCGCGGTTTCTCAAACATTACGGCATCACACATTCGATCTATATCCCGGATCGCATCTTTGAAGGTTATGGGCCGAACCCAGATGCCATGCGTGAACTGGTTGCGAAGGGCGCAACGCTGATCGTGACAGTCGATTGCGGCACCAACAGCGCGCCGTCGATCACAGCTGCAAAAGAGGCGGGCGCCGATGTTGTCGTCCTCGATCACCATCAGGTCGGTGGCAATCTGCCAGAAGATGCGGTGGCGATCGTCAATCCCAATCGTGAAGATGATATTTCGCAGCAGGAGCACCTTTGCGCTGCGGGGGTCGTGTTTCTTACTCTTGTTCAGGTTGCGAAAGTTCTGCGCGAACGCGGAAAAGGTGCAGGGCCGGATTTGTTAGGCATGCTTGATCTGGTTGCACTTGCAACGGTTTGTGATGTGGTGCCGTTGAAAGGCGTCAATCGTGCCTTTGTGGTCAAAGGTCTGTTGGTTGCACGCAGTCAGAGCAATGCCGGACTGGCAGCGCTTGGCCGTGTGTCACGTATCGGCGAGCCGCTCAACGTCTTCCATCTAGGCTATCTTATTGGCCCGCGTATCAATGCGGGTGGTCGTATTGGCGATGCCGGACTGGGCGCGCGCTTGCTGACGCTTGACGATTCAACTACCGCGGACCCGATTGCGGTTGAACTCGACCGGCTCAATCAGGAACGGCAGGCGATGGAAGCTGAAATGCTGATCGAGGCCGAAGCGGAGGCTTCACTTGAGATTTCCGGCGGCGCGGGCGCTTCAGTGATCGTGACTGCGAGTGACCACTGGCATCCCGGCATTGTTGGTCTTCTCGCCTCCCGTCTTAAGGAAAAGGCGCGCCGTCCGGCTTTCGCTATCGCCTTCAACGCCAATGGCACGGGCTCCGGTTCGGGCCGCTCCATTGCGGGATTTGATCTTGGGAAGCTTGTTCGCAACGCGGTCGATAAGGGATTGCTGATCAAGGGCGGTGGTCATGCCATGGCAGCTGGCATTACCATCGAGCGCGGCAAACTTGGTGCACTTCGGGCGTTTCTTGAAGAAGAATCTGCGGATATCGTTTCACGACTACGCCAAAATCAGAGTCTTTCCATCGACGGTGCAGTTGCGGCATCGGGTGCCACAGTCTCGCTCTATGAATCCTTGCAGAAGGCAGGACCTTTCGGGTCGGCGCATCCGCAGCCGGTGTTGGCTTTACCGCATCATGTGTTGGCAGATGTGCGCGGCGTGGGGCGTGATCATGTTCGGGTCGCGCTGCGTGGCGCAGATGGAAAGCGGGTCAATGCAATCGCCTTCAGAGCTGCTGAGGGCGATCTTGGACGGTTTTTGTTCAATAATATCGGCCAGAGCGTGCATGTTGTTGGCAATCTGTCGCTCAACCATTGGAATGGCTCGGTGACACCTCAGATTCAGATTTTGGATGCTGCTGTGCCTGCAGCATAACTCCTTAAACCTGAAACAGCTTAAGGTAAAATTATGCTGTAAGTTTAAGCATTTAGAACGACCTTTGCGCGCCCAAGAGGGCGCACGGCGCTCTATTTGAAATTTCTCCATTTTTTTGACTTCACACCCTTGTGAACAGCAGGGGTGAATTCCCATATGATGTCGGACTAAAACATTCAGTGATCGTTCTAGTAAAATGAAATCGCTGAGACCGCTCTGATTATTTTTACGCATTATCCTATGCAAAAACGCTTCGCACTTTTTGCTGGAAATGCTCTCTTGGGAGATACTTATGCCGGGTTCCGGAAACCGCTTGACCAAACTGACCGCTGCAATGGTCCTTGGCCTTATAGCCTCTTTTGCCGCTGTTGATTTCGCCGAGGCTCGCCGTGCTGGTGGGGGCGGTTTTGGTAGCCGTGGTGCGCGTACTTATCAGGCGCCAGCGCCGACACGTACCGCGCCAAACAACGCAGCTCCAATGGAACGTTCAATGACGCCTAACCCAGGCACGAACACGCAGGCTAACCGACCTGCGGCTGGCGCACAGAACGCGGCCGCTGCAACGCGTTCAGGCGGCATGTTCGGCAATTTCGGCCGTTCCATGCTTGGCGGACTGCTTGTCGGTGGTCTGATTGGCATGATGCTCGGTAATGGCCTTGGTGGTCTTGCCGGCATGTTTGGTCTTCTTCTGCAGGTGGCCGTCATTGCGCTGATTGCGATGTTTGTCATGCGCATGTTTGCTAACCGTCGTCAGACGGCAGCTGCAAGCGCGGGTAATGCTGGTGCGAAGCCTTTTGGCGGCACGCAGCCTTTCGGCGCTGCGAAGAGTGCGGCGCCACAGGCAGGCGTTGCTAGCCGTACGCCGTCGGTTAATCCGTTTGAAGCCAAACAGGCTGAAATCCCGGCGGCACCTGTCGTTGAAGAAGAGCCAATGGATGTTGGTCAGGAAGAACTCGACCGCTTCGAGCAGATGCTTTCGGAAATCCAGACCGCCTATGGCCGTGAGGATTATGCAGCTCTTCGCAAGCTCGCAACCCCAGAAGCCATGTCTTACCTCGCTGAAGAGCTTGGCGAGATCGCTTCCAGCGGGATGCGTAACGAAGTTAAGGACGTGAAGCTGCTTCAAGGTGATGTTTCTGAAGCCTGGCGTGAAGGCGACGTCGAATATGCGACGGTCGCTATCCGCTATTCGGCCATCGATGTCATGCTTGACCGCAACACGGGGGCAGTCGTTGAAGGCAATCCAGATGAGCCAGTTGAAAGCGTCGAAGTCTGGACCTTTACCCGCAAGGACGGCGGGGAATGGCAGCTCGCAGCCATTCAGGGAACTGAATAAGCTTAGTTACAGCGGTTCCAGTTAAGGCTGAATCTTTGGACCCGCTGTAACTATTTGTTTTTACGCATTATCCAACGCAAAACCGCTTTGCACTTTTGCTGGAAGTGCTTTATTGCAAAAAAAGGCCCGGTCGAAAGACCGGGCCTTTTTCGTAATTACCAGCTGCCAATATTTTCAGCGGAAGCCCATGGCTCCTGTGGTGCAAGGCGCTCGCCTTTTTGGATCAGCTCAATGGAAATGCCATCTGGAGACTTGATGAAAGCCATATGGCCGTCACGTGGCGGACGGTTGATGGTGACACCGGCGTCTTTCAATTTCTGGCAAGTCTCATAGATATCATCGACCGCGTAGGCGAGATGGCCGAAATTACGACCACCGCTATAGGTTTCAGGGTCCCAGTTATAGGTGAGCTCCAGCTCTGGCGCGCGTTCTGCTTTGGCTTTTTCCTTATCGGATGGAGCGGCAAGGAAAATCAGCGTGAAACGGCCTTTTTCGTTTTCGGTGCGGCGAATTTCTTCAAGGCCAAACTTGTTGACATAAAAATCGAGCGATTCATCAATATCGCGAATTCTAACCATCGTGTGCAGATAACGCATAGTTTTCTCCTGATTCATATGCTGACCCGGTCACAGAAGTTCAACGCATTCCCGGAGGAATGGTTCAGCTCAAGTCCCAGTTCATTTTGCAGAGCATTTAAGAGCGGTTTTGTGGATAGGCTGCTTGTGGGAAAACACAAGTAAACAAGTTGTCGAATTTTACTGCTGCCATATGTTTTTGATTGTGTTGCTGACAGGGCAATTTTGCATTTGAGAAATTTACGAATTAACGATGAAGGCACAAAGCCTGTGGTCATCCTCAAGACAGCATAAGTTTAGGCTTGCCGCATCCGGTTAAGGAAGTGTTATTCTTCGGTCAAGAATCAGGTCAGAATCGCAACGGAACAACAGAGGAGGGGCGAGCGCATGGCGGACAAATCTGTGTCGAGTGACCAGTTTCGCAGTCAGGCCTCCTCAGAAGAGCTAGGCGAACTTATTGAAGTGTCCGGCCACATTAAGTGGTTTGACGTTGCAAAGGGCTACGGCTTCATTGTTCCTGACCAGCCGGGTCTTTCCGATATTCTGCTGCATGTCACTTCGCTTCGCCGCGATGGCTTCCAAACAGCGCTTGAAGGAGCGCGCATTGTTTGTGAAGTTCGCAATGGTGACCGTGGCATGCAATGCTTCCGTGTTCTTTCCATGGATACGTCGACCGCTGTGCATCCAGCGCAGATGCCGCCGCAGCGCACGCATGTTACAGTTACGCCGTCCAGTGGTCTGGAACGTGTTATCGTCAAGTGGTTCAATCGCACTAAGGGCTTCGGCTTTTTGACACGCGGTGAGGGCACCGAAGATATTTTCATTCATATGGAAACACTACGCCGTTTCGGAATGATGGAACTGCGCCCCGGTCAGGTTGTCCTGATCCGTTTCGGCAACGGTGACAAGGGCCTTATGGCCGCTGAAATCCATCCGGATATCGGCACGGCGATTCCCGTTTCGCACTAATTTGACTTTCAGACGATGTCACAAGCCGGTGATGCCAGTGACTAAGCAGTGACTGGGCCTTGCCGCGTCTGGGCCTGATTGGTAATGTCCGCCGCTCAAACGCACCATTCGTGATTGTCTGTCAAAAGACACTCAACACGAGCACGTAGGACAAGAGCAGGTAATGGGCCGCATTCTTTTCGCATTTGCATTTATTTTCTTTGCGTTTTCCACCCAAGCGCAGGAAACCAAGCCCATACATTTGCCAATGGACAAAGAACCACTCACCTTCATGACCTCGAAAGGCAAAGTGTCATTTGGCTTGGAAGTTGCTGCGACGGACGAGGCGCGGATGCGCGGGCTGATGTGGCGCACCGACTTCCCAAAGGATCGAGCCATGCTTTTCGTATTCGGTGAAATGCGCAGTGTTATGATGTGGATGCAGAACACGCCTTCGCCGCTGGATATGGTTTTCCTTGATGACTCAGGCCATGTATCCTCGATTCATGAAAACGCTGTCCCGTTTTCCGAAGATATTATTTCTTCGCAAGGGCCGGCGGCTTATGTCGTGGAACTTCTTGCCGGTACTGTTAAGCGGATCGGAATCAAGCGTGGTGACAGAGCGATCCACACAGCTATTTGTGGCGAGTGTCGCAGCTAGATTTTTTCTGATTTTGCTGGAAACCCTCTAATTTGTTGTTTCTGTGCGAACCGCTTCGCATCTTTGCGGAAATGATTCCGACACCACGCATCTAAAAATCAAAAGGAATACAAAATTGAGCGCGCTCGATATCGAATATTTCGAACATGATGGTTTGCGTCTTGCGTATCGTCAGGACGGAGAAGGCGATCCGATCTTGCTCATTCATGGCTTTGCGTCCTCAAGCCTTGTCAATTGGGTGTCGCCCGGTTGGTTTCGGACGCTGACCGAAGCTGGATATCGTGTTATTGCGATAGATAATCGTGGGCATGGGTTTTCAGCGAAAAGCCATGAAGCCGATGATTATACGCCGAGCGCTATGGCGAGCGATGCGGCAGCGTTGCTTGACCATCTGGGCATCGAAAAAGCGCATGTGATGGGGTATTCGATGGGAGCGCGCATCAGCGCGTTTCTTACAATCGAGCATCCTGATCGTGTTCGTAGTGCTGTATTTGGGGGGCTTGGCATTGGAATGGTGACAGGTGCTGGCGATTGGGAGCCGATTGGCGAAGCATTGCTTGCTGAAGACCCATCGACGATCACCCATCCGCGCGGACTGATGTTCCGTAAATTTGCCGATCAGACCAAGAGCGACCGGATTGCTCTGGCGGCTTGTGTCATTACGTCTAAAGAACTGGTTTCTGCCGAGGCAATTGCGCGCATCATGCAGCCGGTCCTTGTAGCTGTTGGTACCACCGACGATATTGCTGGAAGTGCACAGGAACTGGCCGATATGCTGCCAAATGGCCAGGCACTCGATATCCCGGACCGCGATCATATGTTGGCGGTGGGCGATAAGGTCTATAAAAAGGGCGTCTTGGTCTTTCTTGAAGAAAATCCTCTTTGAGCCGATACGGTGGATTTCATTCAATTGCGTTAAACTGAGCGATAAGATTTATGCGGTGTAAAGGCACGGCATTTTGAGATATGTTATCCGCTGAACTCACATTGCGATGCAGGCAAACGGGCAAGGGGAGTGTTCAGACGCCGCATTGAGCAAAATTGGAGCATGCATAATGTCAGTTCGTACGAACGCGAAAGTATCCCCATCTTTGGGGCAGGTTGATCCGATCTGGCACTCTGTCCGCGCCGAAGCGGAGGAAGCTGCCAAGAACGATCCCGTGCTTGGAACGTTTCTTTACGCAACGATTATCAACCAGTCGACGCTGGAAGATGCTGTGATGCATCGTATTGCGGAGCGTCTGGGACATGCGGATGTAAGCGCAGATATTCTGCGCCAGACCTTCGATGCAATGTTAGAGGCAAACCCTGAATGGTCGCATATCGTGCGGGTGGATATTCAGGCGGTTTATGATCGTGATCCGGCCTATAACCGTTTCATGGACCCGGTTCTTTATCTTAAAGGTTTTCACGCGATCCAAACGCATCGTTTGGCGCATTGGCTCTATAAAGAAGGGCGCAAAGACTTCGCCTATTATCTGCAAAGCCGCTCGTCTTCTATTTTTCAGACGGATATTCATCCGGCTGCGCAATTTGGCAGTGGATTGTTCCTCGATCATGCTACCGGGCTTGTGGTCGGCGAGACAGCGGTGATCGAAGACAACGTCTCGATCCTGCATGGTGTTACCCTTGGTGGTACAGGCAAAGCCAGTGGCGATCGCCATCCAAAAATCCGTCACGGCGTGCTGATCGGTGCAGGTGCCAAAATCCTTGGTAATATTGAAGTAGGAAACTGCTCAAAGATAGCGGCCGGCTCTGTTGTGCTGAAATCTGTTCCACAGAATGCTACCGTTGCAGGTGTGCCTGCGAAGGTGGTCGGTGAAAGCGGTTGCTCTGAGCCTTCGCGTGTGATGGATCAGATGTTGAGCGAAGCTGCGTTCGGCGAACACATGTTTGGCGAAGGCATCTGATGCCTTATTGACTTGCTAAATTGTGAGAATTGCTAACCGCTGGTTTTTCAATCCGAGCGGCCTATATCACGCTTAACGGTTCATAACTATTCGTGCATGGGCACATCAGCTCATGTGTTAGTGCTTTACATCACATAAGGGCGGGTGCATTAAACCGGCCTCAAATCAATCTCAGGAGAAGCCGGTTGAAACCCGAAGAACTCAAGAAACTCGACGCATATTTCAAGCGGACTTTTAACAATCCTGGCCTGCAGATTAAGGCGCGTCCACGCAAAGACGATTCCGCCGAGGTGTATCTGGACGATGAATTCCTGGGGCTCGTCTACAAGGATGAAGACGAAGGCGAACTTTCTTACAACTTCTCGATGGCCATTCTCGACGTGGATCTCTGAGATACGTTGCGATGAACAAGAACGCCCTTCCTGTTTTACAGGGAGGGCGTTTTTTGTTGGCGTAAAGCCGCATTTCGTTCTTACGATAAATAGCGCATCTTGCTTCGAGATTTTGTAATGGAGGAAAGCTCATGCCAATTTATGCGTATAACGGTCATCAACCGGAATTTGTCGACCGAGCCAGCAACTGGATCGCACCGGACGCGACGCTGATTGGCAAACTTGCGATCGGGGAAAATGCTGGCTTCTGGTTTGGATCCGTTTTGCGCGGTGATAATGAGCTGATCAATGTGGGAGCGAACACCAATGTGCAGGAACACACCATCATGCATACCGATATTGGTTTTCCGCTTACGATTGGCAAAGGCTGCACCATCGGGCACCGAGCGATTCTGCATGGCTGCACGATTGGCGAAAACACCCTGATTGGTATGGGTGCAATCATTCTCAATGGCGCGAAGATCGGTAACAATTGCCTGATTGGCGCTGGCGCGCTTATCACGGAAGGCAAAGAGTTTCCGGATAATTCTCTGGTCGTTGGATCGCCCGCCCGCGTTATTCGGGAGCTTAATTCTTCAGCTATTGAGAAACTGAAACTGTCCGCACAGCATTATATCGAGAAGGGGCAGTCATTTATGCGTGGTTTGGAGCCCGTATAAATAAAAAAGAACGGGGAATGACGACCCGTCCTTTTCTTCATTAGGTTTATCGAAATCAGTTGCGAATGCTACTTACAAACTGATCGCTACCATTCTTGATCGACACCCATGCACCAGTATTGGCTGTGGATTGGCGCTTTAAGAATGTGTAGTCGGTTTCGTTCCAGATGCGCACACGCTTATCGAGATTGTCGAGAATGAAATCGCCGCGATCGGTGCGTACGGTCAGGACTGCATGGCCTTCACCATTTGGCTGACGAACAACGGTCATCAACAGTGTGTTGGCCGGAATACCTAGTGTCAGCAATTCACGGCGCTTGAGCAACATGTAGTCATCACAATCGCCAGCAGTCGTTGGGTATTCCCAATATTCCTCTTTTCCCCAGACTTCCATGTCGGTGCGCGGCATGATTCGTTCGTTTACGCTGGCGTTAACGGCGATAATTTCTTGCCAGACTTTCTGATTTAGTGTGAGGGGCGCGCTGTTGTTGCTGGTGATCTTGCACTCGGCTTCGTGACGATCGCAAAATTCATAATGCCCGATTGGCTGCGAAGTGCGTTCGCCGGTTGGCATCCAATGCGAGCTTGATGCCGGGTTTGCAGCTTGTGCGAAAACCGTTCCCAAAAGGATCAGCATTGCTGCGATGATTGTCTGCTTTGTCATTCTTTTTGTCTCCCTGTTGGAAACAAGAATGCGTGTAAGACTTTGAGAGCGGGGAAATTCAGACGCGAAAATGCGAATCTAATTTGAATAAAACTGCACGAAACTCAGCAACGGTTTGTTCAGAAATAGCGCTATATGAGCCATAATAGCGCTATTTATGGCGTTTTGATGCCGACAAGGGCTCCAAAATCAATTTGCTAATCCGTAACCTTAGTGCGTGTTTACCTTTTAACACGCGCATCTAAAAGGTGCGTCAGACTTTGCCACCGGTAATGACGCGCAGAGCGGGAATATCGCGCGTCGGCACCGGCGTTGCCCAGCGACGGGTGCTGCTTGCGGCATTTGTGCCGTTCATGGTGACAGCTGATGGCTTGCGGATTTCCTGTATCACGACGAGATCGGGCGCCAGCGGTTCGATGCTGTTGAGGTTACCCAGTACCAACGGATCTGCCCCGGCCCAGGCGACATCATTGAGCACAGAGATGCCGCCGAGCAGATTGAGCCTTCCGCCGTCACTCGTTTCGAGCGGAGCAAGCAGCATTTCAAAAGACAGGCTGCGTCCTGAAAGGCTTATTCCATCGTTCTGACTTAAAGCGGGTACCAGCAGTGAATTGATGTTGCGCGCCAGTTCATTCAGGGCAGGGCGGTTGCGCTCCGGCCATAGTGAGAGAAAACGAGTGGTCTTCAGTTCTCGTCCGAACAGCGCGCAGATGCGGGTGCCTGCCAGGCGGAATATCAACTCACCGTTTTCGTCTTCTTCGAGAAAAAACAGATCCGACAAATGACGTCCAAGTTTGCGCGGCTGGATCGATTCGCGCTGCGGCGCACGCAAGCTGCCGCTCTGACCCAGAGCCAGTCGCTGCCATTCGCTGAAGATTGCGATCGTGCTGCGGTTTTTCATTTTGCGCTGCTTGTTGCTCTCTGGCCGTTCGTCTGGATTTGCGGGCAGTGCCCGTCGGTCAGCGCATTAAAATAGTATTAACGAGCAAGATGCCAGCTTAACCCTTTGTTCATCCACGACGCGCGCTTGTTAAGGTTAATAAGAAGTAATAGTTGCAAAAGTTCTTTTATAGCAGTTTGATGAGTTATCAGAAGAAGTCATTGTCTTGGTTGGCTTTTTCCTGATCTCCAGATTTTGTCTCGCAAATATCAGACATTTGCGACAAGGCCGTGCGGGACCCTCCGGCGGCCTTTATTTTTAACGAATTGTCACTTATCAAGAATCCCAACATCTTAAGATGTGCAATCAGCGCATCCGGTCTCTAGAGTATTTTCAGTTTAAGTTGAGCCGTGAGAAATGCTCTATATCTTTGTATTTACGCGCATCTTGTTCCGAAAACCGTTTCACACTTTTCGGGATGCGCTCTAGCAGATGGAAAGCGGCAATTTATGAATACGCCTCAGCCTGAAGTGCGCGGAAATGCCAATGATTCGAGACGATCGGGCGGTGGCGAGCCGATATTCAACATACCGAGTGTCATTCTCGCATTGATGGCTATTTGCGCGGGCGTTTACATTTATCAGAACTACATTATCAGCGAGCAGCAGAATTATGAGTTCATGCTGAACTTCGCTTTGATTCCAGCGCGATTCTCATTGGCAGGCGGTTTTTCCGATCCGGCAGCACTGTTCACTCTCATCAGTTACTCTTTCATGCATGGTGGTTTTGCCCATATCGCGGTCAACATGATCTGGTTCGCGGCTTTTGGTTCTCCGCTGGCAGGACGTATTGGCACCGGTCGAATGATCATCTTCTGGATTTTGACATCGGTGATTGCGGGGCTGACGCATTATGCCATTTACCCTGAAAGTGTGACGCCGCTTGTGGGGGCTTCCGGGGCGATTTCCGGCATGATGGGCGCTGCTGCACGTTATGGATTCCGCCGTGTTGGTGCTGGACGCCGATCAGAATTTGCCGGGCCGGTTTTGCCGATTGGCCTTACGCTGACATTGAAGCCCGTGCTGACCTTCGTAGGAATCTGGTTTCTGATCAATATTTTTACGGGACTTTATTCGACCGGCGGGGCTGATTTGTCGGGCATTGCCTGGGAAGCGCATATTGGCGGATTTATTGCTGGGTTCTTTGGCATTTCATTGCTGGATAAGCCGCGCAGCTACGACGCGGTAATCAGGCGCTGACCTGATCCCTCCCTATTTAGTCCGCTTGCAAAGCATTCATTGAAAGCGCACCATCTTGGGAACACAGCTGGAGGAGCTGCGTTAGAATCATGCGGCAGAGCCGCAAGATAGATTGCTGAACCTTGGGAGGGACTTTGGCATGACTGTTAGATCGATTCTCGAGACAAAGGGCCGGGATGTTGTTGTTATCGGTCCCAATGACACGCTTTCACATGCTGTTGCTGTCCTGGCTCAACGCAAAATCGGTGCCTTGGTCGTCTGCGATGAATCCGGCCGGATAAAGGGTATTTTTTCTGAACGTGACGTGGTGCGCGCTATTGCGTCTATGCAGGAAAAGATCGCGGACCGGCTGGTGTCTGAGTTTATGACCACAAAAGTACAGGTATGTCGAGAACATCACACCGTGAATCAGGTGATGGAAATAATGACCCGCAACCGATTTCGCCACATGCCTGTCGAAGAAAACGGCAAGCTTGCAGGAATCATCTCCATTGGCGACGTTGTGAAACGGCGCATTGAAGATGTGGAGCGCGAGGCAGAAGATATTCGAACCTATATTGCGACCGCATGAATTGGCGAGACACAGCTATCAAAACATTATCTGGAGCGTATGAAACGCTCCAGATAATCGAGTTGGGCTGATTTTTATGAAGGGCGGCGCGCGCGCAGATAGCGCTCGGCCGCGTAAAGTGAAACGGCGGCCGCATTGGAGACGTTTAGCGACTTGATTTCGCCTGGCATGTCGAGCCGTGCCAAAACACTCACTGTTTCGCGGGTCTTCTGACGCAATCCCTTGCCTTCAGCGCCGAGAACAAGGGCTACGCGATCACCGGAGAGTGTCGATTCCATTTCTTGCGGCCCTTCCGAATCAAGGCCGATGGTCATGAATCCGAGAGAATGAAGTTCTTCGATGGCGTCTGCCAGATTGCGCACTTCGATGTGAGGAATCAGTTCGAGCGCTCCAGACGCAGCTTTCGCAAGCACGCCGCTTTCCTGCGGACTGTGACGGCTTGTTGTGATCAGTGCGCCAGCGCCAAAAGCCACAGCCGAACGAATAATAGCGCCGACATTATGCGGATCGGTCACCTGATCGAGAACCAGCAACAGCGGGCTTTCTTTCAGTTCTGACAGTTTCTTAGGCCGAAGCGGCTGCGCTTCAATCATAACGCCCTGATGCACGGCATCGGAGCCTGTCTCTTTGTCGATGTCTTTTGGTTCGACGATTTCAACAGGGAAGGGCAGAGTTTCCGCTTCGCCAATTTCAAGCCGAGCGAAGCCATTGCGTGTGGCGCGCATACGCAGAATGTTGCGCGCCGGATTCTCTACTGCAGCGCGTACGGTGTGCAGGCCGTAAAGACGGACTGTTCCTTCCGCTACACGACTTGCAGGTATCGGAGCGCGCTGCGGCTTGTGCGGAGCCTTGCCTTCTTGAACAGCCTTATGATCGCGATGTTCGCGACGCAGGCGCGCATAGTGAGAATCTTTTGGGGTACGGGGAGAGTTTTGATCGTTCATGATGCGCTTATATCCTGTCCACAGCAGGGAAGATAGTTGGATAGCAGTTAAATGAGCCCGGAAATTTGGACGCCCAATAGGCCTTAAGCCCTGATTTCCGGCGGTTCTGCCTGAACCTCAATCGGCTGTCACCTGCAACTATTGGAAGGATATGCATTCTTTTCACTTTTACCCTGTTGACAGGACGAGCGCATATCGGCATAAGCCCCCTCGCAGAACAACGGAAGGCCCACACAGCCCACTAGAAATTCTGCAGAAAATGCCTAGTTACTCGACTCTGCTGATAGTGATATTAGGAGGAATGCCCGAGCGGTTAAAGGGGACGGACTGTAAATCCGTTGGCTAAGCCTACGTTGGTTCAAATCCAACTTCCTCCACCACTGTCGGATAAGAGTTTAGAGTATGCGGGTATAGCTCAATGGTAGAGCAGCAGCCTTCCAAGCTGAATACACGGGTTCGATTCCCGTTACCCGCTCCAGTTTTCAAGAGCGGATAGGCGTGTAAGGAATCATCGACGGGCGGTTCGCCGTTCCGTTTTGGCATAAATGCCGGCCTGAAAGTCTGTTAGATTTTCGTGCTGGCGCTCGAGCGGTTCTAGAACAAAGAGAACAACGGCGATGGCAAAAAGCAAGTTTGAACGTAATAAGCCCCACGTAAACATCGGCACGATTGGTCACGTTGACCATGGAAAGACGTCGTTGACAGCAGCAATCACGAAGTTCTTCGGTGAATTCAAGGCATACGACCAGATCGATGCTGCACCAGAAGAACGCGCTCGCGGTATCACCATTTCGACGGCACACGTTGAATATGAAACTGCGGCTCGTCACTATGCACACGTCGACTGCCCAGGCCACGCTGACTATGTCAAGAACATGATCACCGGTGCTGCACAGATGGACGGCGCGATCCTGGTTGTTTCGGCAGCTGACGGCCCGATGCCACAGACCCGTGAGCACATCCTGCTCGCTCGTCAGGTTGGTGTTCCTGCGATCGTCGTGTTCCTGAACAAGTGCGATCAAGTTGACGATGCTGAACTTCTCGAGCTCGTAGAACTCGAAGTTCGTGAATTGCTTTCGAAGTACGACTTCCCAGGCGACGAAGTTCCAATCATCAAGGGCTCGGCTCTTGCTGCTCTGGAAGATTCTTCGAAGGAACTCGGCGAAGACGCAATCCGCAACCTTATGGCTGCAGTTGACGACTACATTCCGACGCCTGAGCGTCCGATTGACCAGCCGTTCCTGATGCCAATCGAAGACGTTTTCTCGATTTCGGGTCGTGGTACTGTTGTTACCGGTCGTGTTGAGCGCGGTATCGTTAAGGTTGGCGAAGAAGTCGAAATCGTTGGCATCAAGGCCACCGGCAAGACGACTGTTACCGGCGTTGAAATGTTCCGCAAGCTGCTCGATCAGGGCCAGGCTGGCGACAACATCGGCGCACTGGTTCGCGGTGTAGGCCGTGACGACGTTGAACGTGGTCAGGTTCTCTGCAAGCCAGGTTCGGTTAAGCCACACACCAAGTTCAAGGCAGAAGCCTACATTCTGACCAAGGACGAAGGTGGCCGTCATACGCCATTCTTCACCAACTACCGTCCACAGTTCTACTTCCGTACGACTGACGTGACCGGTGTTGTTACCCTGCCAGAAGGCACGGAAATGGTTATGCCTGGCGACAACGTTACCGTTGACGTTACGCTGATCGTCCCGATCGCAATGGAAGAGAAGCTCCGCTTCGCTATCCGTGAAGGTGGCCGTACCGTCGGTGCAGGCATCGTCGCTTCGATCATCGAGTAAAGAATTTGACTGGCGGTACTGCCGCCAGTCTGGCATCCTGAATACCAAATAGGGGTATAGCTCAGTTGGTAGAGCGACGGTCTCCAAAACCGTAGGTCGCGGGTTCGAACCCTGCTGCCCCTGCCATTTTAAACGAGTGCTCATGGCTTGACTATGAGCGCTCGTTTTCTGTATTGTAAGTAGAGTGTCATGCGCCCCTCCTGGGTGCACAAAGCACGATGCTATAGGCGGAATTTCGTGCCTATTCGATATGCGCTTGAGTTCGTTTTGATTTGAAACGGTCTCGATGCGAGATCGGAGAAAATAATTTTCTGCCGGAACTTGTTGGCCGGGCAGGGAGGGTCGCTACCGCCAAATTATACGGATGTGTAATTGAATGGCTGGTTAAGCGAGTTTAGCAAGGATCGGTTATCTCCGATAAGCCTGTATGGTATTCTTTTAACCAATGGGCTTGTTTTTTTTGAGAATCGATTCTATGTAACGTCAACAGACACGCGGTGCGTGGGGCTGAATCTTCAGCTTTGCGTACCGTATACGCGTGGGTTCCCGTTTTTGATTCGTTTTTGGGTCGGAAATGGTGGTTCACCAAGCAAATAGAGTGGCAGATGGCATCCAAGACGAATCCGATCACCTTTTTCCAGCAGGTTCGCGCCGAAACGGCGAAAGTAACTTGGCCTACACGGCGTGAAACGATCATCTCCACGATCATGGTGGTGGTCATGGCGTTTCTGGCTGCTATTTTCTTTTTTCTTGCCGATCAGCTTATGGCCTATGGCGTAGAATTTATACTTGGCCTTGGCCGCTAAGCAGGATTGGGGAGTTACGAGATGACAGCGCGCTGGTACATCGTTCACGCCTATTCCAACTTCGAAAAGAAGGTGGCCGAGGACATCGAAATCAAAGCTGCTCAGAAGGGGCTTTCCGGCCTGATCGAGCAGATCGTTGTGCCTACCGAGAAGGTTGTTGAAGTTCGCCGCGGCCGAAAGGTCGATGCTGAGCGCAAGTTTTTCCCGGGTTATGTACTTGTACATGCCACGCTGACTGATGCTGTGTTTTCTTTGATTAAGAATACGCCGCGCGTGACTGGTTTCCTTGGCGATTCAAAGCCTGTTCCAGTTTCTCAGAAGGAAGTCGATCAGATTCTGAACCAGGTTCAGGATGGTGTTGATCGGCCAAAATCATCGATCACGTTTGAGATTGGTGAAAACGTTCGCGTTTCCGATGGTCCGTTTGCTTCGTTCAACGGTATCGTTCAGGAAGTCGATGATGAGCGTGCCCGTCTCAAGGTTGAAGTTTCCATCTTCGGGCGTGCTACGCCTGTGGATCTTGAATACAGTCAGGTCGACAAGCTCTGATTGTTTGCCCGCAAGGGTGTCCGCTGTCAAAAGTGGAAAAGGTGGAAGGATAGGCGGCTTAGCCGGTCGCTGATTTCGCACCACCAAACTGCCAGTCAGTTTATCTGACGTCAGTCGAGAGCCGGGTTTTCCGGCATTAATCGAGAACGCCGGTTTCCGGTATTTTTATGAAGGCAGAATGCAATGGCTAAGAAAATTGCAGGCCAGCTGAAGCTCCAGGTAGCAGCAGGTGCGGCCAATCCATCGCCTCCGATTGGCCCAGCATTGGGTCAGCGCGGCATCAACATCATGGAATTCTGTAAGGCATTTAACGCTGCCACACAGGAACTGGAAAAAGGTTCGCCGATTCCAGTCGTGATCACATACTACCAGGACAAGTCTTTCACTTTTGTGATGAAGACTCCTCCGGTAACCTACTTCCTTAAGAAGGCTGCCAACCTCAAGTCGGGCTCAAAGGCGCCTGGCAAGGAAAAGGCAGGCACAATTGCGCGTGATAAAGTTCGCGAAATTGCTCTTGTTAAGATGAAGGATCTGAACGCATCTGACGTGGAAGCGGCAATGCGTATGATCGAAGGTTCTGCCCGTTCGATGGGCCTGGAAGTGGTGAGCTAAGACCATGGCAAAGATTTCCAAGCGTGTAGCTAAGATCCGCGAAGGCGTTGACGTCAACAAGCTCTATGACCTGTCCGATGCAATCAGTCTGGTTAAGGAACGTGCAGTTGCCAAGTTCGACGAAACCATCGAAATCGCAATGAACCTCGGCGTCGATCCGCGTCACGCCGACCAGATGGTTCGTGGCGTTGTCAACCTTCCAAACGGCACCGGCCGTACCGTTCGCGTTGCTGTTTTTGCACGCGGCGACAAGGCTGAAGAAGCCAAGAAGGCTGGCGCCGACATCGTTGGTGCAGAAGAACTGGTCGATATCGTCAATGGCGGCAAGATCGAATTCGATCGTTGCATTGCAACCCCTGACATGATGCCACTCGTTGGTCGTCTCGGTAAGGTACTCGGCCCACGCGGCCTGATGCCAAACCCTAAGGTTGGTACTGTGACCGTCGACGTTGCAGCTGCAGTTACCGCTTCCAAGGGCGGCGCAGTTGAATTCCGCGTTGAAAAGGCTGGTATCATCCACGCCGGTATCGGCAAGGTTTCCTTCGATAGCCAGAAGCTCGAAGAAAACATCAAGGCCTTTGCTGACGCAGTTATCAAGGCAAAGCCTTCGGCTGCTAAGGGTGAATACGTTAAGCGCGTATCGATCTCTTCGACCATGGGCGTTGGCGTCAAGGTCGATCCGGCAACCGTTAAGGTCGTCGCTTAAGTTGTTTTGGCTCCGGTTCGCCGGAGCCTGAGCTTTCCCGAAAGGGAAGGTGCATAGGCCGCACGCCAGCACTGCGAAAGTAGTCGAAAGTGCAAAAATTCCGGATCGCAAGATCCGGATAGCCGGACGAAAGTCCGGTTATCCTGTCCGAGATTGCAGGCGGACCATCATCTTTGGGTGGTAGTCCTTAAACATACGGCCTGCATGAGACGTGGAATAACCTTGTTTCGCACGAAAGTGCATGCGTGGTTTGAACCGTAGTTGCCTTTGAGTGAATTCCGCTTTTGCGGGCGAAGCTGAAGGGGGCAGGATCCTCGAACGTCAGATGGGCCGCAAGGTTTATCTGGCAAAGGCAACCCGGCAGGACCAGTTGGTCCTGTCTACTGGAGAGACACAGTGGATAGAGCGGAAAAGCGCGAATTTGTCGCGTGGCTGAACGGCGCTTTCAAAGAGTCCGGTTCGGTCGTCGTGGCCCACTATACCGGTCTCACCGTTGCGCAGATGAGCGATCTTCGTTCCAAAATGCGTGACGCTGGTGGCACCGTTAAAGTCGCGAAAAACCGCCTTGCCAAAATCGCTCTTCAGGGCACGGAATCGGAAGGTATTGCTGATCTGTTTACAGGTCAGACGGTCGTTGCTTATGCAGACGACCCGATTACCGCTCCGAAAGTAGCCGTCGAGTTCGCCAAGATTAACGACAAGCTCGTTATTCTTGGTGGTTCAATGGGTGCAACGACACTTAACGCCGATGGCGTAAAGTCGCTTGCTTCGCTCCCATCGCTCGACGAACTGCGCGCAAAGCTGGTTGGAATGATCCAAACCCCGGCTCAGCGTCTTGCAGTACTTACCAGCGCTCCAGCGGGCCAGATTGCCCGCGTTATTGGCGCGCACGCCCGGAAGAACGAGGCGGCTTAAGGCCGTTTCTCATTTCAAACAGTTCAAACCTTAAACTAAGGAAATACCAAAATGGCTGATCTCGCAAAGATCGTTGACGACCTTTCGGCTCTGACAGTTCTGGAAGCTGCTGAGCTTTCGAAGCTTCTCGAAGAGAAGTGGGGCGTTTCTGCTGCTGCTCCTGTAGCAGTTGCTGCTGCTGGCGCTGCTCCAGCTGCTGCTGCTGAAGAAAAGACTGAATTCGACGTCGTCCTCGCTGACGGTGGCGCTAACAAGATCAACGTGATCAAGGAAGTTCGCGCAATCACCGGTCTCGGCCTCAAGGAAGCTAAGGACCTCGTTGAAGCCGCTCCTAAGGCTGTCAAGGAAGGCGCTTCCAAGGACGAAGCTGAAAAGATCAAGGCACAGCTCGAAGCAGCTGGCGCTAAGGTTGAACTTAAGTAAGTTCATTATTCTGGCGGATGGAAACCATCCGCCAGTTTAACTCCGGGCTTGCATCTGGAGTAAATGCATGAAAAGAAACGAAAAGCGCGGAAATAGGTTCTCTTTATGCAAATCATAGTCAGAGCGATTTTAACTACAACGTTCTGATCCTTTTAAACCCTTTTTCTGATGGCCTCGACCAGGCTTTCAGAAAACGGGTTTAGCCCGTTAGAAGGACCGCCGTGAGGCGGCGCACGATAAAGGCCGCAAGGCGTGAGCAAGCCGTTAAGGCTATAGAACGAGGAGCGACGATGGCTCAGACCCATTCTTTCAATGGTCGCAAGCGCGTACGCAAATTTTTCGGCAAGATCCCCGAGGTCGCGGAAATGCCTAACCTCATTGAGGTTCAAAAGGCATCATACGACCAGTTCCTCATGGTTGAGGAACCAGCTGGCGGGCGTTCTGAAGAGGGTTTGCAGGCGGTTTTCAAGTCTGTTTTCCCAATTCAGGATTTCTCCGGCTCTTCAATGCTGGAATTCGTTCGCTACGAATTCGATGCACCGAAGTTCGACGTTGACGAATGCCGTCAGCGCGATTTGACGTATTCGGCACCTCTCAAGGTGACGCTGCGTCTGATCGTATTTGATATTGATGAAGATACTGGCGCGAAGTCCATCAAGGACATCAAGGAGCAGGACGTTTACATGGGCGATATGCCGCTCATGACAGACAACGGCACCTTTATCGTGAACGGTACGGAACGTGTTATCGTTTCGCAGATGCACCGCTCGCCGGGCGTGTTCTTCGATCATGACAAGGGCAAGACGCACTCATCGGGCAAGCTTTTGTTCGCTGCTCGCGTCATTCCTTACCGTGGTTCATGGCTTGACATCGAATTCGATGCCAAGGACGTGGTCTATGCACGTATCGATCGTCGCCGCAAGCTTCCAGCAACGACGCTGCTTATGGCGCTCGGTATGGACGGCGAAGAGATTCTGTCAACGTTCTACAACACCGTCACCTATTCGCGTGATGGTGACAACTGGCGTATCCCTTACTCGGTAGACCGTTTCAAGGGCATGAAGATCATTTCTGATCTTATCGATGCGGATACTGGTGAAGTCGTTCTCGAAGCTGGCAAGAAGCTGACCGCTCGGTCTGCGAAGCAGCTTGCTGAAAAGGGCCTCAAGTTCATCAAGGCCACTGAAGACGATCTCTTTGGTTCGTACCTTGCTGAAGATACCGTCAATTATGCCACCGGTGAGATTTATCTCGAAGCCGGCGATGAAATTGATGAGAAGGTTCTCAAGACGCTTCTTGATACCGGTGTTGAAGAGATCAACGTTCTCGATATCGATCATATCAATATTGGCGCGTATATCCGCAACACGCTGGCTGTCGACAAGAACGAAAGCCGTCAGGAAGCGCTGTTCGACATCTACCGCGTTATGCGCCCAGGTGAGCCGCCGACAATGGACTCGGCTGAAGCCATGTTCCATTCGCTGTTCTTCGATTCGGAACGCTATGACCTGTCCGCTGTTGGTCGCGTGAAGATGAACATGCGTCTCGACCTCGATGCAGAAGACACCGTACGTGTTCTGCGCAAGGAAGACATCCTTGCTGTGGTCAAGATGCTCGTTGAACTGCGCGATGGCCGTGGTGAAATCGACGATATCGACAACCTCGGCAACCGTCGTGTCCGCTCGGTCGGCGAGCTGATGGAAAATCAGTATCGCGTCGGTCTTCTGCGTATGGAACGTGCGATCAAGGAACGTATGTCCTCGATCGAAATCGACACGGTCATGCCGCAGGATCTGATCAACGCGAAGCCTGCTGCCGCGGCTGTACGTGAATTCTTCGGCTCCTCGCAGCTGTCGCAGTTCATGGATCAGACCAACCCGCTTTCGGAAATCACCCACAAGCGCCGTCTTTCGGCTCTTGGACCTGGTGGTTTGACCCGCGAGCGCGCTGGCTTCGAAGTCCGCGACGTGCATCCAACACATTATGGCCGTATTTGCCCGATTGAAACGCCGGAAGGCCCGAACATCGGTCTGATCAACTCGCTCGCAACTTTTGCCCGCGTCAACAAGTACGGCTTTATCGAAAGCCCGTACCGCAAGGTTGTCGATGGCAAGGTAACGTACGACGTTGTCTACCTCTCGGCCATGGAAGAAGCGAAGCACTCGGTTGCTCAGGCAAACGTTGAGCTGGATGAGCATGGCAGTTTCGTTGACGAATTCGTCATCTGCCGTCATGCCGGTGAAGTGATGATGACTCCGCGTGAAAACGTGGATCTGATGGATGTTTCGCCGAAGCAGCTGGTTTCGGTTGCTGCAGCACTTATTCCGTTCCTCGAAAACGACGACGCGAACCGCGCTCTCATGGGCTCGAACATGCAGCGTCAGGCCGTGCCTCTGGTACGTGCTGAAGCTCCGTTCGTCGGAACAGGTATGGAAGCAATTGTTGCTCGTGACTCTGGTGCCGCTATTGCCGCTCGTCGCGGTGGTATCGTCGATCAGGTTGACGCAACACGTATCGTTATCCGAGCTACCGAAGACCTCGATCCTTCGAAGTCTGGCGTTGATATCTATCGTCTGCAGAAGTTCCAGCGCTCGAACCAGAGCACCTGCATCAATCAGCGTCCGCTTGTACGCGTTGGTGATCCTATCGGTAAGGGCGACATCATCGCTGATGGTCCGTCGACTGATCTGGGCGACTTGGCTCTTGGCCGTAACGTGCTCGTCGCGTTCATGCCTTGGAACGGCTACAACTATGAAGATTCGATCCTTCTTTCCGAGAAGATCGTTTCGGACGACGTCTTTACCTCGATCCACATCGAGGAATTCGAAGTTGCTGCTCGTGACACGAAGCTTGGACCTGAGGAAATCACACGCGACATTCCGAACGTTTCGGAAGAAGCACTGAAGAACCTCGACGAAGCTGGTATCGTTTACATCGGTGCTGAAGTGCATCCTGGCGACATTCTTGTCGGCAAGATCACGCCGAAGGGCGAAAGCCCGATGACGCCGGAAGAAAAGCTTCTGCGCGCCATCTTCGGTGAAAAGGCGTCCGACGTTCGTGACACCTCCATGCGCATGCCTCCAGGCACGTACGGTACCGTTGTTGAAGTTCGTGTTTTCAATCGCCATGGTGTTGAAAAAGACGAACGCGCAATGGCTATCGAACGCGAGGAGATCGAACGTCTTGCGAAGGACCGTGACGACGAACAGGCTATCCTGGATCGTAACGTCTATGGCCGTCTCGCTGACATGATCGACGGTAAGGTTGCTGCTGCTGGCCCTAAGGGCTTCAAGAAGGGCACAACCATTACTCGCGAAATCATGACCGAGTATCCGCGTTCGCAATGGTGGCAGTTCGCCGTTGAAGACGAGAAGCACCAGGGTGAACTGGAAGCTCTTCGTGGCCAGTACGACGAATCCAAGAAGCTGCTCGAAGCACGCTTCATGGATAAGGTCGAGAAGGTACAGCGCGGCGACGAGATGCCTCCAGGCGTCATGAAGATGGTCAAGGTCTTTGTTGCTGTGAAGCGCAAGATCCAGCCGGGTGACAAGATGGCTGGCCGTCACGGCAACAAGGGTGTGGTTTCGCGCATTCTGCCTGTCGAAGACATGCCATTCCTCGAAGACGGTACGCATGCCGATATCGTTCTTAATCCGCTTGGCGTGCCGAGCCGTATGAATGTGGGCCAGATTCTGGAAACACATCTTGGCTGGGCTTGCGCAGGTATGGGCAAGAAGATCGGTGAGCTGATCGACGTTTATCGCAAGACGGCTGACATTCAGCCATTGCGCGATACGCTGGAGCACATCTACCCAGACAACGATCGCAACGAACCGGTCCGGTCCTATGATGACGATTCCGTCCTCATGCTGGCCAGCCAGGTCAGGCGCGGCGTGTCGATCGCAACGCCGGTATTCGACGGCGCTGTAGAAGCTGACATCAATGCGATGTTGACGGATGCAGGTCTCGCGACCTCGGGTCAGTCGACGCTGTATGATGGCCGTACGGGTGAGCCGTTCGATCGTCAGGTGACCATGGGCTACATTTATATGTTGAAGCTCCACCACCTGGTCGACGACAAGATCCACGCTCGTTCGATCGGACCTTACTCGCTCGTCACTCAGCAGCCGCTTGGTGGTAAGGCGCAGTTCGGTGGCCAGCGCTTCGGCGAAATGGAGGTCTGGGCTCTGGAAGCATACGGTGCGGCTTACACGCTGCAGGAAATGCTTACGGTCAAGTCGGACGACGTTGCAGGCCGTACCAAGGTCTACGAAGCGATTGTTCGTGGCGATGATACGTTTGAAGCTGGTATTCCAGAAAGCTTCAACGTTCTTGTCAAGGAAATGCGTTCGCTCGGTCTCAACGTTGAGCTGGACGATACACGCGACGAGCAGCAGCCGGCACTTCCGGACGCGGCGGAATAAAAAACATCAAGGCGCGCCATGGTATCGCCGTGGCGCGCCCGTAAGGTGTTTCCAGCAAAAGGCTAAAGACGCTTCGCGCACGGAAATGCTGAACGGAATGTGCAGTTCCAGACTGCGTAATACCGCGAATTCTTTTCAAGATGGCAGGGACTTTCAGCTTGTCATCGACGACACACAGGGCGGCGGATCGCCCTCAAGGAGAACGGCATGAACCAAGAGGTCATGAATCTTTTCAATCCTCAGGCTCCGGCACAGACGTTCGATTCCATCAGAATCTCGATTGCCAGCCCTGAGAAGATTCTGTCCTGGTCATACGGCGAGATCAAGAAGCCGGAGACGATCAACTATCGTACGTTCAAGCCTGAACGTGATGGTCTCTTCTGCGCGCGTATCTTTGGCCCGATCAAGGATTATGAATGCTTGTGCGGCAAGTACAAGCGTATGAAATACAAGGGCATCATCTGCGAAAAGTGCGGCGTGGAAGTCACGTTGTCGCGTGTTCGCCGTGAGCGCATGGGCCATATCGAACTGGCCGCACCGGTTGCACATATCTGGTTCCTGAAGTCGCTGCCAAGCCGTATCGGCACGCTGCTGGACATGACGCTCAAGGATATTGAGCGCGTCCTGTACTTCGAGAACTACATTGTTACCGAACCGGGTCTGACTTCCCTTAAGGAGCATCAGCTTCTGTCGGAAGAAGAATACATGATTGCCGTCGATGAGTTCGGCGAAGATCAGTTCACAGCCCTTATCGGCGCAGAAGCTATTTTCGAGCTTCTGGCTTCGATGGAACTCGAAAAGATCGCAGCGGATCTGCGCGTTGATCTGGCTGAAACGACTTCAGAACTGAAGACGAAGAAGCTGATGAAGCGTCTCAAGATCGTTGAGAACTTCCTTGAGTCCGGTAATCGTCCTGAGTGGATGATCATGAAGATCGTTCCGGTTATCCCGCCGGATCTGCGTCCTCTGGTTCCACTGGATGGCGGTCGTTTTGCGACTTCGGATCTGAACGATCTGTACCGTCGTGTGATTAACCGTAACAACCGTCTGAAGCGTCTGATCGAACTGCGCGCACCGGGCATCATTATCCGTAACGAAAAGCGCATGCTGCAGGAAGCTGTTGATGCGTTGTTCGACAACGGTCGTCGTGGCCGCGTTATCACGGGTGCTAACAAGCGTCCGCTGAAGTCGCTCTCCGACATGCTCAAGGGTAAGCAGGGTCGTTTCCGTCAGAACCTTCTTGGTAAGCGCGTCGACTATTCAGGTCGCTCGGTTATCGTGACAGGTCCTGAGCTGAAACTGCACCAGTGCGGTCTGCCTAAGAAGATGGCGCTCGAACTCTTCAAGCCATTCATCTACGCTCGTCTTGACGCCAAGGGTTATTCCTCGACCGTCAAGCAGGCGAAGAAGCTGGTTGAAAAGGAACGTCCGGAAGTTTGGGATATCCTCGACGAAGTCATCCGTGAGCATCCGGTTCTTCTGAACCGTGCGCCTACGCTGCACCGTCTTGGTATTCAGGCATTCGAACCCACGCTGATCGAAGGCAAGGCCATTCAGCTGCATCCGCTCGTCTGTACAGCGTTCAACGCTGACTTCGACGGTGACCAGATGGCTGTTCACGTTCCGCTGTCGCTTGAAGCTCAGCTTGAAGCACGCGTGCTGATGATGTCGACCAACAACATCCTGCATCCTGCAAACGGCGCACCGATCATCGTTCCTTCGCAGGACATGGTTCTCGGCCTCTATTATCTGTCGATCGTGGCAGAGAAAGAACCAGGCGAAGGTATGATGTTTGCCGATATGGGCGAACTTCAGCATGCGCTTGAGAACAAAGTCGTCACGCTGCACACCAAGATCAAAGGCCGTTTCAAGACGGTTGATGCGGAAGGCAATGTCGTTTCCAAGGTTTACGACACCACGCCTGGCCGTTTGATCACTGGCGAGCTTCTGCCGAAGCACGTCAATGTGCCGTTCGACATCTGTAATCAGGAGATGACCAAGAAGAACATCTCCAAGATGATCGACCACGTCTACCGCCATTGCGGTCAGAAAGAGACGGTTATCTTCTGCGATCGCATCATGCAGCTCGGCTTTGCCCATGCATGTCGCGCCGGTATTTCGTTCGGTAAGGATGACATGGTCATTCCTGACTCGAAGGCAAAGATCGTTGCAGATACCGAAGCACTGACGACCGAATACGAACAGCAGTACAATGACGGCTTGATCACTCAGGGCGAAAAGTACAACAAGGTCGTTGATGCCTGGGGTAAGGCGACTGACAAGATCACCGAAGAGATGATGGCCCGTATTAAGGCTGTTGAATTCGATCCGGTGACCGGACGTCAGAAGCAGATGAACTCGGTCTACATGATGTCGCATTCGGGTGCCCGTGGTTCGGTCAACCAGATGCGTCAGCTTGGCGGTATGCGCGGTCTTATGGCCAAGCCGTCGGGTGAAATCATCGAAACACCGATCATCTCGAACTTCAAGGAAGGCTTGACCGTTAACGAGTACTTCAACTCGACACACGGTGCCCGTAAGGGGCTTGCCGATACCGCTTTGAAGACCGCTAACTCGGGCTACCTGACACGTCGTCTCGTTGACGTTGCACAGGATGCGATTATTTCGGAAGTCGATTGCGGCGCCGAAATCGGTCTCACCATGCAGCCGATCGTCGATGCCGGTCAGATCGTTGCTCCAATCGGACAGCGCGTTCTGGGCCGTACGGCACTTGATCCAATCATCAATCCAGCAACTGGCGATGTTATCGTCGAAGCTGGCCGCATGATCGAGGAAAAGGACGTCGAAATCATCGAGAAGGCTGGTATCCAGTCCATCCGTATTCGCTCGGCACTGACCTGTGAAACCCGTAACGGCGTTTGCGCCAAGTGCTATGGTCGTGACCTTGCACGCGGTACTCCGGTCAACCAGGGTGAAGCTGTTGGCGTTATCGCCGCACAGTCGATCGGTGAGCCTGGCACTCAGCTGACCATGCGTACCTTCCACTTGGGTGGTACTGCTCAGGTTGTTGACTCGTCGTACCTCGAAGCTTCCTATGAAGGCACCGTCAAGCTGCGTAACCGTAACGTGGTTCGCAACTCCGATGGTAACCTCGTGGTCATGGGCCGTAACATGGCGGTTCTGATCGTCGATGCTACCGGCAAGGAACGTGCCGTTCACCGTGTAACCTACGGTTCGCGTCTGTTCATTGACGAAGGTGATGCAGTCAAGCGCGGTCAGCGTATTGCTGAATGGGATCCATACACCCGTCCAATCCTTACGGAAGTGGAAGGCTACGTCGAGTTCGAAGATCTCGTCGACGGTCTTTCGGTTTCGGAAACGGCGGACGAGTCGACCGGTATCACGAAGCGCGTCATCATCGATTGGCGTTCGACCCCACGTGGTGCGGACCTCAAGCCTGCGATGATCATCAAGGACAAGAGCGGCAAGATCGCAAAGCTGTCGAAGGGTGGCGAAGCTCGCTTCTTGCTTTCGGTAGAAACGATCCTTTCGTTCGAACCGGGTGCTCACGTTAATGCTGGTGACGTCATCGCTCGTCTGCCGATGGAAAGCGCGAAGACCAAGGATATTACCGGTGGTCTGCCTCGCGTTGCGGAACTGTTCGAAGCTCGTCGTCCGAAGGACCATGCCGTCATCGCAGAGATCGATGGTACCGTTCGTTTCGGTCGCGATTACAAGAACAAACGCCGCATCATCATCGAGCCAAACGATGACACGATCGAGCCTGTTGAGTATCTGATTCCTAAGGGCAAGCCGTTCCATCTTCAGGACGGTGACGTTATCGAAAAGGGTGAATACATCCTCGACGGTAATCCAGCGCCGCACGACATTCTGGCCATTAAGGGCGTAGAAGCTCTTGCTTCTTACCTCGTTAATGAAATCCAGGAAGTCTATCGTCTTCAGGGCGTTCTGATCAACGACAAGCACATCGAAGTGATTGTTCGTCAGATGCTCCAGAAGATCGAGATCACGGAATCGGGCGATACCGGTTACATCACCGGTGATCATGTCGATCGCATCGAACTCGATGAGGTCAATGATCGTCTGATTGAGGAAGGCAAGAAGCCAGGTTCGGGTAATCCGGTTCTGCTTGGTATTACCAAGGCTTCGCTGCAGACTCCTTCGTTCATCTCGGCTGCGTCGTTCCAGGAAACCACTCGCGTGCTTACCGAAGCGGCTGTTGCCGGCAAGATGGACATGCTGCAGGGTCTCAAGGAAAACGTTATCGTCGGTCGTCTCATCCCGGCCGGTACTGGTGGCATGACCAACCAGATCCGTCGTATTGCTACGGCTCGCGACGAACTGATCATCGACGAGCGCCGCAAGTCGACCGGTTCGGCAGCAGCCAATGCGATGCTGACAGACATGACCAACAACGCAGCCGAATAAGGTAGCGTTCAGGAAAAAGAAAAGGCCGCCTTTCGAGGCGGCCTTTTTGTTTGTGCTGTTTTTTCGAGATTGTGCAGTCGTTGTTCGTGCGTTGACGAGACGTGCCACAAAAGGAGAGGGCGGGCTGAATATTCCAGACCGCCCTTACTCAACTTCTTATTCTTCTTCCTCGTCATCGCCTTCAAATTCGATAAGGGCAACTTCACCAGTGAGGGCGGTGTGCCATGCACTCTTGTGAGGCTCTTCTTCAGGCTCTTCGGTGATGGTGCCCATCTCGACGAGTTCGGCTTCGTGGTAGCCTTCTTCCGCCAGGATCGCGAGGACCGTCTGAACGAGGTCTTCGTCTTCGTCGGATTTCAGTAGAATATGTACTTCTACAGATTCCTCTTCGCCTTCGTTCCAGACGTCGGCAATGACCAGATGAACGATTGGCGAATCGTTATCTGCAATCGGGGTAGTGGATGACATTGAGAATCCCTTAATATTCTGTTGTGTTTCGACTCGGATGTGTTTCAATAGCGGCTGTTCGGGTCTGGCGCTATGCTGGCACACGAAAATGACAGTTTTGTCTGCGAAATAATCGCGAATTGACGTCGAATACGGCGCAATAACCTGTCCGGGTGGTACCAAAACGCGGCTATACGGCCTTTTGGTGAAGAAACTTAATGTCCTGCCCTTGACGAAACGCCTCCAAACACGTATCAGCAGCCCATCTGAGCCGATGTGAGGCTGGCTGTTTCGGAGCGACACGCTCTGAAGTTCGCCTCAAACAGGGTTCGTTTTACGATCGAAATGCAACTTGCCGTTCGCATGAAGCCTATGCTTCCTCTGCTTTTGTTCGGGGTGGCCACATACTGTGTGGCTGGTCCCGAATTTGTGCATGAGCACTCCGGTGAAACGGCCCTCATGGGGCGCTGATACGAGATTTTTTATAGAGGAAGGTTCAATGCCTACCGTAAACCAGTTGATCCGCAAGCCGCGCACTGCGCCGGTGAAGCGTAATAAGGTTCCTGCTCTGCAGGCAAACCCACAGAAGCGCGGCGTTTGCACCCGCGTTTACACGACAACCCCTAAGAAGCCGAACTCGGCTCTCCGTAAGGTTGCCAAGATTCGTCTGACCAATGGCTTTGAAGTCATCGGTTATATCCCGGGTGAAGGTCACAACCTTCAGGAGCACTCCGTGGTTATGATCCGCGGCGGCCGCGTCAAGGATTTGCCGGGTGTGCGTTATCACATCATCCGCGGCGTTCTTGATACCCAGGGTGTTAAGAACCGCAAGCAGCGTCGTTCCAAGTACGGTGCAAAGCGTCCTAAGTAAGAATTTTCCGGGGATACCGGCCGCCAGAATGGCGAGTTGAGCCCGATGTAATTGAAAGTTGAGACGAAATGTCCAGACGCCATAAAGCAGAGAAGCGCGAGATTAACCCGGATCCAAAGTTCGGCGATCTCGTGATCACAAAGTTCATGAATGCAGTCATGCTTCATGGCAAGAAGTCGGTTGCAGAAAGCATCGTTTACGGTGCGCTTTCGGCAATTGAAGCCAAGGCGAAGTCAGAGCCGGTCGCGCTGTTCCATCAGGCGCTCGACAATGTCGCTCCGCACGTTGAAGTCCGTTCGCGCCGCGTTGGTGGTGCAACCTACCAGGTTCCGGTCGATGTGCGTTCAGAACGCCGCCAGGCGCTTGCCATTCGTTGGCTGATCAATGCAGCTCGTGGTCGTAACGAAACCACGATGATTGATCGTCTTTCCGGTGAATTGCTTGATGCTGCAAACAATCGTGGTTCTGCTGTGAAGAAGCGTGAAGACACGCACCGCATGGCTGAAGCCAACCGCGCATTCTCGCATTACCGCTGGTAATCGTCGAACCCTATTCAAAGAGCAAAAACATGGCCCGCGAATATAAAATCGAAGACTACCGCAATTTCGGTATTATGGCTCACATCGACGCCGGTAAGACGACGATGACCGAGCGTATCCTGTTCTATACCGGTAAGAACCACAAGATTGGTGAAACCCATGACGGTGCTTCCACCATGGACTGGATGGAGCAGGAGCAGGAACGTGGTATCACGATTACCTCTGCTGCAACGACCACGTTCTGGCAGGGTCAGGATGGCAAGAAGCGTCGCTTCAACATCATCGACACGCCGGGCCACGTTGACTTCACCATCGAAGTTGAGCGTTCGCTCCGCGTTCTTGACGGCGCAATCGCTCTTCTCGATGCGAATGCTGGCGTAGAGCCGCAGACTGAAACTGTTTGGCGTCAGGCTGAAAAGTACCATGTTCCACGTATGGTCTTCGTCAATAAGATGGACAAGATTGGTGCTGATTTCTACCGTTGCGTAGAAATGGTTGGCTCGCGTCTTGGCGCAATCGCTCTTCCAGTTCAGCTGCCAATCGGCGCTGAAAATGAGTTCGAAGGCGTTATCGATCTTATTGAAATGAAGGCTCTGACCTGGGACGGCACCATTGGCGCAGCAGCGACCGTTGGCGAAATTCCTGCAGATCTGCGTGATCAGGCTGAAGAATACCGTGAAAAGCTCATCGAGCTGGCCGTGGAAATCGACGAAGCTGCTATGGAAGCTTACCTCGAAGGCACCATGCCTACGAACGAACAGCTCCGTGCACTGATCCGTAAGGGCACTATCGACGTTAAGTTCCATCCGGTTCTTTGCGGTACAGCGTTCAAGAACCGTGGCATTCAGCCACTTCTCGACGCTGTTGTTTCTTTCCTTCCAGCTCCAACCGATGTTCCTGCAATTAAGGGCATCGACGTTAAGACGGAAACCGAAACGACCCGTGAGTCTTCGGATGAAGCACCGCTCTCGATGCTTGCATTCAAGATCATGAACGATCCGTTCGTTGGTTCGCTTACCTTTGCTCGTATCTACTCGGGCAAGATGACCAAGGGCATTTCGCTCGAAAACACTGTTAAGGGCAAGCGTGAGCGCATCGGCCGTATGCTGCAGATGCACTCGAACAGCCGTGAAGACATCGAAGAAGCCTATGCTGGCGACATCGTTGCTTTGGCTGGCCTCAAGGAAACCACAACTGGCGATACGCTCTGCGATCCGCTGAAGCCGGTTATCCTTGAACGCATGGAATTCCCTGATCCGGTTATCGAAATCGCGATTGAACCAAAGACCAAGGCTGACCAGGAAAAGATGGGCATCGCGCTCAACCGTCTGGCTGCTGAAGATCCTTCGTTCCGCGTTAAGTCTGATGAAGAATCTGGTCAGACTATCATCGCTGGCATGGGTGAACTTCATCTCGACATTCTCGTCGACCGCATGAAGCGTGAGTTCAAGGTAGAAGCAAACGTCGGCGCGCCGCAGGTTGCTTACCGTGAATCGATCACACGTCAGGCTGAAATCGATTACACCCATAAGAAGCAGTCGGGTGGTTCGGGTCAGTTTGCTCGCGTCAAGATCATTTTCGAACCGCATGAAGGCGATGACTTCATCTTCGAATCCAAGATCGTTGGTGGTGCTGTTCCTAAGGAATACATCCCAGGCGTTCAGAAGGGTATCGAAAGCGTCATGGGTGCGGGTCCGCTTGCTGGCTTCCCGATGCTCGGCGTGAAGGCAACCTTGATCGACGGCGCATATCACGACGTTGACTCCTCGGTTCTCGCGTTCGAAATCGCTGCCCGTGCAGCGTTCCGTGAAGGCGCACAGAAGGCTGGTGCACAGCTTCTCGAGCCGATCATGAAGGTTGAAGTCGTAACTCCTGAAGATTACGTCGGTGACGTAATTGGCGATCTGAACTCACGTCGTGGTCAGATCTCGGGTACGGAAGCTCGTGGCATTGCTACGGTCGTCAACGCAAACGTTCCCCTGGCCAACATGTTTGGTTACGTGAACAACCTGCGTTCGATGTCTCAGGGTCGTGCACAGTACACCATGCAGTTCGACCATTATGAGCCGGTTCCGACCGCGGTCGCACAGGAAATCCAGAAGAAGTTCGCGTAATCTTCGGTTACGCCAAATAGTAAAAAAGCCTGAGCAGGCTAGATATTAGGAGAGCTCAGATGGCAAAGAGCAAGTTTGAACGTAATAAGCCCCACGTAAACATCGGCACGATTGGTCACGTTGACCATGGCAAGACGTCGTTGACAGCAGCAATCACGAAGTTCTTCGGTGAATTCAAGGCATACGACCAGATCGATGCTGCACCAGAAGAACGCGCTCGCGGTATCACCATTTCGACGGCACACGTTGAATATGAAACTGCGGCTCGTCACTATGCACACGTCGACTGCCCAGGCCACGCTGACTATGTCAAGAACATGATCACCGGTGCTGCACAGATGGACGGCGCGATCCTGGTTGTTTCGGCAGCTGACGGCCCGATGCCACAGACCCGTGAGCACATCCTGCTCGCTCGTCAGGTTGGTGTTCCTGCGATCGTCGTGTTCCTGAACAAGTGCGATCAAGTTGACGATGCTGAACTTCTCGAGCTCGTAGAACTCGAAGTTCGTGAATTGCTTTCGAAGTACGACTTCCCAGGCGACGAAGTTCCAATCATCAAGGGCTCGGCTCTTGCTGCTCTGGAAGATTCTTCGAAGGAACTCGGCGAAGACGCAATCCGCAACCTTATGGCTGCAGTTGACGACTACATTCCGACGCCTGAGCGTCCGATTGACCAGCCGTTCCTGATGCCAATCGAAGACGTTTTCTCGATTTCGGGTCGTGGTACTGTTGTTACCGGTCGTGTTGAGCGCGGGATCGTTATGGTTGGCGAAGAAGTCGAAATCGTTGGCATCAAGGCCACCGGCAAGACGACTGTTACCGGCGTTGAAATGTTCCGCAAGCTGCTCGATCAGGGCCAGGCTGGCGACAACATCGGCGCACTGGTTCGCGGTGTAGGCCGTGACGACGTTGAACGTGGTCAGGTTCTCTGCAAGCCAGGTTCGGTTAAGCCACACACCAAGTTCAAGGCAGAAGCCTACATTCTGACCAAGGACGAAGGTGGCCGTCATACGCCATTCTTCACCAACTACCGTCCACAGTTCTACTTCCGTACGACTGACGTGACCGGTGTTGTTACCCTGCCAGAAGGCACGGAAATGGTTATGCCTGGCGACAACGTTACCGTTGACGTTACGCTGATCGTCCCGATCGCAATGGAAGAGAAGCTCCGCTTCGCTATCCGTGAAGGTGGCCGTACCGTCGGTGCAGGCATCGTCGCTTCGATCATCGAGTAATTAGATTTGTGCAGGAGCGTCTCTCCGGAGGCGCTCCGCGTAACAAGGAACAGATCAAATGAACGGTCAAAACATCCGCATTCGCCTTAAGGCGTTTGATCATCGGATCCTTGACGCTTCGACGCGGGAAATCGTGTCGACTGCCAAGCGTACCGGTGCCAACGTGCGCGGACCGATCCCACTTCCAACGCGGATCGAAAAGTTCACAGTAAACCGGTCGCCGCACATCGATAAGAAGAGCCGCGAACAGTTCGAGATGCGCACGCACAAGCGTCTTCTCGATATCGTTGACCCAACCCCGCAGACAGTTGATGCGCTGATGAAGCTTGATCTGTCCGCCGGTGTTGATGTCGAGATCAAGCTTTAATCGGCTTGAGGACGGAAGGAACGAACCCGATGCGTTCAGGTGTTATTGCACAAAAGCTGGGCATGACCCGCGTCTATAACGACGCCGGTGAACATGTACCAGTGACAGTTCTCCGCATGGAAGACTGCCACGTGGTAGCTCAGCGTACAGTTGAAAAAAACGGTTATACGGCTGTTCAGCTTGGCGTTGGACTTGCCAAGGTAAAGAACACGACCAAGGCTCTGCGCGGTCACTTCGCGAAGGCTGAAGTCGAGCCTAAGGCGAAAGTTGCGGAATTCCGCGTTTCACCGGATAACCTTCTTGAAGTTGGCTCGGAGATTCTTGCCGAGCATTTCGTCGCCGGCCAGAAGGTCGACGTGACGGGCACTTCGATCGGTAAAGGTTTTGCCGGTGTTATGAAGCGCCATAACTTTGCTGGTCATCGTGCTTCGCACGGTAACTCAGTTACCCACCGCGCTCACGGTTCGACCGGTCAGCGTCAGGATCCGGGTAAGGTGTTCAAGGGCAAGAAGATGGCTGGTCACATGGGTCAAACCCGCGTGACAACACAGAACATCGAAGTTGTCTCTACAGATAGCGATCGTGGCCTTATTCTGGTTCGCGGCGCGGTTCCTGGCTCCAAGGGTGCCTGGATCCTCGTTCGTGATGCAGTCAAGGTATCGCTGCCTGAGAATGCACCTAAGCCGGCTGCCCTGCGTTCAAGCGCAAACAATGCAGCTGCGGATGCAGTCGCGACTGAGGGAGCCGAATAATGGATCTCACAATTACAACTCTTGAAGGCAAGGATGCCGGCAAGGTCAAGCTGAACGAAGATATCTTCGGCCTCGACCCACGCGACGACATTCTTCAGCGCGTCGTGCGCTGGCAGCTGGCAAAGCGCCAGCAGGGCTCTCATGACGCCAAGGGCCGCAGCGATATCAGCCGCACCGGTTCGAAGATGTACAAGCAGAAGGGTACGGGTCGCGCTCGTCACCATTCGGCTCGTGCACCACAGTTCCGTGGTGGTGGTCAGGCTCACGGACCAGTTGTCCGTACGCACGATCATGATCTGCCAAAGAAGGTTCGCGCTCTTGGTCTTCGTCATGCTTTGTCTGCAAAGGCAAAGGCTTCGGACCTGATCATCATCGATGATCTGGCCTCCAAGGAAGCAAAGACGAAGGAACTCGTGTCGCAGTTCGCCAAGCTCGGTCTGCAGAATGCACTCCTTATTGGTGGTGCTGAGATCGACGTGAACTTCCAGCGCGCTGCTTCGAACATTCCAAACATCGACGTTCTGCCAGTGCAGGGCATCAATGTTTACGACATCCTGCGTCGTGGCAAGCTCGTGCTTTCCAAGGCAGCTGTCGAAGCACTCGAGGAGCGTTTTAAATGACCGATCTTCGCCACTACGACGTGATCGTCAGCCCAGTCATTACCGAGAAGTCGACCCTTGTTTCCGAACATAACCAGGTTGTCTTCAACGTAGCTCGCAAGGCGACGAAGCCGGAAATCAAGGCTGCAATCGAGGCGCTTTTCGGCGTCAAGGTAAAGGCCGTTAACACCACTGTGCGCAAAGGCAAGGTGAAGCGGTTCCGCGGCATTGTCGGGCGCCAGAGCGATGTCAAGAAAGCGATCGTTACTTTGGCTGAAGGTCAGAGCATCGACGTTTCGACAGGTCTCTGAGAGGCCATGGAGTAAAGACAATGGCACTCAAGCACTTTAATCCGACCACGCCAGGCCAGCGTCAGCTGGTCATCGTGGACCGTTCGGAACTCTACAAGGGCAAGCCGGTCAAGTCATTGACCGAAGGTTTGTCCAAGAAGGGTGGCCGTAACAACACCGGTCGTATCACTGTTCGCTTTCAGGGCGGCGGTCACAAGCGTTCTTACCGTTTCATCGACTTCAAGCGTCGCAAGCATGACGTTGTCGCAACGGTTGAACGTCTGGAATACGATCCAAACCGCACCGCGTTTATCGCGCTGATCCGCTACGAAGACGGCGAGCTGAGCTACATTCTGGCTCCGCAGCGTCTGGCAGCCGGCGACAAGGTCATTTCTGGCCAGTCCGTCGACGTTAAGCCAGGTAACGCAATGCCGCTTTCGTCCATGCCTGTAGGCACCATCATCCACAATGTGGAGATGAAGCCAGGCAAGGGTGGTCAGATTGCTCGTTCGGCTGGTGCATATGCACAGCTCGTGGGTCGTGACCAGGGTATGGCTATCCTGCGTCTGAACTCCGGCGAACAGCGTCTGGTTTCCGGTGCATGCTTTGCAACGGTTGGCGCAGTATCCAACCCAGAGCACAGCAACATCAATGACGGTAAGGCCGGTCGTTCGGTCTGGCGCGGTAAGCGTCCACACGTTCGCGGTGTTGCAATGAACCCAGTTGACCACCCGCATGGTGGTGGTGAAGGCCGCACTTCTGGTGGTCGTCATCCGGTCACGCCTTGGGGCAAGCCTACGAAGGGTAAAAAGACCCGTTCGAATAAGGCGACCGATAAATTCATCATGCGTTCGCGTCATCAGCGCAAGAAGTAAGAGAGGTAGTCTGAAGTGGCTCGTTCAGTTTGGAAAGGTCCGTTCGTCGATGGCTATCTTCTCAAGAAAGCTGAGAAGGTACGCGAGGGCGGTCGTAATGAAGTCATCAAGATGTGGAGCCGTCGCTCCACTATCTTGCCGCAGTTCGTTGGCCTGACCTTCGGTGTGTATAACGGCAACAAGCATGTGCCGGTATCGATCTCCGAAGAAATGGTTGGACATAAGTTCGGTGAATTCGCGCCGACACGTACCTATTACGGTCACGGCGCGGACAAGAAGGCAAAGAGGAAGTAACAGATGGGCAAGGCCAAGGCTCCCCGCCAGCTTAAGGATAACGAGGCGAAAGCCGTCGCCCGTACGCTTCGCGTCAGCCCGCAGAAGCTTAATCTTGTCGCGGCATTGATTCGCGGCAAGAAAGTTAACGCGGCACTTGCTGATCTGACGTTCTCGCGCAAGCGGATCGCGGAAACAGTGAAAAAGACGCTCGAATCGGCTATCGCCAACGCTGAGAACAATCATGATCTCGATGTTGACGCGCTGATCGTTGCTGAAGCTTATGTTGGCAAATCAATTGTCATGAAGCGTTTCCACGTTCGTGGACGTGGTAAAGCAAGCCGCATCGAAAAGCCGTTTTCGCATCTCACCATTGTTGTCCGCGAAGTTGCGGAAAAAGGGGAGGCCGCATAATGGGCCAGAAGATTAATCCGATCGGTTTTCGTCTCGGCATCAACCGCACTTGGGATTCGCGTTGGTACGCAAATACCGGTGAATACGGCAAGCTGCTGCATGAAGACGTCAAGATCCGTGAGTATCTTAAGAGCGAACTCAAGCAGGCTGCGATTTCCAAAATCGTAATCGAGCGTCCGCACAAGAAGTGCCGCGTGACGATCCACTCGGCTCGTCCGGGTATCATCATCGGCAAGAAGGGTGCAGACATCGAAAAGCTTCGCAAGAAGCTTTCCGAAATGACGAATTCCGATACGTCCCTCAACATCGTTGAAGTTCGTAAGCCGGAAGTCGATGCTACGCTGATCGCTCAGTCGATCGCTCAGCAGCTCGAACGCCGTGTGGCATTCCGTCGCGCCATGAAGCGTGCCGTTCAGTCGGCAATGCGTCTTGGTGCCGAAGGTATCCGTATCAACTGCTCCGGTCGTCTGGGCGGCGCTGAAATCGCACGTATGGAATGGTATCGCGAAGGTCGCGTTCCGCTTCACACGCTGCGTGCCGATATCGACTACGGTACGGCAGAAGCGCAGACCGCTTACGGCATCTGCGGCGTGAAGGTTTGGGTATTCAAGGGCGAGATCCTTGAGCACGATCCAATGGCTTCTGAACGTCGTGCGGTTGAGGGTGACAATCAGGGTTCCCAGCAGAACCGCCGCCGCGAAAACGCTTAAAAAGCGGGTCGCGGGCGAGAAAATTGGAGTAGAGAACAATGATGCAGCCTAAGCGCACCAAGTTCCGTAAGCAGTTCAAGGGCCGTATCCACGGCAACTCGAAGGGCGGTACGGATCTTAATTTCGGTGCATTCGGTTTGAAGGCTCTGGAGCCTGACCGCGTCACAGCACGACAGATCGAAGCGGCTCGCCGCGCGATCACCCGCCACATGAAACGTGCGGGCCGTGTATGGATCCGAATCTTCCCGGATCTGCCAGTTACATCGAAGCCTACCGAAGTCCGTATGGGTAAAGGTAAGGGTTCAGTTGACTACTGGGCATGCCGCGTGGCACCAGGCCGCGTAATGTTTGAGCTTGACGGCGTACCCGAAGATGTGGCACGCGAAGCCTTAAGACTCGGCGCTGCAAAGTTGTCGGTCAAGACGCGCTTCATTCAGCGCATCGCAGAGTAAGAGAGGCAGTCATGAAAGCCGCAGACGTTCGGGCGAAAAGCCTCGATCAGATCACTGATGAGTTGGGCGCACTGAAGAAAGAGCAGTTTAACCTGCGCTTCCAGAAGGCAACCGGCCAGCTCGAAAAAACCGCGCGCGTGAAGCAAGTTCGTCGCGACATTGCGCGTATCAAGACCATCGCCCGCCAGAAGGCGGCCGAAAGCAAGGCATAAGGAACAAGTATAATGCCTAAACGCGTTCTGCAGGGCGTTGTCGTCAGCGACAAAAACGATAAGACTGTTGTGGTTAAGGTTGAGCGCCGCTATTCGCATCCGCTCCTCCAGAAGACCATTCGCCAGTCTAAGAAGTACAAGGCGCATGACGAAAACAACCAGTTCAAGATTGGCGATCAGGTTTCCATTGAGGAATCCAAGCCAATTTCGAAGGACAAACGCTGGGTCGTTCTTTCGAACGAAGTAGCGGGCTAAATTACAAACACGCAGCTTAGGTAGGGCAGGAGCCCTTAACCAGCTGAAGGAAAAGAAGGCGGCCAGTCATGATTCAGATGCAAACAAACCTCGACGTGGCGGATAACTCCGGCGCACGTCGTGTCATGTGCATCAAGGTGCTGGGCGGCTCGAAGCGGCGTTACGCTTCCGTTGGCGACATTATTGTGGTGTCGATCAAGGAAGCTATTCCGCGCGGCCGCGTCAAAAAGGGTGACGTGATGAAGGCGGTGGTCGTACGGACCGCCAAGGACATCCGTCGTCCGGACGGCAGCGTAATTCGTTTTGATAACAACGCAGCTGTTCTCATCGATAATAAGAAAGAGCCTATCGGTACGCGTATCTTCGGACCGGTTCCACGCGAACTTCGCGCGAAGAGCCACATGAAGATCATCTCGCTGGCTCCGGAAGTTCTGTAAGGAAGCAAGACGATGCAAAAGATTCGCAAAGGCGACAGCGTTGTCGTGCTGTCCGGTAAGGACAAGGGCCGTACAGGCGAAGTTCTTCAGGTTATGCCTAAGGACGAAAAAGCACTGGTTCGCGGCATTAATGTTGTAAAGCGTCACCAGCGCCAGACTCAGACACAGGAAGCCGGCATCATCTCGAAAGAGGCGGCGATCCATCTGTCCAATCTGGCCATTGCTGATCCAAAGGATGGCAAGCCAACTCGCGTTGGTTTCCGTGTTGAAGATGGCAAGAAGGTTCGCGTTGCAAAGCGTTCGGGAGCGGTGATCTGATGTCTGAAGCAAAGGCACTTCCACGCTTCAAGAAGATTTATCAGGACACGATCCGTAAAGCTCTTCTTGAAGAATTCAAATACGACAACGAGATGCAGATTCCTCGCATCACCAAAGTTGTCCTGAATATGGGTGTAGGCGAAGCAACTGGCGATTCGAAGAAGCCAACTGTTGCTGCAGCAGATCTGGCCTTGATTGCCGGACAGAAGGCTGTCATTACTCGCGCCCGTAATTCGATCGCAACTTTCAAGTTGCGTGAAGACATGCCGATCGGTACGAAGGTAACACTTCGTTCGGATCGTATGTACGAATTTCTTGATCGTTTGATCACGATCGCGCTTCCGCGCGTTCGAGATTTCCGCGGTCTGAATCCGAAGAGCTTTGATGGTCGCGGCAACTTTGCCATGGGCGTTAAGGAACACATCGTGTTCCCAGAAATCAACTACGATAAAGTTGATCAGATCTGGGGCATGGACATCATCGTTTGCACGACCGCTAAGACGGATGATGAAGCCCGCGCTCTTCTGCGCGCCTTCAACTTCCCATTCCGGCAGTAACGGCAAGCGTAGCGAGGTATAATAATATGGCCAAGACTAGCGCAGTCGAAAACAATAAGCGCCGCGAAAAGTTGGTTAAGCGTCATGCTGAAAAGCGTGCACGTCTGAAGGCGATCGTAATGGATCAGAGCCTTCCGCTGGATGAGCGTTTCCGCGCTTCTATTCAGCTCGCCGAACTGCCGCGCAATTCCGCTAAGGTTCGTATTCGCAATCGTTGCGAAGTTTCGGGTCGTCCGCGTGGTTATTACCGTAAACTGAAGATGTCGCGTATTGCGCTTCGCCAGTTGGGTTCGCTCGGACAGATTCCGGGCATAGTTAAGTCGAGCTGGTAAGGAGTAGCATATGTCTGTGTCAGATCCTATCGGCGATATGCTGACCCGTATTCGTAACGCAGTAGGCCGCAAGAAGACCAAGGTTTCGACCCCGGCTTCTAAGCTGCGCGCTCGCGTTCTTGATGTCCTTCAGTCTGAAGGCTACATCCGCGGATACACGCAGAGTGAATTCGTGAACGGCAAAGCCGAGATCGAAATCGAACTGAAGTACTATGAAGGCGTTCCAGTCATTCGTGAACTGACCCGCGTTTCGAAGCCAGGCCGTCGCGTTTACGTGTCGGTCAAGTCGATCCCGCAGGTTGCGAATGGTCTTGGCATCTCGATCCTGTCCACACCTAAGGGTGTAATGGCGGATCATGAAGCCCGTGAACAAAACGTTGGTGGTGAGCTGCTCTGCCGCATCTTCTGATGCGGCTGACAGTGAACAGATAGAAGACAGGTATAAAAATGTCTCGTATCGGTAAAAAACCCGTGCCGGTCCCGGCAGGCGTGACCGCCAGTGTTGATGGGCAGATCGTCAAGGCTAAGGGCGCGAAAGGCGAATTGTCTTTCGTGGTGCACGATGAAGTTCTGGTTAAGCTCGAAGACGGCGCTGTAAGCGTCGATCCTCGTGACCAGTCCAAAGAAGCTCGCTCCAAGTGGGGCATGTCGCGTTCGATGATCGTTAACATCTTCGAAGGCGTCGAGAAGGGCTTCGAAAAGAAGCTTGAGATTAGCGGCGTTGGTTATCGTGCGGCTATGCAGGGCAAGAATGTCCAGCTCTCTCTCGGCTTCAGTCACGAAGTGGTCTATGACGTGCCTGCTGGTATCACTGTTGCTGTACCTAAGCCGACGGAAATCGTCGTCACTGGTATCGACAAGCAGCAGGTCGGTCAGGTCGCGGCTGAGATCCGCGAATATCGCGGCCCCGAGCCTTACAAGGGCAAGGGCGTCAAGTATGCTGGCGAGAAAATCGTCCGCAAAGAAGGCAAGAAGAAGTAAGGGAAGCGCGTCATGGCATCGCCAAAAGAAACTTTGCAGCGTCGCGCTGCTCGTGTACGCCGGCAGGTCAAGGCCGTCGCAAACGGCCGTCCACGTCTCAGCGTGCACCGCTCTTCCAAGAACATCTACGTTCAGGTTATCGACGACGTTCGCGGTGTTACCATCGCAGCAGCGTCGACACTGGATGGCGACCTGAAGGGCCAGCTCAAGACCGGCGCCGATTCCGCAGCAGCTGCTGCAGTAGGCAAACTGGTTGCAGAGCGTGCCGTTAAAGCAGGCGTCAGTGAAGTAGTGTTCGACCGTGGTGCATTTATTTACCACGGTCGTGTGAAGGCCCTCGCCGAAGCTGCCCGCGAAGGCGGACTGAGCTTCTAATAGCATTTTGTGCTTCCGGAAAAAAATAAAGGAATAGGATATGGCACAGAGAGAACGTAACCGCGAGGATCGCGGTCGTGAGGAGCGCGACAGCGAATTCGTTGACAAGCTCGTTCACATCAACCGCGTTGCCAAGGTCGTTAAAGGTGGCCGTCGCTTCGGTTTCGCTGCGCTCGTCGTAGTTGGAGACCAGAAGGGTCGCGTAGGCTTCGGTCATGGCAAGGCACGTGAAGTGCCTGAAGCTATCCGTAAGGCTACTGAAGCTGCTAAGCGCGATATGATTTTCGTACCACTGCGTTCGGGTCGTACACTGCATCACGATGTGCAGGGTCGTCACGGCGCTGGCAAGGTTCTGCTTCGTGCAGCTCCTGCTGGTAAGGGTATCATTGCTGGTGGTCCTATGCGTGCTGTGTTCGAGACGCTTGGCGTTCAGGACGTTGTTGCTAAGTCGCTTGGCTCGTCGAACCCTTACAACATGGTTCGTGCAACCTTTGACGCTCTGAAGCATCAGATGCATCCAAAGGACATTGCTGCACAGCGCGGCATCAAGTACTCGACTCTTCAGGCTCGTCGCCATGATGTGGTCGGTTCGGAAGAATAGCCGATAGTTTGTGCCAGTCCGGTGCAACAGCACCGGATACGCCATAGACAAGGGATTTGAGTGATGGCTGAGAAGAAGGGTAAGACGGTTACGGTCGAACAGATCGGAAGCCCTATCCGTCGTCCAGCCGAACAGCGTGCAACGCTGATCGGACTCGGACTTAACAAAATGCACCGCCGCCGCACGCTGGAGGATACTCCTTCAGTTCGTGGTATGATCGCCAAGGTTCAGCATCTCGTCCGCGTTGTGGACGAGGCTTGATAACGCAGGGGATAGAGACATGAAACTCAACGATCTGCGTGACAAGCCAGGTTCTGTAAAAGCGCGTAAGCGCGTTGGCCGTGGTATCGGCTCCGGCACCGGCAAGACCGCTGGCCGCGGCGTCAAGGGACAGAAGTCCCGTTCTGGCGTAGCGATCAACGGATTTGAAGGCGGCCAGATGCCAATCTACCGCCGTCTGCCAAAGCGCGGCTTCACGAACATCTTCGCAAAAAGCTTCAACGTCGTTTCGCTCGGTCGCGTTCAGACCGCAATCGACGCAGGCAAGCTCGATGCAAAGGCTGTTGTGAACCTTGATGCGCTGAAGGCTGCTGGTGTGATTCGTCGCGCCAAAGACGGCGTCCGTCTTCTTTCGGACGGTGAATTGAAGGCTAAGGTAGCCTTCGAGGTTGCTGGAGCTTCCAAGGCTGCGATCGAAAAGATCGAAAAGGCCGGCGGCAGCGTCAAGCTTCCCGAAGCAGCTGTTGAATAAGACTTCGATATACAAAATAAAAAGCGGCGGCCCTAGTGCCGCCGCTTGCACCTTTATGCCAATGCGCATATCTGGGTAGGGTCTTCTTTGTCTGAGGGTGCGGGTCTCAGGGATTCGTGTCGGCAGAGGGGGAGGGCCGGAGACTTTTCACCGGAGAAATTTAATGGCATCGGCTGCTGAACAGCTAGTTTCCAATCTCAATTTTTCGGCTTTCTCGAAAGCTGAAGAACTCAAGAAGCGCATCTGGTTTACACTGGGCGCTTTGCTCGTGTACCGGTTTGGAACGTATATTCCGCTTCCCGGGATCAATCCTGAAGCGCTTGCGCAGGCATTCCAGCAGCATAGCCAGGGTGTTCTTGGGCTTTTCAACATGTTCGCCGGTGGTGCTGTTGGTCGTATGGCCATTTTCGCACTTGGCATCATGCCCTATATTTCCGCTTCCATCATCGTGCAGCTCATGACGTCGGTTGTTCCGACCCTTGAAGCGCTGAAGAAGGAAGGCGAGTCGGGCCGCAAGATCATCAATCAGTACACGCGCTACGGTACGGTGCTTCTCGCACTTGTGCAGGCTTACGCGATTTCTGTTGGTCTTCAGTCGGGTAACGGCATCGTTACAAATCCTGGACCAATGTTCTTGGTTTCGTCGGTCATCACGCTCGTTGGTGGCACGATGTTCCTGATGTGGCTGGGTGAGCAGATCACTGCGCGCGGTATCGGTAACGGTATTTCACTCATAATTTTCGCCGGTATTGTCGCAAACCTTCCACACGCTATTTCCGGTACGCTGGAACTGGGCCGTACGGGCGCTCTGTCCACAGGTCTGATCCTTGGCGTTATCATTTTGGCTATCGCGCTTATTGCGATCATCGTCTTTGTTGAACGTGCACAGCGTCGCCTTCTGATCCAGTATCCGAAGCGCCAGGTTGGTAACCGCATGTTCCAGGGCGATACATCGCATCTGCCGCTCAAGCTAAACACGGCTGGCGTTATTCCTCCGATCTTTGCTTCGTCGCTTCTGCTGTTACCAGCGACTGTTGCAGGTTTCGCCAATACGGCCGAAATGCCGGCGTGGGGTACGACCATTCTCAATGCTCTCGGTCATGGTCAGCCACTTTATATGCTGTTCTATGCTGGGTTGATGGCATTCTTCTGCTTCTTCTACACGGCTATCGTGTTCAATCCCAAGGACACGGCTGACCAGCTTAAGAAGCATTCCGGCTTTATTCCGGGTATCCGCCCGGGCGAACGTACAGCAGAGTATATAGACTATGTGTTGACACGCATTACGGTTGTCGGCGCCATCTATATCGTGCTTGTCTGTCTTCTGCCGGAATTCCTGATTTCCGCGACCGGTGTGCCATTCTATCTTGGCGGTACTTCGCTGCTGATCGTGGTCAGCGTGACACTCGACACAGTTGCGCAAATTCAGGGACATCTTGTTGCCCATCAGTATGAAGGGTTGATCAAGAAGTCCAAACTCAGAGGTGGGAAACGTAATAAATGAGACTGATACTTCTTGGGCCGCCCGGAGCAGGTAAGGGGACGCAGGCTGGACTTCTTACCAAGAAGCATGGAATACCACAGCTTTCGACTGGCGACATGCTGCGTGCAGCAGTCGCTCAGCAAAGCGAAATCGGGAAGCGCGCCAAGGCCGTTATGGATGCGGGTCAGCTGGTTTCCGACGAGATCGTGAATCAGATCGTATCCGAGCGCATTGATGCGCCAGATTGCGCAGCTGGTTTCATTCTCGACGGTTATCCTCGTACTGTGCCTCAGGCACAGGCACTTGGCGAAATGCTCGTTGGTAAAGGTCTCAAGCTCGATGCAGTAATCGAGCTCAAGGTCGATGAGAACGCATTGGTCAACCGGATGGAGAACCGGGTGGCTGAAACGATTGCAAAGGGTGGTCAGGTTCGTTCTGACGATAACCCGGAAGCTTTCCGTAAGCGTCTTGTTGAATATCGCGAAAAGACATCACCGCTTTCCAGCTATTATGCAGGAACCGGTGAACTCCGGGTCATCAATGGTATGGCTCCGGTTGAAGAAGTTACTGCCGAAATCGAGAGAATTCTTGTTCCGGCGTAAGGCTTGAAAATACCACCAGAGTGCCCACTGGTCTGATTTTATCAGATCGGCGCTCTGGTTTTTATTGAAAGCATAATCTTATCGACCCTCGTTTCGCTTCGGTTGGATTATGCTCTTAAGAATTGCGGACAGAAGTGCATTTTATGTTTTTCGGTCCGCTTATCGCTTTCAAAAGTTTCTTTTAATGTCTGCGAAGTTGCTTTGGCAGCTTTACGGACAGTTAAGAGTTGACTTTTTCTGGCGATTCCGTCAAAGACTGCGCCACTTCAATGGTTTTTGAATGGTCGGCTGCGGCGGAAATTGAAAAAGGCCGTTGCCGGTCAATTTATGCTGTCTCGGGGATAAGTCCCTTAGGTGGAATTTATTACAACTCAAGGAGAACAGACGTGGCACGTATCGCTGGCGTCAACATCCCGACGAACAAGCGCGTTGTTATTGCGCTTCAGTACATCCACGGGATTGGACCGAAATTTGCTCGGCAGATCGTAACGAAGGTTGGCATTGCCGACGATCGTCGCGTTAATCAGCTGTCGGATGCTGAAGTACTTCAGATCCGTGAAGCAATCGATGCTGACTACCGGGTCGAAGGTGACCTGCGTCGTGAAGTTTCGATGAATATCAAGCGCCTGATGGACCTTGGCTGCTACCGCGGTCTGCGTCATCGTCGTTCGCTGCCGGTTCGCGGTCAGCGTACGCATACCAATGCACGTACCCGTAAGGGTCCTGCAAAGGCTATCGCAGGTAAGAAGAAGTAATATCGACGGAACGTTTTCGTTCCGTCGGACTCAGCCGGTACGCCGGTCGGGTTCGGTGCTGGTCCTTGAGCTTGTCTTCAATGGACCGGTGTAGCCGCTGGAACTACGGCGGTGTAGAGATCGATTTGAGAGGACTATTATGGCTAAGGAAGCCCAGCGCGTTCGCCGCCGCGAACGTAAAAACATCTCGTCGGGCGTTGCCCACGTAAATTCGACGTTTAACAATACCATGATTACCATCACGGATGCACAGGGCAATGCAATTGCCTGGTCTTCCGCAGGTGCTCAGGGTTTCAAGGGTTCGCGTAAGTCGACCCCGTTTGCCGCACAGATCGCTGCTGAAGATTGCGCCAAGAAGGCTCAGGAACATGGCATGCGCTCCCTCGAAGTCGAGGTTTGCGGACCGGGCTCTGGCCGTGAATCTGCGCTGCGCGCCCTTCAGGCTGCCGGCTTTGTGATTACGTCGATCCGCGATGTTACGCCGATCCCGCACAACGGCTGCCGTCCGCGCAAGAAGCGCCGGGTCTGATTTTCGTTTTTATGCCGCATGAGCCCTGGATTAAGTCAAATTAATTCCGGGGCTCCTCTGCGGTTCTTCACAAGATCGCTACGATAGGATGGTAGCGACGGTTGATAGAGGAAAACCACATGATCCAGAAGAACTGGCAGGAACTGATCAAGCCGAACAAGGTGGAATTCAACACCAACGGCTCTCGCACGCTTGCAACCGTCGTTGCTGAGCCGCTGGAACGCGGTTTTGGTCTGACGCTTGGTAACGCACTGCGTCGCGTGCTTCTGTCGTCGCTGCGCGGCGCTGCCGTGACCGCCATTCAGATTGATGGCGTTCTGCATGAATTCTCTTCCATTCCGGGTGTCCGCGAAGACACCACGGATATCGTTCTGAACGTCAAGGAAATCGCCATCCGTATGGAAGGTGAAGGCCCGAAGCGCATGGTTGTCCGCAAGGAAGGCCCGGGCGTTGTTACGGCTGGTGACATTCAGACCGTTGGCGATGTCGAGATCCTTAATCCGGATCACGTCATCTGCACGCTGGATGAAGGCGCTGAAATCCGCATGGAATTCACCGTTAACACCGGTAAGGGCTATGTGCCTGCCGACCGTAATCGTGCGGAAGATGCTCCAATCGGCCTTATTCCGGTTGACAGCCTTTACTCGCCGATCCGCAAGGTATCGTACAAGATTGAGAACACCCGTGAAGGTCAGGTTCTTGATTACGACAAGCTTACGCTCAACATCGAAACCAATGGTTCCGTGAGCGGTGAAGATGCAGTTGCTTATGCAGCACGCATTCTTCAGGATCAGCTCGCGGTCTTCGTCAACTTCGAAGAGCCACAGAAGGAAGCTCCGCAGGAACAGGTTGCGGAACTGGCTTTCAATCCGGCTCTGCTCAAGAAGGTAGACGAGCTCGAATTGTCGGTACGTTCGGCAAACTGCCTGAAGAACGACAACATCGTCTACATCGGCGATCTGATCCAGAAGACGGAAGCCGAGATGTTGCGGACTCCGAATTTCGGCCGCAAGTCGCTCAACGAGATCAAGGAAGTTCTGGCATCGATGGGTCTCCATCTTGGTATGGAAATCCCAGCCTGGCCGCCAGAAAACATCGAAGATCTCGCCAAGCGCTACGAAGACCAATATTAAGACCGGCATATCCCGGTACGTTACGAATTAAAGGAGAAGGCCATGCGCCACGGTAATGGACAGCGTAAGCTGAACCGCACTGCCTCGCATCGCAAGGCAATGTTCGCCAACATGGCGGCTTCGCTCATCGAGCATGAACAGATTGTGACCACGCTTCCTAAAGCTAAGGAAATCCGTCCAATCGTAGAAAAGCTTGTCACTCTCGGCAAGCGCGGTGACTTGCATGCACGTCGTCAGGCGATTTCCGCCATCCGCGACGTACAGCTCGTTGCTAAGCTGTTCGACACACTTGCTACTCGTTACGCAACCCGTAACGGCGGCTACATCCGCATCATGAAGGCTGGCTTCCGTACTGGTGACAATGCGCCAATGGCAGTTGTCGAATTCGTTGAGCGCGATGTCGATGCAAAGGGCAAAGCTGATCGTGCACGCGTTGAAGCTGAAGCTGCTGCAGAAGCAGAAGCAGCGTAATCTTACGCGACAGAGCATATAAAAAGGGTCGCCTAGTGCGGCCCTTTTTTTGCGTTTGCAGCTCGTTTCGATTTGACTGAATCGGATCGGCGCGTCTCAATTATTTGTTTTCACGCGCAACTTTTCCGAAGATCGTTTTGCACGTTTCGGAATGCGCTCGAGAAGCATTTTGATCTTCCTATCATGGCGCCCTGATAGTCGGTCATAATTCATTACCAAGCTGTAATGCGTTTCGCCTTAATCCAGCCCTTTATACTTGGCCTTGTTACCTCCATATTGCCGGTATTGCTCCGAGGAATCGGAGGCTGGATTAAGGAAACTGGAGTTTGCGAATGAATTGGCGACGTTATGGGATTACGGGTCTGGTTCTTGCTTCCATCAGCACGGTCACATTGCCTGTGATGGCGCAGGAAACTGCCGTTCCGGCTCAGGGCACACAGATACCTCTTAGTCGTGCAGATATGCAGCTTTCCTTTGCTCCTCTTGTGAAGGCAACAGCACCAGCCGTCGTCAATGTTTATGCGGCACGCCAAGTGCAGCAACAGCAATCACCGTTTGCTGGCGATCCGTTTTTCGAACAATTCTTTGGCAAACAATTTGGCGGCGGTGGCAAATCACGAACCGAACAATCCCTCGGCTCAGGCGTCATCGTCGATGCATCGGGTATCGTGGTGACTAATAATCACGTCATCAAGGATGCTGACGAGATCAAGGTCGCGCTGTCGGACGGGCGTCAGTTTGAGAGCACGGTTCTTTTGCGTGACGAAACCACAGATCTGGCTGTGCTGAAAATTGAAGCAAAGGAGAACTTTCCGGTTCTGGCGCTTGGAAACTCCGATGAAGTTGAAGTAGGCGACCTGGTTCTGGCGATCGGTAATCCATTTGGGGTTGGTCAGACGGTGACAAGCGGTATCGTTTCGGCTCAGTCGCGCACGCAGGTTGGGGTTTCGGACTTCGATTTTTTCATCCAGACAGATGCTGCGATCAATCCCGGTAACTCTGGTGGCGGTCTCATCGACATGCGCAGTCGTCTGATTGGCATCAATACGGCAATTTTCTCGCGTTCAGGTGGTTCTGTGGGCATTGGCTTTGCCATTCCATCGAACATGGTGCGCGCAGTTGTTGATGCTGCATTGAGCGGTAGCACGAGTTTTGAACGCCCTTTCATTGGTGCAACCTTCCAGAATATTACACCTGATGTTGCCGAAAGCCTCGGCATGGATAAGTCGTTCGGCGTGCTTGTAACGGCTGTGATCAAAGGTGGTCCGGCAGAAGAAGCAGGACTGAAGGTCGGTGACGTTGTCATGTCGGTTCAGGGTGTGCGGGCCGATAATGTTGATGTGCTTGGGTATCGTCTATCGACAGCTGGTATAGGAAACACCGTCACGCTGGATATCGTTCGCAATGGCAAGGATAGCAAATTGCCGGTGAAGCTTGCGAAGGAACCTGAGACAAAGCCACAGCAAAAGCAGACAATCAAAGGCGACAATCCATTTGAAGGTGCTGTGGTTGAAGAGCTTACTGCGTCGATGGCTTCGAAGATGCGGATGCGTGATGGGGCACGTGGCGTCATCGTTACAGACGTGATTGTTAACTCACAAGCAGCGCGACTTGGTCTACGTCAACGCGACATTATTCGCGGTATTAACGGTAATCCAATCCGCACGATTAATGATCTGACTGCCGCGTTAAACAGTGGACGCGGTTTGGCATGGCGGCTTGAGGTGGAACGCAATGGCGCATTGATCCGCCAGTTTGTACGCTAGAGCATTTCCTGTTTAAGATGAATCGTTAGAAATGCCTCTACTATTTGTTTTAACGCATGTCTTTATCTCAAAAACCGGGTCCCACTTCTGGGAGACATGCTTTAATACCAAACCCCAAACTGTTGCATGTCGTTTCAGGCGGGACTATGCCTGAAACGACATTTGTTTTTGAGCATCGAGCGAAGCGTAATGAGCGACCTTTTTTCCAATGCGGTTGATCCGAAGGCGGACCGTAACAGGCCGCTTGCTGATCGTTTGCGCCCGCGTCATCTATCGGAAGTGACAGGGCAGGAACATCTGACCGGACCGGAAGGTGTGCTAACACGAATGATCGCCTCTGGTTCGCTTGGGTCTATGATCTTCTGGGGACCTCCGGGAACCGGCAAGACAACGGTTGCACGATTGCTTGCCGGTGAAACCGAGCTTGCCTTTGAGCAGATTTCGGCAATTTTTTCCGGCGTGGCTGATCTGAAGAAGGTGTTTGAATCTGCGCGTGCGCGGCGCATGTCGGGTCGTCAGACCCTGCTGTTTGTGGACGAAATTCATCGCTTCAATCGCGCGCAACAGGATAGTTTCCTGCCTGTGATGGAAGATGGTACGGTTATCCTGATAGGTGCCACGACAGAAAACCCTTCGTTTGAACTGAATGCCGCTTTGTTGTCGCGGGCGAGGGTGCTGACATTTCATCCTCACGACGGAACAAGCATTACGACGCTTCTCACGCGCGCGGAAGAGCAGGAAGAACGTCCGCTGCCGCTCGGTGAGGATGCACGGGCAAGCCTCATTCGGATGGCCGACGGTGACGGCCGCGCGGCGTTAACGCTCGCTGAGGAAGTGTGGCGTGCCGCTCGACCCGATGAAGTGTTTGATGCGGAGAAGTTGCAGGAGGTGGTTCAACGCCGCGCTCCTGTTTATGACAAGGGGCAGGATGGGCATTACAACCTGATTTCGGCTTTGCATAAGTCGGTGCGTGGGTCTGATCCGGATGCTGCACTCTATTATCTTTGTCGCATGTTCGATGCAGGCGAAGACCCACTTTATCTGGGGCGTCGGCTGGTTCGAATGGCTGTGGAGGATATTGGTCTTGCTGATCCGCAGGCGCTTGCAATTTGCAATGCGGCCAAGGATGCTTATGACTATCTTGGCTCGCCGGAAGGTGAGCTCGCTTTGGCACAAGCCTGCGTTTATCTCGCGACAGCACCTAAATCCAACGCGGTTTATATGGCTTACAAAGCCTCTATGCGCGCCGCCAAGGAAAATGGATCACTGCTCCCGCCCAAGCATATACTGAATGCACCGACCAAGCTTATGAAGAATGAAGGCTACGGAGATGGTTATGCTTATGACCATGATCAGCCAGATGCGTTCTCAGGTCAGGACTACTTCCCGGAAGCGATGGGGCGACAGGTTTTTTACGATCCGCCGGAGCGTGGTTTTGAGCGAGAAATTCGCAAAAGGCTCGACTACTGGTCACGTCTGAGAGCAGAGCGCCAGGGTAGGCGCTGAAACTACCGCGACAACTGCGCTTCGATGGCCGATTTGTCGATGACGGACCAAACTTTATCGATTTTGTAATCGACGAATTCGTAAAAGACATTCTCCGAAAACTGGATTTTTTTGCCGTTGACCGGCAGATTGAGAAAACTCCCGATTGGCGTGCAGTCAAAATCAAGACGACTGGCAATAATCGGCGGTTCAGCAACCAGCAATCCGATGTTGAAGCGAAGATCAGGTATTTGCTGATAGTCGCGGATAAGCATTTCCCGATACCCAGTAAGACCCAAATGTCGACTGTTATGCTGGGCTGTTTCTGCAACGAAATGATGTAGCGACGGCCAATCCTGAGCATTCAGGCAGGAAACATATCCGTTGTAAGCAGCGCGAAGCTTTTGCACGTTCATTGCTATTCCTCCAGCCAGCTTGTTCCTGCGTTTTTATAGCGAAATATTGCTCACTTGGCCTCTCATTCAAGAGCGCCAATCATTGCCCAGACGGTATAGGTCACAATTCGGCCTTCATCGAGCACGGTGAACTGCTGTTCTGTGCAATCGCTAGTCGTATTCCACAATCAAAAACAGGGCTTGATTTATCAATGAATTCAACAATCCGGCAACTTAGAGAAGTGACGGTAAACTTTACAGTAACCATAATAAATTCAACGTATTAATTTAATTCCTCTTTAATATTTACGTTTTATCAATTTTTAAAAGCAACGAGGTTTCCCCATGACGCGCGTTTTGTTTCTCGTCGCGCTCGTTATTCTTGGTGGCTGCGCGACCGCCCCACGGCAGGTCAGTAATGTTTGCGCAGTCTTTGATCAACGCGACGGCTGGATAAATAATTGGCAGAAGGACGCGACCCGCACTTCGCGTGAGTTCGGTGTGCCGGTCCATGTTCTGATGGCGACAATCTATACCGAATCCGGATTCCGCCCTTATGCGCGTCCGCCGCGCACCAAGCTGCTCGGATTTATCCCATGGAAGCGCGCTTCCAGTGCCTATGGTTATTCTCAGGCACTAAATGGAACGTGGGATCGCTATAAGCGGGAAACCGGGCGTTGGACTGCATCACGAAGCAATTTCAGCGACGCTATTCACTTCATCGGCTGGTATCATTACCAGAGCTACCAGAAGAATGGCATTAACCGGGCAGATGCGTACAGTCTCTATCTCGCTTACTATTCCGGGCATGGAGGCTATTCGCGCGGTGTCTGGCGTGGCAACGCAACCGCGCTGAATGGTGCGAAACGTGCGCAGTCGATGGCCAATCGTTATGCCACACAGCTGCGTTCTTGTGGGCGCATTGGGTAAGGCGCTAGCGATCAATTGATCGGTCATCTGTTGCAATCAGAACAAAACGCGTTTTAAAAGTCGCGGATGGGGATTTAAAGACACCATCCGGCCTTAATCGAAGTTATCATTCGCGACGAATCGACAATTGAGGATGACCTATACATGCTGAAAAAAATCGGGATTGCCCTTATCGGTGCCACATTTCTGGCAGGCTGCACGACCGACCCTTATACTGGCGATCAGAAGGTGTCGAACACCGCTGGCGGTGCTGCAATTGGTGCGGCTGTCGGCGCGCTCGGCGGCTTGATGGTTGGTGGTTCCAGCCGCGCACAGCGTAACGCTGTTCTGATCGGTGCTGGTATTGGCGCGCTGGGTGGCGGCGCTATCGGCAATTACATGGATCGCCAGGAATCCGAGTTGCGCAACCAGCTGCAGGGAACCGGCGTTTCGGTTACGCGTAATGGCGATCAGATCATCCTGAACATGCCATCGGCCATCACTTTCGATACCGATCAGGATCAGGTTAAGAGCCAGTTCTACCCAACGCTTAATTCCGTTGCGATCGTGCTGCGCAAGTTCAACCAGACTCTTGTCGACGTTCTCGGTCACACCGACTCAACTGGTAGCGCAAGCTATAATCAGGGTCTGTCGCAGCGCCGCGCTTCTTCGGTTGCAAGCTATCTTGGTTCGCAGGGTATCGATCCACGTCGCTTTGCAGTCATCGGTTATGGTGCGAGCCAGCCAGTCGCTACCAACGCAACGCCAGACGGACGCGCGCAGAATCGTCGCGTAGAAATCCAGATTTCGCCGCTGCGTGGCGCTAGCTCCTAAATTAGAGAATCGGATTTAATCCGCATCGTGACGCAGCTCTTTGCAAGAAGGGCTGCGTTTTTTATGCGTAGATTGCGAATCGAACCGCCCGACCACACATTTTTTAGAACTAAAGCGTGGACAGTCTTGCAAATTACAAGTTTCTAATTAAATGGAACAATAATAGAACAAAAATATTAAACATATAGAAATCAATATCTTGTCCTTATTGCAAAATGAGAACAAAACAGATACAAATAGATATTGGCAATGAGCCCGCCGGGCTTCTAGCGAGACAAGAGGATGGTGTAAGATGTCTCAGAATTCATTGCGACTTGTTGAGGAAAATTCAGTGGACAAGACAAAGGCTCTCGATGCGGCTCTGTCGCAAATCGAACGGGCGTTCGGCAAAGGCTCGATTATGCGCCTTGGTCAGAATGATCAGGTTGTAGAGATTGAAACGGTGTCGACCGGTTCGCTTTCTCTCGATATTGCATTGGGCGTCGGCGGTCTGCCCAAGGGACGTATCGTAGAAATTTATGGTCCGGAAAGCTCGGGTAAGACGACGCTTGCGCTCCATACGATTGCAGAAGCTCAGAAAAAGGGCGGCATCTGTGCATTTGTGGATGCGGAACATGCGCTTGATCCGGTGTACGCCCGCAAGCTTGGTGTTGATCTTGAGAATCTGCTGATCTCGCAGCCTGATACTGGCGAACAGGCGCTTGAAATCACGGATACGCTTGTGCGTTCCGGCGCCATTGATGTTCTGGTTATCGACTCGGTTGCAGCTCTGACACCACGTGCGGAAATTGAAGGTGAAATGGGCGATTCTTTGCCTGGCCTTCAGGCACGATTGATGAGCCAGGCATTGCGTAAGCTCACCGCTTCGATCTCACGTTCGAACTGCATGGTGATCTTCATCAACCAGATTCGTATGAAGATCGGTGTCATGTTCGGTTCGCCTGAAACGACGACTGGCGGTAATGCGCTTAAGTTCTACGCATCGGTGCGTCTCGATATTCGCCGTATTGGTTCGATTAAGGAGCGTGACGAAGTTGTGGGCAACCAGACCCGCGTGAAGGTGGTCAAGAACAAGCTTGCACCTCCATTCAAGCAGGTTGAATTCGACATCATGTATGGTGCAGGCGTTTCCAAGATGGGCGAATTGGTCGATCTTGGCGTCAAAGCCGGTGTTGTTGAGAAGTCGGGCGCATGGTTCTCCTATAATTCCCAGCGTCTGGGGCAGGGCCGTGAAAATGCCAAGCAGTATCTCAAGGATAATCCGGAAGTTGCGAAAGAAATCGAAACGACGCTCCGTCAGAATGCCGGGCTGATTGCCGAGCAGTTCCTTGAAGATGGCGGTCCAGAAGCGGATGATGGTCCGGAAGCTGCAGAAATGTAAAATTCGTCTTGTGACGAAACAGATGAAAGCCCTGCGCATAGCGCGGGGCTTTTGCTTTTGAACTTATAGCGGTTCCAGCGAAAGCTGAATCTTTGGAACCACTGTAACGAGTTGTTTTTGAGCGTTATCCTACGCAAAACCGCATCGCGCTTTTGCTGGAAATGCCACAAACACTGTTGCATAGTTGTCGTTTTCATACTTTCCGGGAGAAATTGCTTTTATAGCGCACACTGCTTATCTGGACAGAAAAGCGGTGCCCCGTTAAAAGCGGTCAACCGAAACTCCACCTCACGGACTTTCCATGATCGGGCAGTCGAAGCGTGGCGGCATGAAAGTGCCGGACATCGTTGCAACCTTGCGGGTGGTGAAAAGATAATCGATGCGCCTTGTTGAGAGGTGCTTCTCATGCAGGGCAGAAAATGTCCAAGGGTGAATTATGGCTGGCGTCAACGAGATAAGGTCCACATTCCTCGACTATTTCCGCAAGAACGGACACGAGGTTGTTTCATCAAGCCCGTTGGTGCCGCGCAACGACCCAACACTCATGTTCACCAATGCGGGCATGGTGCAGTTCAAGAACGTCTTTACCGGTCTTGAACAGCGCCCATACAGCCGCGCGACCACTTCGCAGAAATGCGTGCGCGCCGGCGGCAAGCACAACGATCTGGACAATGTCGGCTACACGGCTCGTCACCACACGTTCTTTGAAATGCTCGGTAATTTCTCCTTTGGCGACTACTTCAAGGAAGAAGCGATCAGCCATGCGTGGAACCTGATCACAAAAGAGTTTGGCCTCAACAAAGATAAGCTCCTTGTCACCGTTTATCACACAGATGACGACGCTGCGAATTTCTGGAAGAAGATCGCCGGTCTTTCGGATGATCGCATCATCCGCATTGCGACGAGCGACAATTTCTGGGCAATGGGTGATACCGGCCCCTGCGGTCCTTGTTCGGAAATCTTCTACGATCATGGCGATCATATCTGGGGTGGCCCTCCCGGCTCCGCAGATGAAGACGGCGATCGTTTCATCGAAATCTGGAATCTTGTTTTCATGCAGTTCGAGCAGCTCTCTCCTGAGCAGCGCATCGATCTGCCACGTCCGTCGATTGATACGGGCATGGGTCTGGAACGCGTCGCGGCGGTTCTGCAGGGTGTGCATGACAATTACGATATCGATCTTTTCAAGGCATTGATCCGCGCATCGGAAGACGCGACTGGCGTTAAGGCGGAAGGCGATTTCCGTGCGAGCCATCGCGTTATCGCCGATCACTTACGCGCATCAAGCTTCCTGATTGCCGACGGCGTTCTGCCGTCGAATGAAGGTCGCGGTTATGTACTGCGCCGCATCATGCGCCGTGCCATGCGCCATGCGCAGCTGCTCGGCGCAAAAGAACCATTGATGTGGCGTCTGCTGCCAGCGCTCATCCGTGAAATGGGTCAGGCCTATCCGGAACTGATCCGCGCTGAAGCGCTGATCTCCGAAACCCTCAAGCTTGAAGAAACTCGTTTTCGCAAGACGCTTGAACGCGGCCTTGGCCTGCTTTCGGATGCTTCCGAAAAGCTCGTTGAAGGTGATCGTCTTGATGGTGAGACTGCTTTCAAGCTCTACGACACTTACGGCTTCCCTCTCGATCTCACGCAGGATGCGCTGCGTCAGCGTGGTGTGACTGTCGATACCGACGGTTTCAAGGTCGCCATGGAACGTCAGAAGGCCGAAGCGCGCGCCAACTGGGCCGGTTCGGGCGAAGCTGCAACTGAAACCATTTGGTTTGGTATCAAGGATAAGGTCGGTGCGACCGAATTCCTTGGCTATGAAACTGAAATCGCTGAAGGCGTGATCACTGCGCTTGTCCGTGACGGTGCGGAGGTTCCAGCGGCTGTGGAAGGCGAAACCGTTTCTGTAATCGTCAATCAGACACCGTTCTACGGCGAGTCCGGTGGCCAGCAGGGCGATACCGGAACGATTTCCGGCGAAGGCTTTGCGATTGCCGTCAAAGACACGCAGAAGAAGGGTGAGGGCGTTTTCGTTCATACTGGCGAAGTCACCAAAGGTTCGGCCAAAGTTGGCGACGCAGTCGAATTAAAGGTCGACGCGGTGCGTCGTACACGCATCCGCTCCAACCATTCAGCAACCCATCTTCTGCATGAAGCGCTGCGCGAAACGCTCGGCTCGCATGTTGCTCAGAAGGGCTCGCTTGTGGCTCCTGATCGTCTGCGTTTCGACTTCTCGCATCCGAAGCCGATTTCGGCTGAGGAGCTGACGGCTGTCGAGAATCTCGCCAATGAGATCATCCTGCAGAACGCACCGGTTTCGACGCGTTTGATGGCGGTTGATGATGCGATTGCTGAAGGTGCAATGGCGCTGTTCGGCGAAAAGTATGGCGACGAAGTTCGTGTTGTTTCAATGGGGACGGCTACGCACGGCGAAAAGGCTGGCAAGGCTTACTCTGTTGAGCTTTGCGGTGGCACGCATGTTCGCCAGACGGGTGATATTGGCCTCGTGCGTATTCTGTCCGACAGCGGTGTCGCTGCCGGTGTTCGCCGTATGGAAGCGCTGACGGGTGAGGCAGCTCGCCTGTACCTCGAAGAGCAGGACGAGCGCGTCAAGGCAATCGCCGGCGTTCTTAAGACGACGCCATCAGACGCACTTGAGCGTGTCAACGCTTTGGTTGATGAGCGTAAGAAGCTGGAACGCGAGCTTACCGAAGCCCGCAGACAACTGGCGCTGAGCGGTGGTGCGTCTGATGGCGGCAGTGCTGTGGAAGCCGTCAATGGCGTCAACTTCCTCGGCAAGGTCGTGACCGGTGTTTCGCCGCGCGATCTCAAGCCACTTGCTGACGAAGGCAAGAAGCAGGTTGGTTCCGGTGTTGTTTTGTTCATCGGTGTCGGTGAAGACGGCAAGGCCAGTGCGGTTGCTGCTGTGACTGAAGATCTGGTTGGTCGTTTCAGTGCGGTTGATCTGGTGCGTGCTGCATCTGGTGCCCTTGGCGGTGCAGGTGGTGGCGGACGTCCGGATATGGCGCAGGCCGGTGGCCCAGATGGTACTAAAGCAAACGAAGCAATCGCTGCAGTGAAAGCGTTGATCGTTTGATCAAACCGAGATCGAAATCGAAAAGGCCGGGTTTCGCCCGGCCTTTTCTTTATGCAGCATGCGCATTCCGACTATCGTTTGGAGCTTCTTCGCGTTCATTCAGACCGTAATCGCGCGAGATGTCTGCAATGCGCAGGCGGTAGTTTTCAAAAACGCCAGCGCGCCCCTTGGTCTGAGCAACCCGGTGTGTCGGCAAATTACGCCACCGCTTCACAGCGTCTTCGTCACGCCAGAACGACAGAGATAAGAGTTTCTGCGGCTCAACCAGGCTTTGAAAGCGCTCGATGGATATAAAGCCATCAATTTGAGACAGATCGGCGCGCAGGCCTGCGGCTATATTGAGATATTGCTCGCGCCGCTCATCGTCCGCAGGCCAGACTTCAAAAATAACAGCGATCATTGCTTGATAAACTCCGCGTGGGGGGCTGACTGTAGCTGGAGAAAAATACGCTCTTCCGAGCGGATGAATTGTTCGCGTTTTGCGAATTCATAGTTCTCTCGACCAATCGGGTCGGCTGCAAGTCGAGCACGAAATGCTTCATAGTTGGCAAGATTTTCTACGGAATAGACCCCATAGGCTGTGGTGGTTGAGCCTTCATGTGGGCCGAAATAGCCTATCAGGTTCGCGCCACAGCGGGGACTTGCCTGACCCCAGTTGCGCGCATACTCCGCAAAAGCGTCTGCTTTGAACGGGTCGATCTGATAGCGGATGAAGCATGTAATCATCGTCGTCTCCTGCATTTGATGTGTTGGTTGGAGACTGTTTAGCGTATTGAAATGCGTCCATGCTTCGGTTAGCATCGAAGTATGAAAGATGGTCCGATTATAGCTTCCGTTGCAGCTTTGCTGGGCGATCCGGCACGCGCCAACATGTTGACCGCGCTTATGGACGGTCGCGCTTTGACGGTGAGTGAGCTTGCTTCCGCTGCAGGTGTAACGATTCAAACTGCAAGCGGCCATTTGTCCAAGCTGGATGTTGCCAATCTGCTCGTCGCTGAAAAGCAGGGACGGCATCGCTATTTCCGTCTTTCGGGCGTAGATGTTGCGCAGGTTCTTGAAGGACTTATGGGGCTTGCACAACGCACCGGCGCAGTACGTGTTCGTACCGGACCGAAAGATCATGCGCTGCGTAAGGCGCGAATTTGCTACGATCATCTGGCAGGCGAGCGCGGCGTTGAAATGCTCGAGGCATCCTACAAGCTTGGTCTGATCGGTGATGCCAGCGAGCCTCTGCTTACCGATGAAGGGAAGTCATTTTTCTCTTGCCTCGGCATTGATGTGGATATGTTGCAAAAGGGTAAGCGACCGCTTTGCCGACATTGTCTTGACTGGAGCGAGAGGCGTAACCACCTCGGCGGTGCATTGGGCGCGGCGCTTTTGAAAAACTTCATCGATAAAGGCTGGGCGCGTCGGGAAGAAGGCCGGGTTATTGCCTTCTCACCCGATGGAGTCCAAGCTTTTGCAAAGACTTTCCAGCTCTGATTATTTCTTGGTAACCGTCGCTGCTGCGTCGTCGAGTTCATTGGCGCGCTTCATGGCCGGACGATCTTTCAAACGATCCCAATAGGCCGTAAAGGCAGGTTTTGGCGGCAATGTGCCAAAACGCAATCCCCAGCCAATATGTGAGCCGACATAGACATCGGCTGCAGTGAACCGGGTGCCGGTAATATAGGGGTGGCGGGAGACGGCATTCTCCAGCGTACTTACGACGGTATCGTAATTGCCATAACCCACCATGCCTTGTTTGTCGGCGGGCACTTCATAGCCAAGCGCGTGGTTGGAGAGAGCTGCTTCGACCGGACCTGATGTGAAGAACAGCCAGCGATAGAAATCAGCACGCTCGTCGGGATGCGGGGCCAGTCCGGCCTCTGGGAAGGTCGTCGCGAGATAGGCGCAAATGGCTGCGACTTCGGTCACAATATCCTTGCCATGGCGAATTGCTGGAACCTTGCCCATTGGGTTGATGGAACAGTAATCGTGCCCTTTCATCGGTGGGCCAAAATCGAGGATCTCTACATCGTAAGGTTTGCCGATTTCCTCTAACATCCAGCGCGCAATGCGTCCGCGTGACATGGGGTTGGTGTAAAGCTTCAAATCGCTCATTGGTCATCCTCCCTGCAGGCTTGGCAACAGGATGCTCTTTCTCTCGCCAAAAAGAAACGGAAAACCAGCTTTTTTATAAGGCCTTACGATATTGAATGAATCCAGACTGTTGCGCGATGCTGTCATAGAGGCGGCGTGCAGTTGCATTGCTTTCATGCGTGAGCCAATAGAGCCTCCCTGCGCCTTCTTCGCGCGCCAGATCAGCCACAGCGTCGATCAGGGCTGCGCCGGTGCCTTTTCCGCGCTGGCTGTTCTCGACATAGAGGTCTTGAAGATAGCAGGTCCATTTCGGTAGCCAGCAGGAGCGGTGAAAGATCGCATGCACGAAACCGACAAGAGGTCCGTCGTCATCAAATGCACCTAAGACATGCATGGGTTCCGAAGCGTCGTGAAAACGCTCCCATGTGAGGTTCGTGGTTTCAGCTGGAATGTCGACTTCGTAAAAGACCTGATAAGCGCCCCACAATGGTTCCCATGCAGTCCGATCTTGCGGCGTTAATACCCGAATTGTCGACATATAGTCCTCCCTATTTCAACAAGGACAGACTATCTGGCAGGCCGACTGCTTGCGAGGGCAAATTGCTACGAACCAATAAAAAACGGCGGGAAAATCCCGCCGTTTTATCGTTTACCAGATAGGCTTACAGCGGCTCCAGTTCAGACAGAAGCGCTGAAGCCGCTGTAACTATTTGTTTTTATGCATGATCTAACGCAAAACCGCTTCGCGTTTTTTTTGCTGGAAATGCTTTAAGCAGCCATTGCCTTCTGGAGGTTTTCGTCGATCTTGTCGAGGAAGCCGGTGGTCGAGAGCCAAGGCTGATCTGGACCGATAAGCAGCGCCAAATCCTTGGTCATGAAGCCGGATTCAACGGTGTCTACGCAGACCTTTTCAAGCGTGTCGGCAAAGCGCTTCAGCTCAGCATTCTCGTCAAGCTTTGCACGGTGAGCAAGGCCGCGGGTCCATGCGAAGATCGAAGCGATCGAGTTGGTCGAGGTTTCCTCGCCCTTCTGGTGCTGACGATAGTGACGGGTCACGGTGCCGTGTGCAGCTTCAGCTTCAACGGTCTTGCCATCTGGTGTCATCAGAACTGAGGTCATCAGGCCGAGCGAGCCGAAGCCCTGTGCCACGATATCGGACTGCACGTCGCCGTCATAGTTCTTACATGCCCAAACATAGCCGCCGGACCACTTGAGGGCCGAAGCAACCATGTCGTCGATCAGGCGATGTTCGTACCAGATCTTGGCTGCCTTGAACTTTTCAGCGAATTCAGCCTGGTAGACTTCTTCGAAGATGTCCTTGAAGCGACCATCATAGGCTTTGAGGATGGTGTTCTTGGTCGAGAGATAGACCGGGTAATTGCGCTGCAGGCCATAGTTCAGCGAGGCGCGCGCAAATTCACGGATCGATTCGTCGAGGTTGTACATGGCCATTGCCACGCCAGCCGCCGGAGCCTGATAGACTTCGTGCTCGATGGTCTCACCATCTTCACCGACAAACTTGATCGACAAGGTGCCCTTGCCGGGGAACTTGAAGTCGGTCGCGCGGTACTGGTCACCGAAAGCATGACGGCCAACGATGATTGGTTGCGTCCAGCCTGGAACCAGACGAGGAACGTTCTTGCAGATAATCGGTTCGCGGAAGATAACGCCACCGAGAATGTTGCGGATGGTGCCGTTTGGCGACTTCCACATCTTCTTGAGCTTGAATTCTTCAACGCGTGCTTCGTCCGGCGTGATGGTTGCGCATTTTACGCCGACGCCATGTTCCTTGATGGCATTGGCCGCATCAATGGTAACCTGGTCATTGGTTTCATCACGATGTTCTACTGACAGATCGTAATATTTCAGATCGATGTCGAGGTAGGGATGGATCAGCTTGTCCTTGATGAACTGCCAGATGATGCGGGTCATTTCATCGCCGTCGAGTTCAACGACCGGGTTCGCAACCTTGATTTTTGCCATTGATAAAGCCTCTCATTTAATGCGTCGCGACCGTATAGCATCGGTAACCGCGAAGGCAAAGTGTCAGAGGCTTATTCTTTGGCCTATAGCCAGATTCTCAGGTCAAAATTTTGGGAATTGCTATTTTAGGCAGCATGATGTGCGGGCTTTCGCCATGCTGAGTGCTGATCGCGATAGGATTCTCGTTCGTGCAGCAGAATTGCATCTGCGTCGAGCGTCGAAATTGCTGTTGCTTTGTCTGTTGGGACAAGACCACTGACCTGCAGTGCCAGATATCGGCCACAGCAAACACGCAGGAACGATGCAAAATTATCCAGATCATGGCCCTCGGCGCGCGATTCACCATAGAGACGACCAAGCAGGCGATTAACGGTAAGATCATCGCGCGCAGCAATATCTTCCAGTGCCCACCAGAAGAAGTTTTCGAGCCGCACACTGGTTACCACCCCATCAATACGCAACGAGCGTGTGACGCTTTGCCAAAGTTCCGGGTCTGCCCCGATGAACAATCTGCACATGGTTTCCTCCCGAAATCGCTCCAACCATAATGTCGCGTAGATTTTGTCTGCCTGCAACCGGATTAGAGTTGCAGGCAGAAATTCAACTAACTGTGCGTGATGTTGGTGCCGAGAACTTTGAGAAATTGCGACAACCATGCTGGGTGGGCAGGCCAGGCAGGCGCTGTCACCAGATTGCCATCAGTAACAGCTTGATCAACTGGGATATCCGCATACGTGCCGCCTGCGAGTTCTACTTCTGGGCGACAGGCAGGATAGGCCGAGCAGGTACGGTCTTCGAGAACGCGGGCGGCGGCTAGAAGCTGAGCGCCATGGCAGACAGCCGCAACAGGTTTGTTGGCTTCAAAAAAATGTTTGACGATTGCTATGACTTTATCATCGAGGCGCAAATATTCCGGTCCTCGCCCACCGGGAATGACGAGCGCGTCATAGCTTTCAGCCTTCACGTCGGCGAATGTTGCGTTGAGGGTGAAGTTATGGCCCGGCTTTTCGGTATAGGTCTGGTGGCCCTCGAAGTCGTGAATGGCTGTCGCAATGGCATCGCCTGCCTTTTTGCCGGGGCATACAGCATGGACCTTATGGCCAACGGCGAGAAGCGTCTGGAACGGAACCATTGTTTCGTAATCTTCGCAGAAATCGCCGCAGATCATGAGAATCTTTTTGCCGGACATGATTTTCCTCCCTGTAAACTTCGATGTCGGTGCCAACAGTCTGGCATGGATGGGAGGCAGACTGGTGTTATTCCGCTACTACACCTGAATTTCCAAATCGGATGTAAGGGGAATCTTTGCGATTTTCTGTCAATTATGTCAGGGAAGCGCCACGATCCTAAAGCATCAGAGCGTATCGCACTTAATTTTACCGGATTTGCTCGCTCTGATTTCTTACAATTGTCGCATGGTCGCGGACGCTGAATGAGACTTTTAGCTGCGCCATGCTTTAGCGGAAAATATCATGGCAGGAACAGACAAACAGCGCACGCTGATCACCGAAGGACCGTCGATCATTCTGGTTAACCCGCAATTGCCGGAGAATATCGGCATGGTAGCGCGCGCCATGGCGAATTTTGGCCTTGCCGAGTTACGACTTGTCCAGCCACGTGAAGAATTTCCGAGCGAAAAAGCGCGTGCTGCTGCCAGCAAAGCGGATCATATCATCGATAATGCGGTTGTTTACGAGGATCTGCCCTCAGCGATTTCTGACTTGAACTTCGTTTACGCAACAACGGCACGCGAACGCGATGGCTTCAAGCAAGTGCGTAGTCCTGTGGAAGCGAATGGCGAGTTGCGCCGTCGTTTTACTGCTGGAGAGAAGACGGGTATTCTATTTGGTCGCGAACGTTTCGGCTTGAGCAACGAAGAAGTTGGCCTTGCCGATGAGCTGGTGACTTTCCCTGTTAATCCGGCATTTGCCTCACTCAATATCGCGCAAGCTGTGCTGCTGATGTCTTATGAGTGGATGAAGTCTGGTCTCCAAACCGAAACCGATACGGTTTTCCGTGGACCGGAAATGGAAGCGGCGCCCAAGCTGGAATTGCAGAGTCTTTTCAATCATCTGGAAGAAGCACTTGATATTCGGGGTTATTTCCGCCCCGAGGCGAAGAAAGAAATCATGGTCAACAATCTGCGTTCGGTGCTGACGCGCGCAGGTTTTGCATCCGCAGAACTCAAGCTTCTGCGTGGCGTCATCACCTCGCTTGATGTTTTCACACCCAAAAAGCCGCGCGGTTCAGGTGCACCGGAAAGCCGGGCCCGCAAGCCCGCAACAGAGGACAAGGCTGAATGAAACACGCTCCCGCAGCTGATCGTTTCGAAACGGCGACCGCCACGTATGAAAAACCCATATTGGTATTCGATAGTGGCATTGGCGGCTTGACGGTTTTGCGGGAAGCGCGGGTGCTGATGCCTGACCGTCGGTTTGTCTACATTGCGGACGATGCCGGTTTTCCTTATGGCGGATGGGAAGAAGAAGCGTTGCGCGCGCGCATTGTTGAGCTTTTTGGCAAATTCATCGCGGAGCACAATCCAGAAATTGCGGTCATTGCCTGCAATACCGCGTCGACTTTGGTGTTAGATGATCTGCGCCGTGCTTATCCGGACGTGCCTTTTGTCGGTACTGTTCCTGCGATCAAGCCCGCCGCTGAGCGCACATCATCTGGGCTGGTTTCCGTTCTGGCTACGCCTGGGACAGTGAAGCGCGCCTATACTCGCGATCTGATCCAATCGTTTGCCACGCAATGTCATGTGCGACTGGTTGGAGCTGACCGGCTTGCTGCAGTCGCTGAGGCGCATATTCGCGGTGAAGAAATCGACGAGGCGCTGGTTATTGAACAGATTACGCCGTGCTTTGTCGAAAAAGATGGCGAGCGCACGGATATTGTTGTGCTCGCCTGCACGCACTATCCATTTCTCGCAAATGTGTTTCGGCGACTGGCTCCCTGGCCGGTTGACTGGCTTGATCCTGCGGAAGCGATCGCACGGCGCACCGTATCGCTTTTGCCATCACGTGAGATCAATAAAGAGTTGCATCATCACAATGATCTTGCGGTCTTCACCTCTCAAAAGCCTGACTATGCCATTCGTCGATTGATGCAGGGCTTTGGATTGCAGTTCGCTTAGAGCCTGTTTCGATCTAACTGAATCGGATCGGCGCTATATCTCTTTGTGTTGTCGCGCAACTTATCCAAAAATCGTTTCTCACTTTTTGGGATGCGCTCTAATGTAGCCTATGTTCTTTGTGACAGTCGCAATCCATGAACGAGGCAAACCATGACCGGAACAATTCCCCATGTGAAACTGGCTTCGGACATGCTCGTGCCAGCGCTCGGGCAGGGCACCTGGTATATGGGCGAAGATGCGCGGCAGCGACGACTGGAAGTCGAGGCGCTGCAATGCGGTATCGAACTTGGCATGACGCTGATCGACACTGCCGAAATGTATGCCGATGGTGGCGCGGAAGAAGTAGTGGGCGAGGCGATCAAAGGTCATCGAGATGCCGTCTTTCTCGTCAGTAAAGTGTTGCCCTATAACGCCTCTCAAGAGGGTACGATTGAAGCGTGTGAGCGTAGTCTCATGCGGCTTGGCACAGAAAAGATTGATCTTTATCTCTTGCATTGGCGTGGGCGGTATCCGCTGGAGGAGACCTTGTCTGCCTTTGAAAAATTGCAGCAGGCGGGCAAGATCGGTGCATGGGGTGTCAGTAATTTCGACGTTGCCGATATGAAAGAACTGATTGATCTAACAGGCGGGAAAGCGGCAGCCACCAATCAGATACTTTATAATTTGATCCGGCGTGGGCCAGAATTTGATTTGATGCCGTGGTGTGCAAGTCAGAAAATTCCGCTGATGGCTTATTCACCGATCGAACAAGGCAGGTTGTTGGGAAACAGTGTACTGCATGAAGTTGCCGATGAAGTCGGAGTTTCCCCAGCGGCTGTCGCGCTTGCGTGGACCATGCGCAATGGCAATGTGATTGCGATTCCGAAGACATCAAAGCTCGGCCATGTTCGTGAAAATCGCAACGCGGCGGATATAAAGCTCACCGAAGAGCAACTGACTTTGCTGGATCGAACCTTCGCGCCACCAACGCGCGAAACAGCCTTGGAAATGCTGTAATCTATTTTATAAGAAACGACTTTAGTATATTGTTTTTAATGCTTTTATTTTTCTCCTGGAAGACTGTATTCCTTCCAGGAGAAGCTTCGTTGAGATTTAACTCGCAGCTTCCTGTCGAGAGTCGCGCTTTGCCTGAGCGACACTGGCGGCCTTTTTCAGGCGACCACGCTCCATTGGCCGGATGAGACTATCGGCCTTCTCGTTGGGTATATTTCGCATACCATGTCGCGCATGACGGGTATTAAAAGTCTTATCATTCTTTTCATTGGCTTTCTTCGTTGCCAGCGCTTTCTGCGCATTCGCAATCAGGTCATTGCTCGCCGACATGCTGCGGCGGCGATCAACTTCTGCGTTGATACGGCGCATCGCCATGGCCAGAACCGACACTTTTAGATGCGAACCGTCATCGGCCTTGGATGCGGAAGCACCACGCGCAACTGCCTTACCGCGCATTTCGCGGCGGCGCTGGTGGGCCTGATCACGTGCTTTGCTGCGGCGATCACGTAACAGCTTGGCCAGTTGTGAAAGCTCTGAATCAGGAACATCCTGAAGAAGCGGATGGTGTGATTTTTCTACCAGCTCTTTTTCCTCAGTGTTCAACGCACGAGCTTCTTCTTTTCGAGTTATGGCCATACAAATCTCCTTCCGATTTTCTCTCCTAGTTTGCATATAGGTCGATCGTTCGCGCGGGAAAGAGCGATTTGCTTACAGCTCAATCACTTTGACTGCTTGGGTTCACGTGAAGCGCCGGGATAGTGGCCTTCGGTTTCCAGATGCTTGACCATGGCTTTCAATTTATCCAGTGGCAGATGCTCAGCGCCAATTGTCTCACTTTTAAGAATACAGAGGTGGTTCAGAATTTCATCGAGCTTGGCTTGTGTCGCGCTTGCTTCGCGGTCCTGTGAATTCTGGATCAAAAACACCATCAGGAACGTAATAATCGTCGTTGAGGTGTTCACAACCAGCTGCCACGTATCAGAAAAGTCAAAAAAGGGACCACTTACACCCCAAATCACGATGAACAGTGTCGCGAGAATAAAAGCAGCATAATGCCCGGCTAGTTCAGCTGCCTTCTCGCTTAGTTGTGTAAAAAACTGAGACATCATGTCCTCCCACAGTTTGTCTGAAAACGTTCCAGCGTGAGACCGGTTCCTTTTCGGGAACTATCGGCGCGGATTACCGTTGTTTCAGGAGGTGAAACGCGGAGGTAAAGCTATGGAAATTGTTGAAACACGTGTCAGTTCGCTTGGCGGGTTTGCGACCTACATGGTCGAATTCGTAACCGAGAGCGAAGAGAGAATTACGGTCAAGGTTGAGAATGATACGGGTAACGAGCTCGCACGGGATGCTGTGATACGCAAGGCAGCGCTCAAACTCGGAGAGGCCTTAAGTGTCGCCTGTACTGAGTGCGGTATTGAACCTGCAAGCTTGTTGACCACTCCAAGTGCGCGTCGGTCGGGCGACAAAACTGAGCTGGAGCGCCAGTTGGATGAAGGGCTGGAAGACACATTTCCAGCAAGCGATCCAGTATCGGTTACCAGTTCCACGATTGCTGGGTTTGCAGGCCCGAAGAACTGATAGGATATTAGTGTAATGAAGCCGGGCTCTTCGTCCGGCTTCTCAAGAGGCTCAGAAAATGAGTCTCTTCTCTTGTTTATCTATCTGATTGTGTTCATAGATTTCGGCGTTTGCCTTCCATGAGGTCAAGCACTGCGCGTGCGCAATCGAGCACATTAGAGCCGGGGCCGAATACAGCCGATACGCCGTGGTCGAACAGGTATTGATAATCCTGACGCGGGACGACACCGCCACAAACGACGATGATATTTTCGGCGCCTTTTTTTCGAAGTGTATCTACGAGCTGGGGCAGCAGCGTCTTATGGCCAGCAGCCAAAGATGAAACGCCCAACACATGAACTTTGGCCTTGATGGCCATATCAGCTGCTTCTTCCGGCGTTTGAAACAGTGGACCAGCAAGCACTTCAAAGCCAATGTCACCGAAGGCTGACGCGATGACTTTCGCGCCTCGATCATGGCCATCCTGACCAAGCTTGGCCACCATAATACGGGGCTTGTCGCCCGTATGCTTGGAGAACTCTTCCAGACGTTCCACGAGCATCAGATATTCCGGCTCGTCCTCGTAGGCTGCGCCGTAGACTTTTCTCACGACCATAGGCACCGCAGTATGGTCACCAAAGGCGCTGCGCATGGCGTCGGAAATTTCGCCGACTGTTGCGCGGGCACGCGCTGCTTCAACCGCTGCTGCCAGAATATTTCCTTCGCCAGTTTTCGCCACCTTCTCCAGTTCAGCCAAGGCTCCTTCAACTCTTGCCCTGTTGCGTGTTTCTTTGATCCGGTTCAGGCGGACGATCTGGGATTGGCGAACTGCTGTGTTGTCGATGTCGAGAATATCGATTGGGTCTTCCTGTTCCAGACGGAACTTGTTGACGCCGACGATGACTTCTTCGCCTTTATCTACCGCAGCCTGTCGTCTGGTTGCGGCTTCCTCAATCAGACGCTTAGGCAGACCGCTTTCGACAGCCTTGGTCATGCCGCCTAAGCTTTCGACTTCCTCAATCAGGGCCCATGCTTTTTCTGCGAGTTCATTGGTCAGGCTTTCGATGTAGTATGATCCAGCGAGTGGATCGATAACCTTGCTGACGCCGGTTTCGTTCTGCAAAATAAGCTGCGTGTTACGCGCAATGCGGGCGGAGAATTCTGTCGGCAAAGCAATGGCTTCATCGAATGAATTGGTGTGCAGTGATTGGGTGCCGCCGAGTGCCGCGGACATGGCCTCAAAAGCTGTGCGGACGATGTTGTTGTAGGGGTCTTGCTCCTGCAACGATACGCCGGATGTCTGGCAATGCGTGCGCAGCATTAGCGATCCGGGCTTCTTCGGGTCAAATTCTTTCATGATCCGCGACCAGAGCAGGCGGGCCGCACGCAGCTTGGCGATTTCCATAAAGAAGTTCATGCCGATGGCGAAGAAGAATGACAACCGCCCAGCAAACTCATCAACATTGAGACCTTTGTTGAGTGCCGCGCGTACATATTCGCGGCCATCCGCAAGAGTGAAAGCCAGTTCCTGCACTAACGTGGCGCCTGCTTCCTGCATGTGATAGCCGGAGATGGAGATCGAATTGAACTTCGGCATGTCGGTCGCGGTATAGGCGATGATATCGGCGATGATCCGCATAGATGGCTCAGGCGGATAAATGTAGGTGTTGCGAACCATAAATTCTTTCAGAATATCGTTCTGAATGGTGCCGGAAAGCAGATCACGCGACACGCCTTGTTCTTCGCCCGCCACGATGAAATTGGCGAGGATCGGGATCACCGCGCCATTCATAGTCATGGAGACTGAGATTTTCTCAAGCGGGATGCAGTCGAAAAGGATTTTCATGTCTTCGACGGAGTCTATCGCCACGCCTGCCTTGCCGACATCGCCCTCAACGCGAGGATGATCACTGTCATAGCCGCGGTGAGTGGCGAGGTCGAAGGCCACCGACACGCCTTGCTGACCGGCAGCAAGGGCCTTGCGATAAAAGGTGTTGGAAGCCTCAGCGGTGGAGAAGCCCGCATATTGACGGATGGTCCACGGACGGCCCGCATACATGGTGGCGCGTGGGCCGCGTAAGAATGGCTCAAATCCGGGTAGGGTGCCGAGATGCCCGACCTGATCGAGGTCATCCTCGGTGTAGAGCGGTTTGACGTTTATGCCTTCAGGTGTGTGCCAGACAAGGCTATCTGCGGGGCGTTTCAGTTCCTTTTCGGCCAACGCCTCCCAATCCGTGCGGGTCTTCTGCGTCATTGGCTTATTCTCCATCCCATACGCTTTTCTCTCCCCCAGCCTTTCGAGACGCCATCTTCGATAGCTCATCAGGATGAGGAAGAGAGCACGTAGCTATTCACCTTGAATAGCCGACTTTCAACCTGAACATGGCTCTTCAACCTAGGCAGTAGCCATTCACCCTGACGAGGCGCGAAGCGCTGTCCCGAAGGGTCACTCAAATTCCATAATGAGTTCATCGACCGCAAGGCTTGCGCCTTCCTCCGCAGCGATGCGTTTTACGGTAGCACGGCGTTCTGCGCGCAGCACGTTTTCCATTTTCATAGCTTCTACCGTGGCAAGTGGTTGGCCAGCCTCGACCGTCTCGCCATCCTTCACGAGCACAGAGGTTATGACGCCGGGCATCGGGCAAAGCAGCATCTTCGACGTATCGGGCGGCAGCTTGACGGGCATGAGTTTTGTCAGTTCTGCCACGCGTGGTAAGCGCACATGCGCAACGACATCCATGCCACGCCAGCGCAACCGCCAACCGGTTCTTGAACGCAAGACCTTTACGGCAACTGGCTTGCCGCCAACTGTGAATGATCCAAGCTGATTACCCGGATGCCAGTCGCTGGCGACCGGCAGGCTTAGCCCATCGACAAAGTTGATTGTCGTGCCGCCTTCGCCTTCAGCAATCCGGAAGGCCAAGCTGAAGCCACTGAATGTAACAACCCAGTCGGTTGCCACCGACTGCGCTTGTGTGGAAAGTCTGCCGGAAATTTGGCTGTTACGCTGCTCAACAACCATGTTGATTTGTGCTGCAACGGCTGCAAGCACGTGCGCGTCTTCTTCCGACACCGTGACGCCTGCAAACCCGTCGGGATATTCTTCCGAGATGAAGGCTGTGGTCAGTGCGCCAGCGCGAAAACGCGGATGATCCATAACCGCTGAAAGGAACGGCAGATTGTGGCCGATGCCTTCCACTTCAAACGCATCGAGCGCTTCGCCCATGGCGCCGATTGCGCTCAATCGATCTGGTCCCCATGTGCAGAGCTTTGCAATCATGGGGTCATAATACATTGAAATTTCGCCGCCCTCGAAGACGCCCGTATCGTTGCGGATGACACAGCCATTTTTGCTGTGACCTTCAACCGGAGGGCGATAGCGGGTCAGCCTGCCAATGGATGGCAGGAAGTTGCGATAGGGATCCTCGGCATATAGGCGGCTTTCTATGGCCCATCCATTAAGCTTCACATCGGCTTGTGTGATGCGTAGTTTTTCGCCCGACGCAACGCGTATCATTTCTTCAACCAGATCAATGCCGGTGATGAGTTCTGTAACCGGATGTTCAACCTGCAGGCGCGTATTCATTTCGAGGAAATAGAAATTGCGGTCGCCATCGACGATGAACTCTACGGTGCCCGCTGAGTAATAGCCAACCGCTTTGGAAAGCGCGACAGCCTGTTCACCCATGGCTTTTCGGGTTGCTTCATCGAGGAAAGGCGAAGGTGCTTCCTCAATGACCTTTTGATTGCGGCGCTGGATGGAGCATTCGCGTTCGCCCAGATAGATGACGTTGCCGTGTTGATCGCCAAGAACCTGAATTTCGATATGGCGCGGCTGAGTGACAAATTTTTCTATAAAGATGCGGTCATCGCCGAAGGAAGACTTGGCTTCATTGCGCGAGAGCTGGAAGCCTTCGCGGGCTTCTTCGTCGTTCCATGCAATGCGCATACCCTTGCCGCCGCCGCCAGCAGAGGCCTTGATCATCACCGGATAGCCGACTTTGCTTGCGATTTGGACCGCCTCGTCCGCATCTTCAATCAGCCCCATATGGCCCGGAACGGTGGAAACACCTGCTTCCGATGCGAGTTTTTTGGAGGTGATCTTGTCTCCCATGGCTTCAATCGCGTTCACCGGCGGTCCGATGAATGTGATATTGGCGGCTTTCAGCGCTTCGGCAAAACGTGGGTTTTCGGACAGAAACCCATAACCCGGATGTACGGCATCTGCGCCTGTTTCCTTGATTGCTGCCAGAATTTTATCGATGACGATATAGGACTGGTTTGAGGGCGCTGGTCCGATGTGTATGGCCTCGTCGGCCATTTTAACATGCAGCGCGTTACGGTCGGCATCGGAATAGACCGCGACCGTAGCAATGCCCATTTTCTTTGCCGTTTTGATAACCCGGCAAGCGATTTCGCCGCGATTGGCAATGAGGATTTTCTTTATCATTTTGTTCCCACTCATCGCTATCAAAGCGGAATTGTGTCGTGTTTTTTCCAGGGCGTGTTCTGGCTCTTGTTACGCAGAGCAGAGAAAGCGCGGGCGATGCGGCGGCGGGATGAATGCGGCATGATCACCTCATCAATGAAACCGCGTTCAGCCGCAACGAAAGGATTGGCAAAACGCTCCTCATATTCCTTCGTTCGGGCTGCAATCTTTTCAGTGTCACCAAGTTCGGAGCGATAAAGGATTTCGGTGGCACCCTTGGCACCCATGACGGCAATCTCGGCGGTGGGCCATGCGTAATTCATGTCTGCGCCGATATGTTTGGAAGCCATCACGTCATAAGCGCCGCCATAGGCTTTACGGGTGATGAGTGTCACCATCGGAACGGTGGCCTGGCTATATGCAAACAATAGTTTCGCGCCATGCTTGATCACGCCGCCATATTCCTGCGCTGTACCGGGCAAAAAGCCCGGAACATCGACAAGTGTCAGGATCGGAATGTTGAAAGCATCGCAGAAGCGCACGAAGCGTGCAGCTTTGCGCGACGAATCGATATCAAGGCAACCAGCCAGCACCATCGGTTGATTGGCGACGACACCAATGGTCTTACCCTCCATGCGAATGAAGCCGGTGATGATATTCTTGGCAAAAGCTTCCTGAATTTCGAAGAAGTCGCCTTCATCCGCCAGCGCAAGGATGAGCTCCTTCATATCGTAGGGCTTATTGGCGCTATCGGGGATCAGCGTGTCGAGCCGCATTTCGAGGCGCGCGGGATCGTCGTGGAAAGGGCGGGTAGGCGATTTTTCGCGATTGTTGAGCGGCAGGAAATCGAACAGAAGACGCACTTGTTCGAGTGTCTCGATGTCGTTTTCATAAGCGCCATCGGCAACAGAGGATTTCTGCGTATGCGTGCGTGCGCCACCAAGTTCTTCCGCCGTCACAATCTCATTGGTGACGGTTTTGACCACATCCGGCCCCGTCACGAACATGTAAGATGAGTCGCGCACCATGAAAATGAAGTCGGTCATGGCTGGAGAATAAACCGCGCCACCGGCACATGGTCCCATGATGACGGAAATCTGCGGAATAACGCCTGAAGCATCGGCATTGCGCTTGAAGACGTCAGCATAGCCCGCGAGCGATGCCACGCCTTCCTGAATACGTGCGCCACCAGAATCATTGAGGCCGATCACCGGCGCGCCGTTCTGTATCGCCATATCCATGATCTTGCAGATTTTCTGCGCATGGGTTTCGGACAGCGAACCGCCAAGAACGGTGAAGTCCTGACTGAACACATAGACTTGTCGGCCATTGATCGTGCCCCAACCGGTAACGACGCCATCGCCCGCGATTTTCTGCTTCTCCATGCCGAAGTCGGTGCAGCGATGCGTGACATACATATCAAACTCCTCGAACGATCCCTCGTCGAGCAGCACTTCCAGTCTTTCGCGGGCAGTGAGCTTGCCTTTGCCGTGCTGGGCATCAATACGTTTTTGCCCGCCGCCAAGGCGCGCTTCCGTGCGACGTGCTTCAAGTTGTTCGAGAAGTTCCTGCATTCGCTATGCCTTTGGAAAGCTATGAAATTGCGGGTTGTTGTCTCAATGATTAGAGCCAGTATGCCGCATTCTGAAAGCTTGAAAAGGTGTAGCTGTGTAATTTATAAATTTGCAAATAGCGAAATGCGAATTTGCAAACATGGCACCGAGAAAACTTTACGTTGGCAGAAAGATCCGTGAGATACGCGAGCAGCATCGGACAACCCAGTCCGGTTTTGCTGAACGCTTAGGTATTTCAACGAGTTATCTGAACCAGATCGAGAACAATCAGCGGCCGGTTTCAGCTGCTGTTTTGCTGGCGCTCGCCGAGAACTACCAGATCGACATTGGTGCGATTTCACTGGGCGATGATGATCGTTTGTTATCCGCTGTATCAGAAGCCTTGGCTGATCCTGTCTTTGATAATTACAAGCCAAATTTGCAGGAACTGAAGCTGATCACGCAGAATGCGCCGGGACTGGCGCATGCGCTGATCGCTTGTCATCAGGCCTATCGGCGCAACAGCGAGCAATTGGCAAGCCTCGATAATCAGCTTGGGCGCGCGCCGTCAGTCGCCGAGCCAGCACCTTATGAAGAAGTGCGCGACTTTTTCCATTTTATCGACAATTACGTCCATGAGATTGATATTGCCGCAGAAAAGCTTGCTGAGAAGCTCGACATTCCAGCGCGGGATATTGGCTTGGCGCTGCCGCAATATATGGAAAGTCATCACCGGGTGCGCGTTGCGCGCGCTGATCCGGATGAGGCTATTCTGCGCCGTTTCGACACTGAAACCCGTATTCTCTATCTCAATCCTTATTCACCTGCTTCGACACGGAATTTCCAGATCGCATTTCAGATTGCAGAACTGGAAATGGAGGAAGTTGTCACAGCAATCGCAAAGCGTGCAGATTTTCGCTCAGCGGAAGCTGTTGAAATTTGCAAAATTGGGCTACGCAATTATTTCGCTGGCGCGTTGATGCTGCCCTATCAGAACTTTTTGTCGGCTGCGAAAGAGCTACGGCATGATCTGGAATTGCTGGCGTCACGTTTTGGAGCCAGCCTTGAACAGGTCGCGCATCGGCTGAGCACCTTGCAGCGCTCCGGCCAGCGCGGCGTGCCTGTGTTTTTTGCGCGTATCGATCGGGCGGGAAATATTACCAAGCGTCACAGTGCGGCAAAGCTGCAATTTGCGCGCTATGGCGCAGCCTGTCCGCTGTGGAATGTGCATCAGGCGTTTGAGACGCCGGGGCGTATTATCCGGCAGCTTGCGGAAACGCCGGACGGTGCGCGCTATCTTTGTGTCGCGACAGAACTCACGAAGAGCGAAGGCGGTTTCAATGCCCCACAGCGCCGCTATGCCATAGCACTTGGCTGCGAGGTGACGCATGCGCAGGACTTTGTCTATGCCGAAGGGCTCGATATCGCCACGCGCTCTGCTTTTGACCCAATAGGTGTTTCTTGCCGCATATGCGAACGCGCTGAATGTGTTCAGCGCGCTGTCCCACCACTCAAAAGCCGCATATCGGTCGATCATGACCGCCGTGGTATTCTGCCCTACAAACTTTTATGAAATCAAAAGCCTGCATGTTCCTTGAGGAATTCGGCTTCATCGTGCGTGGTGTCGCGCCCCAGCACCTTATTGCGGTGCGGGAAGCGGCCGAAGCGTTCGATAATGTCGTGATGCTGACGCGCAAAGCCGAGTGAGGATTCGTCGCCCAGCTTTTCGTAAAGATCGACACAGCGCTTCTGATCACTCAGGTGTTCGCTATGCATGAAAGGCAGATAGAAAAACTGCCGCTGTTCAGCGGACAGTTTGCGATCGAAATCGTGGTCGAGCGCTTGTGCTGCCACATCACGTGCAAGGCCATCGCTTTCAAATGAGCGCGGAGAGCCACGGAACATATTGCGTGGAAACTGATCGAACAGAATGGTCAGCGCGAGTGCGCTTTCCGGCAGTTGTTTCCAGTCTTCGAGCTTGTCAGCGCGCGCGTCTTCATAAGCAGCCAAAAACTTTTCGCGAATTTCCGCGTCGATTTCGTCGCTCTTGGTGAACCAGTTTTCCCGCATCTTTGCGGAGAACCAGAATTCGAGAACGTCTTGGGGTTGAATGGCCATGGCTGCCTCTTTCCGGGTTATGGTGTCTGGTTTGGAGTATCAGGCTGCGGGCAGGGCGGTTCGCCCTTGAAATTGCGCGATGCGCAAGCGAATCGGTCGAACCCTTTGCCCGCATCCATTGCCGCTTTTCCAGCACCGCAGCCGGAAAGAACAGCCAGCGAAATCAATAGGAAAACTTTAGTCATCTGAAGTGTTTCCGGTTTCAATATTGATGCCAATAATAGGCATCGCGGTGCATAGCGGCAATAGAGCGGTTCCGATTAAAACGAGGTGTTGAACCGCTCTAATTATTTGTCTTTACGCGCAACTTCTCCGAAAACTGTTTCACACCTATTTGGACGCGCTTTAGATACAGATATTTGTAATCAACCGCGACCACGATAATTGGGTACTGACTGTTCAGGAATCCAAACATTCTGAGGTGCTGCGCTCGTTTGATAAAACACATCAATCGGGATGCCACCGCGCGGATACCAGTAGCCGCCAATGCGCAACCACTCAGGCTTTAGAAGTTCAACCAGACGCTTTCCGATTGTCACTGTGCAGTCTTCATGGAACGCACCATGATTGCGGAAAGAAAACAGGAAAAGTTTGAGCGATTTGCTTTCAACCAGCCATTCTCCGGGCACATAATCGATCATCAGATGTGCGAAGTCTGGCTGTCCGGTCATGGGGCAGAGCGAGGTGAATTCAGGTGCTGTGAAGCGAACACAATAGGGTGTTCCTGCTTGCGGATTTGCAACGCGTTCAAGAACAGCCTCTTCAGGTGATTGTGGAACTGCCGCGGTTGATCCAAGTTGCTTTAAATCGGAATATATCGTCTTTTCAGACATTTGCGTGCCTTTATGAAAGCCACGGTGCAGTCTTCACGCGTGCATATCACGCGTTTGTCCTTGTTTTAACCGGGTAGGCTGCGACCGGTGGCAGATAGCCAACGGCTCCGATTAGCAGCGTTGATGTCGTGGGTAAAGCCCATAAGAAAACCCGCGCTGTGGAGCGCGGGTTAGTCAGGAGGAGTCTTATCTGAATTAGCGGCGATCAGATAAAGCGCAGCCAATCGCTACACCGATCAAGATGCCCAAGATGCCAGCAGTACCAAATAGGGTCGTTGCTGTGCCGGGATTTTCCTTAACCGTTTCTGCCACTGCCTGACCGCGTTCACGGACTGCCTGCGCTGCATGTCGGAACCGACCGGATGCATCATCCAGAGCGTCTTCGGCGGTATCTCTAAAGTCGCTTGTGCGTGATGCCAAAGACTTTGACAGACGTTTCAGCTCACCGCGCAATTCAGAAACCTGTTGTTCCAGAGCCTGCTGAACGTCGTTAGCTGTTTTGTTATCGGCCATTTCAAACCTCCGTTGGAATTGATGCTGATAAAACGCTCATGCATCGGTTTGGTTCCAATGGGGAAAACAGAAGGTCGGGCGCTAGCTTCCGGTCTTTTTTGAAAAGAACGGCAGAAGGCTAAGGCCACGGCCGATAAAAACGCCACCGATTGCACCCACTGCTTTGAAGACAAAGTCTGCGAATTCTCCATGACGACCCGGAGCTAAGCGTTGAAGCAACTCAAACATGCCTGCGCATCCGACAGTCAATAACAAAACGGCGATCCAGTGGCGTGGATAGGCGAGCGCAAACAGAAAACCGACAAGAACAAAAGCTGCGAAACGTTCAACATCAGCCGGTTCACCGGTAATGGGTCGAAATTGGATCGGGCTTATCGTCACGATAAGAATTATTGCCAGAACCAGCCACGCGGCAAGGCGCAAAAGTCGCGTCATTAAACAAAGGGCCTTCTATTCTGCCGTGTAATTTCCGACAGGTTCGTCCTGATTAGGATCGCCGCAACGCTGATACATCCGATCAGTTATCGTCTTTTTCAATTCATTGCCAAATGGCAATTCATAATGTGCGATAACATCGACACCCATACACCATTTAACGTTCTCCGGAGAGAGACCATAATTGGTTTCTAGGAAGCCAATGGCATAGTTTATGCCTTCTTCGCAGTCACCCGTTGTACAGAAGTTGCCATCTCTCGCCAACTGACGGATCGAACCTTCGCCGATCTTCTGGACAACAGGTTCAACCGCAAAAGGTGCTGCACCGGCAAGCGCAACAATAACCAGTCCAATAAGGGTATATTTTATAGAATGCCGCATGAATCGCTGTCAGTTACCAATCCTGTTGTCACTTCATAACGCATGAGCGGCACTATGATGGCAAGGCTGTGTGATAAATGTGGTGGCTACTTATAGGCAATATTAGCGAATGTGACGGTTTAATATTGACTTTTACGTAAAGGCGGTTGCACAACATTTGCCTGCATATTGCAAGACTGGGATGTCGTAGTGCGCGAATATTATACGATCACGGAGCTGACGCGGGAATTCGGGATATCAACCCGGACACTGCGTTTTTATGAGGATGAGGGGTTGATAGCGCCTGTACGGCGTGGTCGCACGCGCTTGTTCAGGCCGTCTGATCGGCATCTTCTCAAGCAAATCATGCGCGGAAAGCGCCTTGGGTTCTCGATCGCCGAGATCCATGAAATCGTGCAGATGTATCGTGAGCCACCGGGTGAAACTGGCCAGCTCAAGTTACTGATGAAGCGTGTTGAGGAAAAACGAGGCGATCTTCGGCAGAAGCGTCGTGATATTGATGAGACGCTTGCCGAGCTTGATCAGGTGGAAGAAGCCTGCATTGAGCGTTTGGCAGAACTTGGTGTTTCCACCTGATTTAAAGCACATCCCGAAAAGTGTGAAACGGTTTTCGGGAAAGGTGCGCGATACAGCAAAGAATTAAAGCGCAGATCTGATAAAATCAGAACGAAATGCGTTCTAAGGCTGGCTATCTGGCACAGGTGAGCAGATTTCCGCGATTTGCAGAACTGTGCTGTTGTTGTTCTGGTCAGCTTTTCCGCTGAAGACATCGTCAAACAGCTTTGCCTTGTCGAGTTCACTGACAACGCAACCACAAAACTGAGCACAGAGCGCCTCGCTGCCATTCTGCATGCAGGATGATACGCAAGATTGTGTGAACGCTTCACGTGGCGCTGGTCGTGCAGGTGGCATGATCTGAGAAAAGACAAAGACCAACCCGATCAACACCGGCTGGTGGATCAGATAGAATGCGAGGCTATGGCGACCGATGAAAGTCAGTGGTTTTTGCAGAAAACGCGGTGTTATCCCGCCTGAAAGCACTGACAGCCAGTTGAAGCGCTCGAAGATGCGCGCCGCCGCAATACCAAGCAAAACAGCGCCAAACCATGGAAACAGTGGCACATAATCATTGGAACGTGGTGGGACTGTTGAAAGTCCGACCCAGGCAAGCCACATCTGGTTGAAAATATCAGACTGTGCGTAAAGCGGCGCTGTAATGACAAAGGCTGCGACTATGAGAGTTACAACGGCAGGCAGGCGCAGGAACAGCAGGCCAAGCACACTTGCCAGCGCAATTTGGTGCAAAATACCGAAGAAAATGAAGCTATCCGGCGACATATAATATGTTACCGCTGAAATCACAGCTGCCGCTGCCACTATCTGCAACAGACGTTTTCCTACAGCATTCCAGCGAATGGCGCGGCCATGTGCGAGAACGAGGCTGAAACCTACCAGAAACAGGAAGCTTGATGCGATGCAGCGGGCAAAGAGTTTCCAACCACCATGCGCGGTGGTGGCTGGCGCCATATAGCCGAAAAATTCAAGGTCCCAGCCGAAATGATAGATCGCCATCGCAATGAGCGCTAGACCACGCGCTATATCGATGCGCTCCAGCCGCTGACGGCGTGAGGGCGTACCAGTCATCTCAACATTGCTCTGCATATCACGTCCTGGGCATTGGAAATTCGAGTCAGGCAGGTTTTTATCACATGCGATTGCACGGCTATAGTATGTCAGAGAATCGGATTCGTTCGGATTGGATTGAACTGTGAAGTTTGTCGGCGGAGATTGTGTTGTTTTTCAGTGTTTCAAAGCTATTCTGGCTGTTTTTCCAGCCTCTGACCATCATCTTCGTGTTTCTGCTGCTCACACTTTTATTGATTTGGGCAGGGTTTAGAAAACTTGGCCTCGCAACGCTAGTTATTGGCGCTGTTGTCTTGTTTATCAGTGCGTACACAACGCTTGGTTCTGTGCTTCTCGCCCCACTGGAAGATCGCTTTCCTAAACAGGCAGAGCTGCCGCAACGTATCGACGGTATCGTGGTGTTGGGCGGTTACATGAACGGGGATATCAACGCTGGTAGACCGGGATTTGAGCTCAATAGCGCTGCCGACCGTATATTCGAAACAATGCGACTTGCCCGGTTATACCCTGATGCAAAGGTTATTGTATCGGGCGGAGACGGTGCTTTTTTTGAAGAAGCTGTGCCCGAAGCTGATAGCACACGCAGGATGCTGGCTGATCTCGGTTTCTCGGGGGACCGCTTCATTTTCGAGAACAAGTCACGCAATACGGTAGAGAATGCCGAGTTTTCAAAGACACTGGCACAGCCAAAGCCCGGCGAAACATGGCTTCTTGTGACATCGGCATATCACATGCCGCGTTCGATCGGATGTTTCCGCAAGGCCGGTTTCGATGTCGTTGCTTGGCCGGTCGATTACAAGACACCGGCAAAAGAGAGTTTTTCTCTCTATCTCGAATCGCCAAATGAGGCCTTGTCTCGTTTTAGTGTGGCAATGCGCGAGTGGGTGGGGCTGACTGCATACTGGCTAACCGGTAAGACAGATATGCTGTTGCCTCAACCCTGATGCCGCATTTCTGCCGTGACTTTAAAGCTTTTGTTAAGCATACGTGTTGTTAAGGTTCTGATACTAAAACAGTTTTTGAAACGCCGTGAAGTAAGGCGGGTAAAAGCGCCGCATTTCTGCCATTTTTCACAGTTGCGTTTCATCGGCTTCAGGATTATATCTCCGGTAACAGCGTTGTGAAGGACGCTGATTATAAGAGTTGCACAACAAGGTTGTAAAAAATCTCCATGGACGAAACCGTTCAAAAATCCTGCTGGGGCGTTACGCTCTGGGCAGTCGTTGGCCTCGCTACCATCATTCTCATGGCCTACCTTTTCTCCGCTTGATACGGGCGTGATAATTTTTGAAAAGTTGAATGGCTTTTCGGATCGAGCTTCCCATTGAACATCGACAGAACAGACGTTTGCATTCGCACAAGAACGCGACGTGCTGTGGTATTGCGTAAACCGGAAATTTAATGCCGCATTTCGGCATTCTGTTGGCGTTGCTCCTCTCCTACACTATCTGATAATGGTGTAATATTATTGCGTGTGTCTGATGAGCACATGCATGTTAGAGCGTTGTGCACCTTGTAGGGCGCACAAAGGACGCTTTGAACTGTTGAATCACGCATCGTGCTATCCAAAAATCGATTCTGATTTTTGGGCCGTTACAGTAGATTGCACTACCCATTTGTGGGTCGGAATAGGTGTAGAATGTTTCTGTCGGTATTCGATCTCTACAAGATTGGCATTGGGCCTTCGAGTTCACACACGATGGGCCCGATGACGGCCGCTCACATGTTTCTCAATGAGCTGATCAGCGACAATTGGCCGAAGCCAGCCAATGCCAAGGTTTATCGACTAAAGGCCAGCCTTCATGGCTCGCTCGCGTATACCGGCGTTGGACACGCGACAGATCGCGCCGTGGTTCTTGGTCTTTGTGGCTACACACCTGATTCGATCGATCCCGATATCATGGACAGCGAAGTCGAAAAGGTTTCACGCGCGAAGACTGTGCAGCCTGCCGGTCATCCGGCTTATCAGTTTGATCCCAGCACGGATCTGGTTCTTGATCGTAAAACACCTTTGCCAGGTCATGCCAATGGCATGGCTTTCGAGGCTTATGATCGTAGTGACCGCCTGTTGCTCCGCCGCGTCTACTTTTCGATCGGTGGTGGTTTTGTTGTCACAGCAGAAGAAATGAGCCGTGTGCAGACCAGTGGCGGAAAGCGCGAGGAAACGGCTGATGTGCCTTATCCATTCAACAATGCTGCTGAAATGCTGGAGATGGCGCGCGCGAGCGGCCTTTCGATAGCTGACATGAAGCGCGCCAATGAAGAATGCCATATGTCTTGCCTTGATCTGGATGAAGGTCTGGATCGTATCTGGGGCGCAATGCGTGGCTGCATCGAGCGTGGACTGAGCCGCGATGGTATCATGCCGGGTGGTTTGAAGGTTCGCCGCCGCGCCCGCCAGCTTTTTGAACGGCTGGAAGACGATTGGCGCAACAACAAGGTCAATCCGTTGCTCGCCAATGACTGGCTGTCTGTTTATGCGATGGCGGTCAATGAAGAGAATGCGTCAGGTGGTCGTGTTGTGACTGCACCGACCAATGGTGCAGCGGGCGTTGTGCCTGCGGTTCTGCGTTATTATTTGCATTTCCACGACGATGCCGATGAGAAGGGCATTCGCGATTTTCTGCTGACGTCTGCGGCTATCGGTGGTGTGATCAAGCACAATGCGTCTATTTCGGGCGCAGAAGTCGGTTGTCAGGGCGAGGTCGGTTCGGCGTCGGCTATGGCAGCAGCCGGTCTTGCAGCCGTTCTTGGTGGTTCTCCGGAGCAGATCGAGAATGCTGCTGAAATCGCTCTTGAGCATCATCTTGGCATGACCTGCGATCCTGTGGGCGGGCTTGTTCAGGTTCCTTGCATAGAGCGCAATGCGCTGGGCGCTGTTAAAGCTGTCACTGCTGCATCGCTGGCAGTTAAAGGCGATGGTCAGCATTTTGTGCCGCTTGATGCTTGTATCGAAACCATGCGTCAGACAGGTCATGATATGAGCGAACGTTACAAGGAAACCAGTCAAGGCGGTTTGGCTGTCAATGTGGTTGCCTGCTGAGGATAACGTTCTTATCACTTGAAGCTCTTATTCAGCTTGGCTAAATCAGCTCCATGGCACTTAATCTCGTCAAACTCTGCGTCGGCTGCGACAGCATCGAAGATCTCGCGGCCTGGATTGATTTCAGGCTGGCCGAGCAGCGTGCTGCCGGGCTCGTTCCAGAACAGTTTCACACCACACGAATGGTTCCCAAGCGTGTCGATGAACTACTGGAAGGTGGTTCGCTCTACTGGGTGATCAAGGGCAATGTACAATGCCGTCAGCGCCTGCTGGATATCCGCCCTTTTACCGATGAGCAGGGTATTAACCGCTGTCATCTTATGCTCGAGCCAAAGATCCACCCGACCCAATGGCAGCCGCGGCGTGCGTTTCAGGGCTGGCGCTATCTCGCTGAAAATGAGGTTCCGCTGGATGAAGCTGCCGGAAAATCGGGTAGGGCAGCTTTGCCGTCCGAGCTGCGGCAGGAGCTTGCAGCACTGGGGCTGCTCTAACAACGATAAGCCCCGGATGTCTGAGGCTTATCGCATATTTGAAACCTTATAACGATGCTAAAGGCTCGTTACGTTGGTTTTCTACTTAGGTTATTTCTTATTGTTGTCGCTGCTGTGATCCTGCGTAGCTCCCAAAATGCAGAATGGCTTTAACAACCCTTGTTCTTCACATTTCCGCTCACGTTCACACATTGCAGGGTCAGTAGCCATAGAACATGCGTTAGCCATCCCTGTACTAAATGAAGCGATAGCAACGGTAATAATAAAAATATTCTTTGTCATGAAAACTCCTTTTTACAAGGCGGCTTAATTTCATGAGTTCACGTTCGGTGCAATTACTACTTTTAATTAATTAGTTAATCGCAACGCACAGATAGCAGTTAATAGTGACCGAAATAATATTCAACATTGCAACTTGTCATCGGTCAGTAATTTTTACTCTGAAAGACGAAGTTTTATGAAAAAATAGGCCCGCCATAAATGGCAGGCCTATTTGTTTTAGCTTGTAACGTCCTCAGCTTTCGATGGTGAGACGTACTGAAACTTTGTCTGATGTGACCGGTAAGGTCATACGCATCATTGTGCGCGGCTGCATCATGCGGCGGTTGCGAGCGGCATGGCTTACCAGTAATCCAACCAGATCGCGGGTATGGAAACCTTTGCCGTGACGCACGTCCGCAATGCGAATCGCCGCCTGCTTCAAAGCCTGAACAGAAAACAGGGAACCCAGACCTGAGGGACGAGGTGCCTGTTCGGCCCATGTACTGGACTTCAGGGCATATTGTCCGATTGGTTCATTCATATTCGACATCTCGAAACCCTCTACGCAATACAAATTTCGGGTTTAAAGCGGTGCAAGAGAGGTATCCCTCCTGCGTTCGGATTGTTCTCTTGTCGCATCGTCCCATGCAAAACCGCTTCGCGCTTTTGCTGGAAATGCTTTTAGTTTGCGACTGCGTAGCAGCCAAAGTTCTTCTTTTTCAGTGATGCGCATGCATCCCATGCAGCCTGCTTCGAGGAGAAGCCAACAAAGCGTGCACGGTAGAAAGTGGAGCTGCCCTTGGTGAAGGTTTCTGTATAAGGCGATGCAGAGCGCAACGAACCACCAACCGAAGCCGAAGCTTTGGCGAGCATGTCGCGTGCCTGACCTTCACTTGGAAGCGAGCCGACCTGGATTGCCCAGCCACCGCTTGCAGGGGCCGATGCAGTCGTAACGGGATCAATGTCGTGAGCCGGTGCGGCAGGAACCGCTGCCTTTGGCGTGGGGCGAACCGCTGCTTGCGCTGCCATTGCTGCTGGACGCTGCGTTGGTGCTGCGAGAGCCAGAACCTGTGGCTGATCGACGTCGCCTTCACCGCTTTCGTTGTTGATGACGTCAGCAACTTCATTGATCTGACGTGCAACCGGAACTGGCGCATTACGTGCCTTTGGAAGATCGACAGATGCAACGACTTGTGGAACTTCACCGCGCATTGCGACGAGTGGTTCGGAAACACGGCCACGCGTGGCTGCAGGCAGATACTTGCGGATTAGCTGGGTCATGTGGGCGTCACGGCTTGCGCCAGTGTTACCACCCATGACAACCGCAACCAGACGACGGCCATCGAGATTGACCGAAGAGGCAAGGTTGTAGCCGGATGCATTGGTGTAACCGGTCTTGATGCCGTCAACACCTTCAACGCGGCCGAGCAAACGGTTGTGACCGTTGATTGTCTGACCACGGAATACGAAATTGCGGCGCGAGAAATATGAGAATTCCTGCGGGAAATGCTGACGAAGCGCAATGCTGAGGATTGCCATGTCGCGGGCAGTGGTCTGCTGGGACATGTTTGGCAGGCCAGATGCGTTGCGGAATGTGGTGTTGCTCATGCCAAGACGACGGGCTTTGGTCGTCATCATCTGGGCGAAACGTTCTTCAGAACCACCGAGGAATTCGCCGGATGCCGTGGCAACGTCATTGGCAGACTTTGTCACCATGGCAAGGATGGCATCTTCAACGCGAATGCTCTGACCCGGCTTGAAGCCGATCTTTGTCGGAGGACGTGCGGCAGCATAGGCGGAGATCGGAATGCGGGTATCTTTGTTGATGCGACCGGATTTCATTGCTTCAAAAAGCATATACATGGTCATCATCTTGGTGAGCGACGCGGGATACCGCTTTGCGTCTGCATTGGATGCAAACAGCGTTTTACCTGTGTTCGCGTCAATCACGATCGCGGCATACCGATCGCTAGCTGCAACGGCTGGCACTGTTGTAGAGGCTGTGGAACAGCCTGTTACGACAGCGAGAAGAAGGGTGGCTTGCGCCGCTCTTTTCAAGGCGTATGCGACTTTACTGAATGCGGTACGCACGATGATGACCTGCCTGTATCCCGGTTTTTTTGAACTGCGGCGCAAAGGGCACACAGCAATCTAATTCCGTGACCTTACTGTCATCAGCGTTACCAATCCGTTTATGGTAACCGACTTATTCATAAAATTTGAAAAAAATTGCCTGTCAGATTTTTCGGCTGAGCCGTGAATTCCGCTGAAGCGACATGGTTTGCCTTTCGGGGACTGGAATTTCCCGATAAACTTATCGAGATAATTGTGCCAATGCTGCAGCTTGCAATAAGTCTCGGTTGCAAGTGTCGTCGAAGGGCTTAAAATCACCGCATGACGCCCTACATATATGGGCAAGCAGGCAGATAGTAAGGTCCAGATGTCTGGACCAGGAACTGGGCATTGGGTGATAGTTTTCATGCGGCATTCTAATCCAGTCATGCAGAGCAAGACCAACGGCGGGAACGGACCGGATAACGGTACCGTGGTGGTCACGCGTACGCAGCCGAAAACAAAGAAGCCAAGCCTCTATCGCGTCCTGCTTCTCAATGATGACTATACTCCCATGGAGTTTGTCATTCATGTCCTGCAACGTTTTTTTCAAAAGAACATGGACGATGCGACGCGTATAATGTTGCATGTTCATAACCACGGTGTCGGCGAGTGCGGCGTATTTACATACGAAGTTGCTGAGACCAAGGTTAGTCAGGTCATGGATTTTGCCCGCCAAAACCAGCATCCATTACAATGTGTAATGGAGAAAAAGTGAGGTCATATGCCATCGTTTTCTCCCAGCCTTGAAAGGGCGCTGCATCAAGCGCTTACCATCGCGAACGAGCGGCATCACGAGTATGCGACGCTCGAACACCTTTTGCTTGCCCTGATCGACGATCAGGATGCAGGCGCAGTGATGCGCGCCTGTAACGTCGATCTGGAGTACCTCAAACGGATCGTTACAGATTACATCGACCGTGAACTGGATAATCTCGTCACCGGCTATGATGAGGATTCCAAACCTACGGCCGCTTTCCAGCGCGTGATTCAGCGCGCAGTTATCCACGTCCAATCTTCAAACCGTGAGGAAGTGACGGGCGCCAATGTGCTCGTCGCCATTTTCGCGGAGCGTGAAAGCCATGCTGCTTACTTCCTCCAGGAACAGCAGATGACGCGTTATGATGCCGTCAATTATATTTCGCACGGCATTTCGAAGCGTACACAGAGTAGCGAGCCACGCACGCCGCGCGGTGCGGAAAGCGCCAGCGAAGAACGCACAAGCGTAGAGCCGGAAGAAGGCACAAAGAAAAAGCAGGATGCTCTTTCTGCCTATTGCGTCAATCTGAATGAAAAAGCCAAATCCGGGCGTATCGATCCGCTGATTGGTCGTGACAGTGAAATCAGCCGCACTATTCAGGTTCTTTGCCGTCGGTCCAAGAACAACCCACTCTACGTGGGTGATCCTGGGGTCGGTAAGACTGCGATTGCCGAAGGTCTGGCCAAGCGTATCGTTGAGGGCGAAGTGCCTGAAGCGCTCGCTGATGCCACAATCTTTTCGCTCGACATGGGTACGCTGCTTGCAGGGACCCGCTATCGCGGCGATTTCGAAGAGCGCTTGAAACAGGTTGTGAAAGAGCTCGAAGATTATCCGGGCGCGGTTCTGTTTATTGACGAAATTCATACGGTGATTGGCGCAGGCGCCACGTCGGGCGGTGCAATGGATGCATCGAACTTGCTGAAGCCTGCTCTGTCTTCCGGCGCAATCCGTTGCATCGGTTCGACCACCTATAAGGAATATCGTCAGTTCTTCGAGAAAGACCGGGCACTGGTTCGTCGTTTCCAGAAGATTGACGTCAATGAGCCGTCGATCCCGGATGCCATTGAAATCATGAAGGGTTTGAAACCGTATTTTGAAGACTTCCATAAAGTCAAATATACGGGTGATGCCATCAAGTCTGCGGTGGAGCTTTCTGCACGCTACATCTCTGACCGCAAGTTACCGGACAAGGCCATCGACGTGATCGATGAAACTGGTGCAAGCCAGATGCTTCTGCCGGAAAACAAACGAAAGAAGACAATCGGCGTCAAGGAAATCGAAGCAACCATTGCCACCATGGCTCGGATTCCACCCAAATCGGTTTCCAAGGATGATGAGGTTGTGCTTTCGCATCTTGATGCGGAACTCAAGCGCGTCGTCTATGGTCAGGATCTGGCAATTGAAGCGCTTTCGGCTGCCATCAAGCTTGCTCGTGCAGGCTTGCGTGAGCCGGATAAGCCAATTGGTTCCTATCTGTTCTCCGGCCCGACAGGTGTCGGTAAGACAGAAGTTGCCAAGCAGCTTGCGTCTTCGCTGGGCGTGGAACTGCTTCGATTCGACATGTCCGAGTATATGGAACGCCACACCGTATCGCGTTTGATCGGTGCGCCTCCCGGCTATGTCGGCTTCGATCAAGGAGGTCTTCTGACTGATGGCGTCGATCAGCATCCGCATTGCGTGTTGCTGCTCGATGAAATCGAGAAGGCACATCCAGACCTTTACAATATTTTGTTGCAGGTTATGGATCATGGTTCGCTGACCGATCACAACGGCAAGAAGATCGACTTTCGCAACGTCATTCTGATCATGACCACCAATGCCGGTGCTGCTGATATGGCAAAGGCCGCGATTGGATTTGGTTCGACGCGACGCGAAGGCGACGATATGGAAGCGATCAACCGGCTGTTTACGCCGGAATTCCGCAACCGTCTCGATGCAATTGTGCCATTCGGCCCGCTGCCTGTTCCGGTCATTCATCAGGTTGTGCAGAAATTTGTGCTTCAGCTTGAGGCCCAGCTTGCAGAACGTGGTGTTACTTTTGAGCTAACCGAAGCTGCGATCGCCTGGCTTGCGGACAAGGGTTATGACGAACGTATGGGCGCACGTCCTCTGGCTCGTGTTATCCAGGAGCACATCAAGAAGCCGTTGGCTAATGAAGTGCTGTTTGGCAAGCTTAAGCATGGTGGAATGGTTCGTGTTGATGTAACGACCAAAGACGACGGCAAGACCGATCTCGTGCTTGAAAGTGTCGCTGATAAGCCTGTGAAGCCTAAGAAGGATATTCCTCCGGAGAAGAAGCTTCCACAGCGCAAGAAAGCTGCACCGAAAAAGGCCGAGAAGGAAAAGGTATTGGCTGGCAAGGATGAAGAAGTCTCGGCCAAGCCAGCAACCAAAGCCACGACGGCAAAGTCGTCGGTACCTAAAGTGCCGCGCAAGAAATAAACTTTACGGAAAGGCCCTTCTTTGGAAGGGCCTTTTTCATTTTAAGTGCTTTTGATTGGACAGATCGCGCTAAATGCAGGTGCTCTTTTTTGCGTCCTGTTCTATTTTTAAGATATGTCTTCGAGTCGCTCCCTCAGTTCTAAGCATCAGTCAGCCGAACAAACTAGCTCCTTGGGTTGGTTTTTTCGTGGGACGCGTCGCATAATCAGCGTACCAGCAATATTGCTGATGAGCTCCTTCATTGGCTTTGCAGGATTGGCGATTGAAAGCGGCATAACCGTCGGGCAGGCAGTCTTCATGACGCTGACCATCTGGGCGCTACCGGCCAAAGTGGTTCTGATCGGTGCAATCAGCGCTGGTGCTTCGATCCCCGCGGCAGCACTCGCCGTCGGATTGTCTTCGGTTCGTTTGATGCCAATGGTTGTCGCACTTCTGCCAGAGCTGAAGGGGCCGAAGACCCGAAAACTCACGCTCGCAGCGCTCTGCCATTTTGTGGCAGTTACGGCCTGGGTCATGGCAATGGAGGAATTGCGCAACGTTCCGCGCGATATGCGTACAAGCTACTTTGCAGGAATTGGCACGGTCCTTGTTGGCACAAATGCGCTGGTCGTCGCGGTGGTTTATTTGCTTTCAGCGTCATTTCCGCCGGTGGTGTTTGCGGCACTATTCATGCTCACACCGATGTATTTTCTGACATCGCTTTGGCGTTCGGCTCGCGAGCGGGCAGGGCAGATTGCCATGGTTTCGGGGATCGTGTTGTTCCCGATTTTTCATCAGTTCGCGCCGGGTTACGATTTGTTGATGACGGGTGTCGCGGGCGGGGTGATTGCATTTGCTTTCCATCGGTCACGTAATTCCAGCAAGGATGTGGCCAAATGAACTGGGGTAGTTTTTCCGACTGGTGGTGGCCGTTTACCTTCATCCTGCTTGCAGGCGCGCTTCCGACTTATATTTTTCGCGTGATGGGTGTGATCGTTGGTGGTCGAGTACGCGAAGATTCGGAAGTGCTGGTGTTTGTTCGCTGTGTCGCCACAGCACTTGTCGCAGGCGTGATCGCGCAACTTATTCTGTACCCGAACGGGGAGCTTGCAAACTCCCCGATGTGGTTGCGGGTTGGATCAGCTGCGGCTGGCTTTGCAGCCTATCTCATTGCAGGAAAGCGCCTGCTTGTGGGCATCTTGGTTGCCGAAGTGCTGCTGATAACTGGACTTTTAAGCTTATAAAGCCGTTTCTTATCAAAGTGCTGCGCGGATTTTCTCAGCATTTTCTGAAAGTATCGCTGCATCTTCCATTTTCCCGGTATGTGGCTTGAGTTCTACGCCTTCAAAACGTGGGATCACGTGAAAATGCAGATGGTAAACCGTTTGGCCTGCTGCAGGTTCATTGAACTGAATGACAGTGACACCATCGGCGCTGAACGCCTTCTTGACCGCATTGGCGATCTTCTGCACGGCCTGTATCGCTTCAGCCAACGTTTCAGGCTCCGCATCCAGCAGATTACGCGATGGCGCTTTGGGAACAACGAGCGTGTGGCCCGTTCCCTGTGGCATGACATCCATGAAGGCCACAACATGATCTGTTTCGTAGACGCGTGTTGACGGAATTTCGCCGCGCAGGATTTTGGCGAAGATGTTGTTGTCATCATAGGTGGCGGACATGCGATTCTCTCCAGTTCAATATTCTATCTATGTTGGCATTCATGTGTGTTTGAAAGGCGAATGCTCTTCCAGTCCTACATGTATCTGTTCGACCTCGCGGCGCTCGTGCTCCAGATAATCGCTAACTGCTCTGCGGAAACCCTCATGCGCAATATAATGCGCGGAATGGGTTGTAACCGGAACATACCCGCGGGCGAGTTTATGTTCACCTTGCGCTCCGGCTTCAACGACACGAAGTTTCCTGTCGATTGCAAAGTCGATTGCCTGATGGTAGCAGACCTCAAAATGGAGATATGGGTGATCCTCGATACACCCCCAGTGGCGACCATAAAGTGTGTCGCTGCCAATAAAGTTGATCGCGCCTGCAATATAGCGGCTGTCGCGGCGGGCCATGACGAGCAATATGTCGTCGGCCATCGTCTCGCCAATCAGTGAGAAAAACTTACGGTTGAGATAAGGGCGCCCCCACTTGCGGCTACCCGTATCGACATAGAACGCATAAAAATCGTCCCAGACCGATTCCGTCAGATCGCTGCCGGTCAACCAGTCGATTTCGATACCTTCGGACAAGGCATCGCGACGTTCTTTTTTGAGTGCTTTCCGTTTTCGCGAAACAAGTTCATTTAGGAAGTCAGCATATTCTGAAAAACCATTGTTTATAAAGTGGAATTGCTGATCTGTTCGATGCAGAAAGCCAGATCTTTCAAGTGATGAAATTTCGCTTTTCGGCGCGAAGGTCACATGGGCAGACGAAGCGCCGGTCTGGTCCGTCAATTGGCGTAGCCCGTTTGCGAGAGCAAGTTGAACCGCATCGGGTTCGAACTCTGCGTGATGGAGTAAGCGTGGCCCAGTTGCGGGTGTGAAGGGAATTGAGGCCTGAAACTTGGGGTAGTAGCGCCCACCAGCGCGTTCAAAAGCATCGGCCCAGCCATGGTCGAAGACATATTCGCCCTGGCTATGCCCTTTGAGGTAGTTCGGTACAGCGCCTATTAGGTAGCTCTTGTCATCTTCAAGGCGCAGGTATCGTGGCAACCAGCCCGCTTGCTGTGAAACGGACCCGGATTGTTCGAGCGCATTCAGAAAGGCGCGCGAAATAAAGGGATTGTAGTTTCCGCCTTGCCGGAAGGTTCCGGCAAGGTGGTTCCATTCGTCTTCCGAAAAATCGCCGATGCCTTCGACGACACGAAGAACGAAGCTTTGCTCTGTCTGCCTTTCGTCGTCGCTCATCGCCGGATTTTCCTATCAGGCAACCAAAGACCGGGGATCGAAACCTTCAAAGGTAATCTGATCCACGTTGAGATCGCTGTGCTTTTTCATCTCGGCGTCGCGGACCGTCCAGCTGATGACCGGAAGGTTGAGCTTTTCGCGAACAAAGCTGACAAACGGGTTTGGCAGGTGATGCACATTGTAAGACACGAACGAAATCTGATGCGCGAGCATCGAGAAGTGTGCTTCAAAATCCTTGATTCGCGTGCCTTCAGCAGTCAGTCCGCCGGGAATTCCCGGAGCGTCGCTTGCAAACAGACGGACCAGATGATGGTCGAAGGACATGATCGCAGCTTCTCCCTTATAGGAAGCGAGCTCCTTTGCGACAGCGGCGACCAGACCATCGTCACGGCCTTCAATGCCTTTAAGCTCGATGACAAGCGGCACACGACCAGCGACCAGATCAAGCATTTGGCGTAGTGTCGGTGCATGATCGCCAGTGCCACCAATACGCAGCTCGGTGGCATCCGCGAGTGTCAGGTCACTGATGCGACCATCTCGTCCGGTGAGGCGCTTGAGATCGTCATCATGGAATACGATGACGCTGCCATCTTTGGTGAGATGTACGTCGCATTCGATTGCAAAGCCCGCTTTTGCAGCAGCATCAAAGGCCGATAGGGTGTTTTCCCAGCGCACTTTGTTCAGATCGTGCAGTCCGCGATGCGCAATCGGCTGCTTTTTGAGCCATTCTGGTGAAGACATTTAGGCAACCTCAATGATTGCTTCGATTTCAACGGGAGCATTGAGCGGCAGGCTCGCAACACCGACAGCCGAGCGCGCATGCTTGCCCGCGTCGCCAAGGACCGCGACGAGCAGATCGGATGCGCCATTGGCAACAAGATGCTGTTCGACAAAATCGGCGGTCGACGAAACGAATACGGTGATTTTCACGATCCGCTTGATGTTGTTCAGGTCGCCAAGTGCAGCCTTTGCTTGCGCCAATATATTGACGGCACATGCGCGCGCTGCGGCCTGACCGTGTGCCACTGTGAGCACATCGCCAATCTGGCCGGTATGAACGAGTTTGCCATTTTCCAGCGGAAGCTGGCCCGATGTAAGCAGCAGAGAGCCCGTTTGTGCGAAAGGCACGTAGTTTGCAGCTGGTGCTGCGGCTTCTGGCAAAGATATACCCAGATTTTTAAGACGGCTGTCGATTGTGTCGGTCATTCTATTAATCCTTACTAACTTAATGCCTTTCGCACCCGATATATTGGATAGAATCGGTGAAGCTTTTGGGGAGGGTGCGTTTTTTGCCTCGCTTCCGCCATGAGTTTTTTTATCATGCTCCTCAACAGATCGGGAGATTCATGTATGCGTTTTTTGAGTATGGCATTTGCAGCAAGCGGAGCAGCGGCTTGCGTTTGGGGTAGCTCGGTCGGTATTGCCGCCGCTGCTTCGACGGTAACGTTGGTTCCGCATCGCGCAGTGTATGATCTCACGTTGGATCGTGCCGATGAGAAATCCGGGATCAGTGGGCTGACCGGCCGTATGGTCTATGAGTTCAATGGTTCAGCCTGCGAAGGTTATACGACGAATTTTCGTTTCGTGACGCGCATCGACATGGATGAGCAGCCGCAGCGTGTGACCGATCAGCAGACGACAACCTTTGAAAGCGGCAACGGCAAGGACTTCCGTTTCGTCAACAAGACTTTTGTCGATAAGGAACTGGTCAAGGAAGTGCGCGGCGATGCCAAGGTTGAAGACGGCAAAACGGTTGTCGCCCTGTCCAAACCTAAAGAAGACAATATCGATCTGAAGGCGACACAATTTCCGACGACTCATATGGAAGAGCTGATCGGCAAGGCGGAAGCTGGCGAACGATTTTACCAGACGTCATTATACGATGCGTCGGAAGATGCTGATCGTGTTGTCGCAACGACCGTTGTTGTCGGCAAGGAGCAGGAAGCCAAAAGCGACGAAACCAAAGCCATGGGCAAGTTCACGAAGGACAATGTCTGGCCGGTGACGATTTCCTATTTCGATGACAAGGAAAAGCAGGACGGGCTACCGATTTATCGCATTAATTTCAAGCTATACCGGAATGGCATTACGCGCGACCTAACCATGGATTATGGTGATTTTTCCATGCGCGGAAAACTGGTCAAGCTTGATGTATATGATGACAAGCAGCCAAGCGCGAGCTGCAAATAAGTTTATTAGAGCGGATTCAGTTTAGATAGATTGGTTGGAGACGCTCCAATTATTTGTTCTCCGCATCTCCAGAAAGCCGGTTCCCGCTTTTCTGGAGATGCTTTAATACAGTCTTTGGCGGTATAATGGTCACAAGGCTTGCATTTATTGGCGCGATAAGTTAACAGCGCGCCTATTCCACACACGGGATTGGGCTTTTGCAGGGAGAAATCCTGCTTCAGCCTCCGGTGGCGAGCAATCGCCTCAGCCCGTGGAGGTTCAACCGGAAAAGGAAAATACAGATGGCATTGCCTGAATTCAGCATGCGTCAGCTTCTGGAAGCTGGCGTTCACTTCGGTCACCAGACACACCGCTGGAATCCGAAGATGGCCCCATACATCTATGGCGACCGTAACAACATCCACATTCTCGACCTGTCCCAGACCGTTCCCCTGCTGCACAATGCGCTGAAGGTCGTTTCGGACACTGTTGCTCGTGGTGGCCGCGTTCTGTTCGTTGGTACCAAGCGCCAGGCTTCGGACATCATTGCTGATGCAGCAGCCCGTTCGGCTCAGTACTACGTTAATGCACGCTGGCTTGGCGGCATGATGACCAACTGGAAGACGATTTCGAACTCGATCCAGCGTCTGCGCAAGCTCGACGAAATTCTCTCGGGCGAAGCACACGGCTTCACCAAGAAGGAACGCCTGAACCTCGAGCGCGAGCGTGAAAAACTCGACCGCGCACTTGGCGGCATCAAGGACATGGGTTCGGTTCCTGATCTGATGTTCATCGTTGACACCAACAAGGAAGCAATTGCTATCCAGGAAGCAAAGCGTCTTGGCATTCCGGTTGTTGCTGTTATCGATTCGAACTGCAACCCAGACCAGATCGACTTCCCGATCCCAGGGAACGACGATGCTGCACGCGCTATTTCGCTTTATTGCGATCTGATTGCCCGTGCTGCTCTTGACGGCATTGCACGTCAGCAGGGCGCGCTTGGCATCGACGTTGGTGCACAGGCTGAAGCTCCTGTTGAGCCAGCTCTCGAAGCTCCAGCTGCAGGCGCATAATCAGCGCTTATGAATTTCATCCATCCGTCACATGACGGGTGGATAACTTCATTCGTTCCGACGCAATGAGCGTTGGTTAAAAGTTGGCACACCCATTCGGTGTGCCTTCGCTTTCGTGAAAGGCGACACAATGAGCATTTCCGCATCACAGGTTAAAGAACTCCGCGAACTGACTGGCGCAGGCATGATGGACTGCAAGGCAGCGCTTGCTGAAACCAATGGCGACATCGAAGCCGCTGTTGATTACCTGCGCGCCAAGGGCATGGCAAAGGCTGACAAGAAGGCTGGCCGTACGGCTGCTGAAGGTCTGGTTGGTGTTGCAGCTTCCGGCAACAAGGCTGTTGTTGTTGAAGTCAATTCCGAGACCGACTTCGTTGCTCGTAACGACGCTTTCCAGGATCTCGTTCGCAAGATCGCTCAGGCTGCTCTGTCGACCGATGGTTCGTCGGAAGCTGTTGCTGCAGCAGACATCGACGGCAAGTCGGTAACGCAGGCTGCGAAAGATGCAGTTGCAACCATTGGTGAAAACATCAGCTTCCGTCGCTCGGCGGCTCTTGAAGTTTCGCAGGGTGCAGTTGCTACCTACATTCACAACGGCGTTGCAGACGGCCTCGGCAAGCTCGGCGTTCTCGTTGCAATCGAAACGGCTGGCGACGTAGAAGCTGCAAACGCATTTGGCCGCCAGGTCGCAATGCACGTTGCTGCAATCAACCCGCTTGCACTGACTGCTGCTGACGTTGATCCAGCTGCTGCTGAGCGTGAAAAGGCTATTTTCATCGAGCAGGCTCGTGAATCCGGCAAGCCAGACAACATCATCGAAAAGATGATCGAAGGCCGTATGCGCAAGTTCTACGAAGAAGTTGTTCTTCTTTCGCAGGCTTTCGTTATCAATCCGGACCTGACTGTTGAAGCAGCGCTTAAGGAAGCTGAAAAGTCGATCGGCGCTCCTGCGAAGATCATCGGCTTTGCACGCATCGCTCTCGGTGAAGGCATCGAGAAGGAAGAAAGCGACTTCGCTGCTGAAGTTGCTGCTGCTGCCAAGGGCTAAACAGCCTTTTGGAGGTGCATCCGGTTTTCGTATGCGCTTCAATATTTGTCTTGCCACATTATCCTACGCAAAAGGCTTATGCAGTTTTGCTGGAAATGGGTTAAAAGGCTTTTGATTGTGAAGGGCATCGCGTGACAACGCGGTGCCCTTCGTGTATCGGAACCCCAATAGTAACAGTTGATCATGATCTGCGGAGAACACTCCATGTCCGTTAAGTCCGCCTATAAACGCGTTGTCCTCAAAGCCTCAGGCGAAGCATTGATGGGCAGTCAGGGCTTTGGCATCGATGTCTCGGTTGCCGATCGCATTGCCAGTGACATTGCTCAGGCGCGTGAACTGGGCGTTGAAGTGGGTGTCGTGATCGGTGGCGGCAATATTTTCCGAGGCGTTGCAGTAGCGTCCAAGGGTGGCGACCGCGTGACGGGTGATCACATGGGTATGCTTGCAACGGTGATCAATTCGCTGGCCCTGCGTACTTCGCTTCACAAAATCGGCGTGGATGCCGTTGTCCTTTCCGCCATAGCAATGCCTGAAATCTGCGAGAGCTTCTCTCAGCGCAAGGCAACTGCCTATATGGACGAAGGAAAGGTTGTGATTTTCGCAGGTGGTACTGGCAATCCTTTCTTCACAACAGACTCGGCCGCAGCATTGCGCGCAGCCGAAATTGGTGCGGATGCACTTTTGAAGGGCACGCAGGTCGATGGTATTTATTCGGCTGACCCGAAAAAAGACCCAACTGCAACGCGGTTTGACAAGCTCACACACAAGGAAGTTCTTGATCGCGGGCTCGCGGTGATGGATACGGCTGCTGTCGCCCTTGCGCGTGAGAACAACATTCCGATAATAGTTTATTCCATCCATGAAAACGGCGGCTTGGCCGATATTCTGCAAGGCAAAGGACGCTGCACGATCGTTTCCGATAAATAATCGGCTATCGATCGTTTGTCTTGTCGCGCACTGAAGGAGAACATGTATGAGCGATGTTTTTGACATCAACGACCTGAAGCGACGCATGGAAGGCGCAGTCAGCGCCCTGAAGCATGACCTTGGTGGTCTGCGTACGGGTCGCGCTTCTGCAAGCTTGCTCGAACCAATTACGATTACAGCTTATGGCGCTGAAATGCCGATCAATCAGGTCGCCAATATCACTGTGCCTGAATCGCGCATGCTTTCGGTTTCCGTATGGGACAAGAGCATGGTTGGCGCGGTTGAGCGCGCGATTCGTGAATCCGGTCTTGGTCTCAATCCAATCACCGATGGCATGACGCTTCGCATTCCACTGCCCGAACTCAATGAACAGCGCCGTAAAGAGCTGGTCAAGATTGCGCATCAATATGCCGAACAGGGCCGTATTGCAGCGCGTCACGTTCGCCGTGATGGTATGGATACGCTTAAGAAGCTCGAGAAAGACGGCGACATCAGTCAGGATGACAGCCGCGGCCTTTCTGAAAAGGTTCAGAAGCTCACTGACGATACGATCGCCGAAATGGATAAGATCGTTTCGGTCAAAGAAGGCGAGATCATGCAGGTCTAGTTTCTTGATTTCAAAGTTCGTGCGATTTCATATCATGATTGGAGCCGGACTTTGAAACCAAACGAAATTAGAAACAATTCGTTGCCAGTGTCTGGCAAGTTGTGAAATTCTGATTGTGTTTGTTCAAACGCTACAGATTTATGACGTTAGGCACTGGATTTGCATGATTTACCAATGAGGAGAGCTTCGCAATGTCCGATCCGCGCCACATAGCCATTATTATGGATGGCAATGGCCGTTGGGCGAAGGCGCGCGGTTTGCCGCGCAGCGCCGGCCACAGAGCCGGAGTTGAAGCTTTGCGTGAGACGGTGAGGGGCGCAGGTGATCGCGGTCTTGGCTATCTCACCCTTTTTGCGTTTTCTTCCGAAAACTGGTCACGCCCGAGCGGCGAAGTCGGCGATCTTATGGGGTTGCTGAAACTGTTTATCCGGCGCGATCTTGCTGAACTGCATCGCAATAATGTCCGGGTGCGGATTATTGGCGAGCGCGAAGGGTTGGCCTCCGATATTTGTGGATTGCTCAGCGAAGCAGAGACACTAACCCGACACAACGCGGGCCTTAATCTGATCATTGCCTTCAATTACGGTTCGCGCGATGAAATTGCGCGTGCCGTTAAAAGTCTGGCGCGCGATGTCGCGGCCGGCCTTCTTGATCCGTCATCGATTTCCGCTGATTTGATCTCTGCAAACCTGGATACTGCAGGTATTCCTGATCCAGATCTGATCATTCGCACGAGCGGCGAAATGCGTCTGTCGAATTTTCTGCTCTGGCAGGCGGCTTATTCCGAGTTTCTGTTTGTGCCGGGGCACTGGCCTGATTTCAAGCCTGCTGATCTTGATGCAGCTTATGAAGTTTTCCGTCAGCGCGAGCGCCGTTTCGGTGGCGTAGAAGCGCGCGACAAGCTCGAAGAGTGTTCAACCGCAATCGAATGCACTTCGGCAAAAGGTGCAGCGGTTTGATGCGGCCTATCAGCATAGAGCGCCGCGCGCCCGGTGGGATGCGTAAAGATCGTTCTAACAGTTTAAAGCATTTCCAGCAAAAGTGGGAACCGGTCTGGCGTTCGGAAATGCGTAAAAACAAATAGTTACAGCGGTTTCAACGATTCGATCTTAACTGGAACCGCTGTAAGTTAGCCGAAAGGTATCAATGTCAAATCTGCAAACTCGTATTCTGACCGCCATAGTTCTCGGCGCTGCGGCCCTCTGGCTGACCTGGGTAGGCGGGTTGGGTTTCACTCTGTTCTCTATCGCCATTGGTCTGGCGATGTTTTACGAGTGGACTGAACTCAGTGCGATAAAGCAGACTTCATTTTCTCGCATTTTCGGTTGGGTCTGGCTGCTTGCGACCTTCATTCTTCTAATTGTCGACCGGGGTGCTTTGCTGACAATTGGCGTGCTGCTTGCCGGTTGCATCATTCTATTGGCAACGCAGTGGAAGACAGGGCGCGGATGGCCTGCTGCTGGTCTTTTTTACGCTGGCTTTTCAGCTATCTCGCTTTCGCTGTTGCGTGGCGATGAGCCGTTTGGCTTCACAGCTATATGTTTCCTTTTTGCAGTCGTATGGTCGACCGATATCGCAGCCTATTTCAATGGGCGTGCGTTGGGTGGACCCAAGCTTGCGCCGCGCTTTTCGCCTAACAAGACATGGTCAGGGGCTTTGGGTGGTGCTGCGGCAGCCGTTGCAGGCGGCATTCTGGTTGCGTCACTGGTGGCAGCACCCGGTAGTTGGATCGTGCCGCTACTCGCTCTTCTTCTCTCTATCGTCTCGCAGATTGGCGATCTGGCTGAATCATGGGTTAAGCGGCAGTTCGGTGCAAAGGATTCCGGTCGTCTTTTGCCAGGACATGGTGGTGTTCTGGATCGAGTGGATGGGCTTGTGGCGGCGGCAGCGCTTCTGTACCTCTTTGGTGCTATTATCGCCGAGCCAGATGTACCATCTGCAATCTTTTTTAGTTTCTGAGCGCGTATGAATTCGTAGGAGTGGTAATTTGCAGGAGGCTCTGGCCTTTTTTATCGGCAGTGAAAGTCTGCTTGTCGGAACCATAATTCCATTTCTTTTTGTGCTGACGGTTGTCGTTTTCGTGCACGAAATGGGGCATTACCTCGTAGGACGCTGGTGCGGTATTGGCGCAAGCGCTTTTTCTATTGGTTTCGGACCTGAACTAATCGGCTTCACCGATAAGCACGGGACGCGCTGGAAGCTTTCAGCAATTCCTCTTGGCGGCTATGTGAAGTTTCTGGGCGATGAAAGTGCTACGAGTTCGCCTGTGGGTGTGGATAACTCCAATCTCAGCGCAGAAGAACAGAGTAGGGCATTCCATACGCAGCCGGTCTGGAAGCGCGCTGCAACGGTTTTTGCTGGCCCTGCATTCAACATCATTCTTACGGTTGTCATCTTCAGCGTGTTCTTTGCGTTGTATGGACGGCAGATTGCTGACCCGCTTGTTGCTGGCGTTCAGCCGGACAGTCCGGCTGCCGCAGCCGGTTTTGAGCCGGGTGATCGCTTTGTTAGTGTGAATGGGGAGAAGATTACAACTTTCTCCGATGTGCAGCGGATCGTTTCCGGGCGCTCGGGCGATGTGCTGGACTTCACTGTCGAGCGCGATGGCAAGATGGTCGATCTTAAGGCCACACCTGCACTCGTTGAACGTACAGACCCTCTGGGCAACAAGGTCAAGATGGGGGCGATTGGCGTGGAAACCACGCAGGCGGTCGGAAATTTCCGCCGTATTGAATATGGTCCGCTCGAATCAGTGGGGCAGGCGATTGTCGAAACCGGACATATCATCAGTCGCACTGGAGAGTTTTTTCAGCGCTTTGCCGTTGGTCGTGAAGATAAATGTCAGCTCGGCGGACCCGTGAAGATTGCCAATATGGCGGGCAAGGCTGCAAGTCAGGGATTTGATTGGCTTATCCAGCTGACTGCGATGCTGTCCATTGGCATTGGGCTTTTGAACCTGTTTCCCTTGCCGCCGCTGGATGGTGGGCATCTGGTTTTCTACGCCGTGGAAGCAATCAAGGGCAGCCCTGTGTCTGTTTGGGCGCAGGAAATTTTTTATCGTGTTGGATTCCTCGTTGTGATGGGATTCATGGGGTTCGTACTTTTCAACGACCTGTTTGCCTGCTAGATCACTGTCCGGCTGGTTGACGGGGAACTGGGTCGCGCTGCCAATATGGCGAGACTCTCTACCGCAAGAAGCGCTACTCACAGTGAAAGCTGTGTAGAGGCGTTAATCAGAAATGAACGTTGGGAGTGAGGACTGGAAAAGCGTAGTGATTTGTTTACCATAACCGTTAAATCGCGTGGCACGGATGTCACGCTGGTTGCTTAAGTAAACAGATTTTAACCGCGACGCTTGCTTGTATAGAAAAACCGGCTATTACGGTTGTATCTATACGTGCATTTCTGGGAAATTCGCCCCGGGGACAGAAAGAAACGAAGGTTCGGAAAGCCTATGACGGCAAGTTCTAAATTCTTTGGCGCCGCTTCAGCGCTCGCCATGTCGGTGGCTCTTGTAGCTTCGGGTACTGCTGCGCTCTCTCTGGCATCGGTAAATGCTGCTGAGGCCGCGGTCGTCAATCGTATTGAAGTGCGCGGCAATACGCGCGTCGATGCGCAGACAATCCGTGACAATATCGACATTCGCCCGGGCAAGGCTTTCAACAGCAATGATATTGATGCTGCTGTTAAGCGCCTTTTCGCAATGGGTTTGTTCTCTGATGTTCGCATCAACCAGTCTGGTGGATCGCTGATCGTTCAGGTGAGCGAACGTTCTGTTGTGAACAACGTCCTTTTCCAGGGAAACAAAAAGGTTAAGGATCCTGATCTGGCTCGCGCCGTTCAGCTCAAGGCCCGTTCGCCGTATGACGCGGCAACCATGGAAGCTGACAAGGAAGCCATCAAGGGTGCTTACGCGCATATCGGCCGCAGCGATGCGGTTGTAAATGCTCGTACCGTTGATCTCGGTCAGGGTCGCGTCAACGTGGTTTATGAAATCACGGAAGGTTCGCGCACCAAGATCGCTAACATTAATTTCGTTGGTAATAGTGCATACGGCTCGCGTCGTCTGCGTGACGTGATCTCCACCAAGCGCTCGAACCCGCTTTCGTGGCTGACCCGTAACGACGTTTATGATGAAGGTCGTCTGCAGGCTGATGAAGAAACGCTGCGTCGTTTCTACTACAACCGTGGTTATGCGGATTTCCGCGTACTTTCATCGAATGCTACGCTTGATCCATCGACCAACGAATACACGATTACGGTTACCGTTGACGAAGGTCAGCGCTATACCTTCGGTAATGTCGGCGTTGAAAGCACCGTTGAAGGTGTTGATACGCAGGCTCTTGGTGGTCTGGTCAAGACGCGCGAAGGCAAGCCTTACAGCGCTAAAGAAATCGAAGACTCCGTTACGGCTATCACGGAAAATGTTGCCGGTAGCGGTTACGCATTTGCCAAGGTCGAGCCGCGCGGTGATCGTGATTTTGACAATCACACAATCTCGCTCGTCTATAGTGTTGATCAGGGTCCGCGCGCTTATGTTGAGCGCATCGAAATCCGCGGCAACGACAAGACCCGCGATTACGTCATTCGTCGTGAGTTCGACATGAACGAAGGCGATGCCTTCAATCAGGTCATGGTCCAGCGTGCGAAGCGTCGTCTCGAAGCACTCGACTTCTTCCAGACTGTCAATATCTCCACTGCTCCAGGTGCAGAGCCTGATCAGGTGATTCTGGTTGTTGACGTTGTCGAAAAGTCGACCGGTGAATTCTCAATCGGTGGTGGTTACACGACCGGTGGCGAATCGCCTGGTGCACAGGTTGAAGCTGCTATTACCGAGCGCAACTTCCTCGGTCGTGGCCAGTTTATCCGAATCAGTGCTGGTGCAGGTCAGGACGAAATGCGTAACTACGCGCTGTCGTTCACCGAGCCATACTTCCTCGGCTATCGCATGTCGGCTGGTTTCGACGTATTCCGTCGCTCGTACCGCGTAGATAGCGGCGGTCGTTATGATGTTCAGCAGACGGGCGGCACGATCCGTTTCGGCTTGCCGATCACCGATAACTTCTCTGCTGGTCTGGCCTATAACCTCGTTCAGGAAAAGTACGACCTGTACGTTTCTGGTCCTGATGGTAACCCTGATCCAGATTACTACGCACCTGCTCTTATCGATGCAGCTGAATTCAGCCCATGGCTGCGTTCGTCGGTTAGCTACTCGCTAACCTACAATTCCATCGACGATATGAAGAACCCGCATGAAGGTATTTATGCGAAGTTCACGCAGGAATTTGCGGGTCTTGGTGGTGACGCGAAGTACGTCAAGACGACTTTCAAGGGTAATTACTACACCACGCTTATGCAGGAAGCTGACATCGTCGGTATGCTGGGTGTCGGTGGTGGTTACATCCACGAATTTGGTAATGACGGCGTTCGTATCTTCGATCTGTTCAAGAACAATTCGGATATGATCCGCGGCTTCAAGTTCAACGGCATTGGTCCTTATCAGGATGCGAACAACGGCAACCGCTACTGGATGGGTGGAACGACCTATTTCAACGGTACGGCTGAAGTTCAGTTCCCGATGCCGCTTGTTCCAGAAAGCCTTGGTATCCGTGGTGCTCTCTTTGCAGACGCTGCAACCCTGTATGGAAATGATACCACGGGTGTTAATGGCGACGACAAGAAGCTTCGTGCTTCGGCTGGTGTGAGCTTGATGTGGGCTTCGCCATTCGGTCCGTTGCGCTTTGACTACGCATTCCCTATTGCAAAGGCTGATACCGATAAGGTTCAGAATTTCAACTTTGGTGTTTCGACCAAGTTCTAATAGATTTGCCTTTTCCCGGGGCAGACATGCCCCGGGCAAGAAAGTGCTTTGATGGCAGATCCCATTTTCTTCAAGCCTTCTCGTGAACTCACGATCGGCGATATAGCAGATTTTACCGGTGCTAAACTTCGCAACCCGAAGTTTGCACCGCGTGCTGTTGCACGTTTAGCTTCATTGAATGATGCGAGTGAAAATGCACTCGTTTTTGTTGATGGCAAAAAGAATGCTGCCGCACTTGCTGGCATGAAGGCCGCAGGTGTTCTTTGTTCTGAAGATGTCGCTGATAATGTTCCTTCGGGTATGGCAGCGCTTGTTACCAGAAATCCTCAGCGTGATTTTTCGTCCGTCGGACGGATGCTTTTTCCTGTATCGGTGAGGCCGGAAAGCTGGCTGGGTGAAACTGGTATTTCCCCGGCGGCATTTATTCATCCATCTGCAACGATCGAAGATGGTGCGACAATTGAAGCGGGCGCGATGATTGGCAGGAATGTCAGTATTGGTGCCGGGACGCTGATTGCTGCAACAGCTGTCGTTGGCGAAGGCTGCCAGATCGGTCGCGATAGTTATATTGCGCCAGGTGTAGCTGTTCAGTTTGCCCTGATCGGCAATCGCGTGTCTCTGCATCCGGGTGTTCGTATCGGGCAGGACGGCTTTGGCTATGTTCCTGGGCCTAGAGGCCTTGAAAAGGTGCCTCAGCTTGGACGTGTTATCCTGCAGGACGATGTCGAAATCGGTGCAAATACCACGATTGATCGTGGTGCTCTAAACGATACCGTTATCGGTGAGGGTACTAAGATCGATAATCTGGTGCAGATTGCGCATAATGTGCGATTTGGCCGATTTTGCGTTGTGGCTGCACTTTGCGGTATTTCGGGAAGTGTTGTTATCGGTGACCAAACCATGATCGGCGGCAGTGTAGGCCTTGCCGATCACGTGGTTATCGGTTCGCGTGTACAGATTGCTGCGGGAAGCGGCGTAATGAATGACATACCCGATGGTGAGCGTTGGGGGGGCGTCCCCGCTCGGCCAATTAAACAATGGTTCAGAGATATCGCGAATATCCGGAGCATCGGGAAACCAAGAAAGGAGCAATCCTCTGATGAGTGATGCTAATCAGAAGAAGCTGGAAACCGCAGATATTCATGCAGTTATGCGTGCGCTCCCGCATCGATATCCATTTTTGCTGATTGATCGTATCATCAATATTGATGGCGATGAATCTGCGACAGGCATCAAGAATGTCACGTTTAATGAGCCGCACTTTACCGGCCATTTTCCTGATAAGCCGATTATGCCAGGTGTTCTTATTATCGAAGCCATGGCCCAGACAGCTGGTGCGATCACTGTTCTCAAAAAGGGCACAGACGCGCCTAGCCTTGTTTATTTCATGACGATCGACAAAGCCAAGTTCCGTCGTCCGGTGGTTCCGGGCGACCAGCTTCACCTTCACGTGAAGAAGATAAAACAGCGCGGAAACATCTCTAAATTTGAGTGCGTGGCGGAAGTTGATGGCGTAAAGGTTGCCGAAGCTGAAGTTGCCGCGATGGTTGGCGTAGCCGAAGAAAAGGCGTGAGTACCTCAATGAAGGAAACTTTTATCCACCCTACAGCTCTCGTCGAGCAGGGTGTGGAGCTGGGACGAGGCGTATCTGTCGGTCCATTTTGCCATGTTCAGTCTGGCGCCGTCGTCGGTGATGGCTCGGAACTGATGAGCCATGTTGTCGTCACTGAGGCGGTAACGCTTGGTGCTGGCGCAAAGGTTTATCCGCATGCCGTTCTCGGTTGCGATCCACAGAATGGAAAGCATAAAGGCGGTCCGACCAAGCTTATCGTTGGCACAAACTGTCTTATCCGCGAAGGTGTCACCATGCATCGCGGTTCGGACAGCAGTCGCGGATATACAAGCGTTGGCGACAATTGTCAGTTTCTTGCTTATGCACATGTCGCTCACGACTGCGATGTCGGCGATCACGTCACATTCGCCAACAACGTGATGATCGGCGGGCATGTGGAAATCGGCCATCATGCCATTCTTGGTGGCGGTTCCGCTGTTCATCAGTTCACGCGCGTTGGTCATCATGCGTTTGTTGGCGGTATGGCTGCACTCGCCCATGATCTCATTCCCTACGGCAGTGCTATCGGCAACCACGCCTATCTGGGTGGTTTGAACATTATCGGCATGAAGCGTTCGGGCATGCAGCGCAAAGATATTCACAATCTGCGCCATGCAGTGCATATGCTGTTTGATCGTTCTAAGCCTGTTCGTGAACGCGCGCAGGACGTTCTGAAGGCATTTCCTGACTCGGACGGTGTGGCTGATCTTATCTCCTTCATTCTGGTGGATAATAAACGCGCCTATTGCACTCCACCGCTCGGTTCATCCGTTGGCGGAGCGATGGATGACGGTGACGACGCTTGATAGCGGGCAGAGCGTGAACAAGCGCCCCCGCACTGCTATTATAGCTGGCAATGGCCTATTGCCGATTAAGGTGGCCGAGGCTTTAAAGGCGGATGGAAATCCGCCTTTTGTGCTTCCGCTGCGTGGTGAAGCTGATGCTTCGCTCTACGAATATGATCATCAGGAAATCTCGGCTGTCGATTTTGGCATGTTGATGCGTGCCATGCGTTCCGCTGGCGTTTCGCAGGTGGTTCTTGCTGGTGGCCTTCGCAATCGGCCGCACCTGAGCGATTTGAAGCTTAACTTGCCCACAATCCGAGCGATGCGGTATGTTCTCGTTGCTCTCAGTCAGGGCGACGATGCGTTGTTGCGGGCTTTTATGCGCCTGCTAGAGCGATACGGCTTCAAAATGGTAGGAGCGCACGAAGTCGTGCCAGACCTGTTATCGCCAGAGCCTGCACGCTGTCTCACACGATTGACACCGGATTCGCGCGAGCGCCGTAATATTACGCTTGCGATGGAAGCAGCTCTTCGGTTGGGGGAACTTGATGTCGGGCAGGGTGCAATCGCAGCCGGCGGACGGGTTGTCGCTCTTGAAGGTGCTGAAGGCACTGACCTGATGATTGAGCGCGTTTTTGCCCTACGTCAGGAAGGCAGAATTCCCAAGCGTGGCGGCGTACTTGTAAAAATGGCCAAGCCAAGACAGGATGAACGCGCCGATTTGCCAGCCATTGGCGTGTCGACAGTGGAAAACGCTGCACGCGCAGGGCTTTCCGGCATCGCGATTGAAGCGGGACGCACCTTCATTCTTGGGCTGGGAGAAACCTTGGCTGCGGCAAACGAAAAAGGCCTGTTTATCGAAACGATCAGTCGAAGCACAAAGGACACGACAGGGTGAGCAAAACCAGCCGGCCATTGAAAATCGCAATCGTGGCCGGAGAGGAATCCGGCGATCTACTTGGTGCCGACCTGATTGATGCTCTTCGCAGCCAGACTGACAGGCTGGTCGACATCGTTGGCGTTGGCGGCGAGCATTTGACCCAGCGCGGATTGAAAAGCTTTTTCGATCCGCATGAAATTGCTCTGATGGGCCTTGGTGCGATCCTCAAGAATCTTCCCGGTCTTATTCTGCGTATCCGACAGACGGCGAAGCGTATCGTTGCCGAGAAGCCTGATTGCGTTCTGCTGATTGATAGCCCTGAGTTTACGCATCGGGTTGCAAAGAAAATAAGGGCGACGGATTCTTCGATCCCAATTGTGAAATATATCGCACCGAGTGTTTGGGCCTGGCGTCCACAACGCGCGAAAGAAATGCGGGCCTATGTTGATCATGTTCTGACGGTGTTGCCGTTCGAGGTTGATGTGATGAAACGGCTCAACGGGCCGCAATCAACTTATGTCGGGCATCGTCTCAGCAGTTATGCACCCATCTTGGAGGTGCAGGCAGCGCAAAAGGCTGCCGAGCAGAAACGCTGGCCTGATGACACTCGTTGCTTGCTGCTGCTTCCTGGCTCGCGTCGCGGGGAACTCCAGATGCTTATGGAGCCGTTCGGCAAAGCGGTTGCCGAATTGGCGACACGTGTGGAAAAGCTGGAAGTCATCCTGCCGACATTGCCTCGTATTGAGGAAACAGTGCGTGAGATGTCCAAGGACTGGGCAGTTAAGCCGTTGATCGTGACGGGAGACGAGGCAAAATGGCAGGCTTTTGCTCGCGCAGACGCGGCATTGGCTGCATCGGGCACAGTCTCATTGGAATTGGCGCTGTCGCATATTCCAACCGTTCTTTCTTATAAAGCGGATTGGTTTGCGCGTCAGTTTCTGATCTCCAAAATTACGATCTGGAGTGCAGCACTGCCTAACATTATCGCAGATGCGCCTGTTGTACCGGAATTTTTCAATGAATCCGTGAGGCCCGGCAACCTGGCGCGCTACATCGAGCAATTGATGCAGAAAGGTGCTTTTCGGCAAGCTCAGCTTGATGGCTTCGATAAGGTGACGTCGATCATGGCTACCGAGCGGCCATCAGGTGAGATCGGTGCGCGCGTTCTACTTGATCTTGCTGAAAACGGCAGAAAGCGCTGACCTTTAAAATCGTTACAAACAAAAACCCCGGCAATTTGCCGGGGTTTTTTATTGTGTATGGATTACTTACGCTTTGCGACTGGTACGTAATCGCGTTCTGCAGCGCCGGTGTAGAGCTGACGCGGACGACCGATCTTCTGTTGTGGATCTTCGATCATTTCTTTCCACTGTGCGACCCAGCCAACTGTACGGGCGAGCGCGAACAGAACCGTGAACATTTCGGTCGGGAAGCCGAGCGCCTTCAGTGTAATGCCGGAATAGAAGTCGATGTTTGGATAGAGCTTCTTTTCGATGAAGTATTCATCGGTCAGAGCGATCTTTTCCAGTTCCAGAGCGACGTCGAGAAGCGGATCGTCCTTGATGCCGAGTTCACCGAGAACCTCATGACAGGTCTTCTGCATGATCTTGGCGCGTGGATCGTAGTTCTTGTAAACGCGGTGACCAAAGCCCATCAGACGGAATGGATCGTTCTTGTCCTTGGCACGGGCGATGAATTCTGGAATGCGGTCAACCGAGCCGATTTCAGCAAGCATGTTAAGCGCGGCTTCGTTTGCGCCACCATGAGCAGGGCCCCAGAGGCAGGCAACGCCAGCTGCGATACACGCGAACGGGTTTGCGCCTGATGAACCGGCCAGACGGACAGTCGACGTCGAAGCGTTCTGCTCGTGATCTGCATGCAGGATGAAGATACGATCCATAGCGCGGGCTAGAACCGGATTGACCTTATATTCTTCGCAAGGAACGCCGAAGCACATGTGTAGGAAGTTCGACGCGAAATCGAGGTCGTTCTTCGGATACATGAAGGGCTGGCCGATGTGATACTTATAGGCCATCGCAGCCAGCGTTGGCACCTTGGCGATCAAGCGGATCGAAGCGACCATGCGCTGATGTGGATCGGTGATATCGGTCGAGTCGTGGTAGAAAGCAGACATTGCACCAACGCAGCCTACGATCACGGCCATCGGATGCGCATCACGACGGAAGCCTGTGAAGAACTTCGTCATCTGCTCATGGATCATCGTGTGACGGGTCACGCGATAATCGAAATCAGCTTTCTGAGTTGCCGTTGGCAGTTCGCCGTAAAGCAGCAGGTAGCATGTTTCGAGGAAGTCGCCGTGTTCAGCAAGCTGATCAATCGGATAGCCACGATAGAGCAATACGCCTTCATCGCCATCGATGTAGGTGATCTTGGATTCGCACGAAGCAGTCGACGTGAAACCAGGATCGTAAGTGAAGGCATTCGCATTCTTGTAAAGTGGACCGATGTCAACGACGTCCGGCCCGACAGTGCCTTGTCGTACAGGCAGGTCGAACGTTTTGCCGTCGAGGGTAAAGCTAGCTGTCTTATCTGACATCGTGTTTCCTTTCGTGTCCACTTTGCCGTCTTTGCGACGGCTGAATTTTAATCGTCGTTATAACTTGTCTTTCGCAAATTCCGAATGTTTCCCGCTTGCGCGGGAAACTTGCTAGTGGTCTTTTTCATTCCGATACTTGTAACCGAAGGGCGCAAATGTCGGAATCAGACCACTAGTTTTGAACGTATTATCCAAACGATTTCGACCGCCAAACTATCCCAATGATTTTGCGATGCAATGCGTAATTTGGACTAATTAAGCCCGTTTTGTCACGTCAGCGTGAATGCTAACAGTTCAAACGATTTGATCTTTTATGCGTGCAAGTGACTCTTCACGACCGAGCACAAACAGCACATCGAATACACCCGGAGATGTAGCGCGACCCGTAAGGGCAGCGCGCAGTGGTTGTGCCACCTTTCCAAGCTTCAAGCCTGTGGCTTCAGCATGGGTGCGAACCGCCGCATCAAGTGCTTCCACAGTCCATTCTTTGACTGATTCCAGATGCGGAAGGGCAGCCGCCAGCACTGCTCGGCCTTCGTCATTAAGCAGGGATGCGGCCTTTTCATCAAATGCAAGTGGGCGCTTGGCGAAGATGAACTTGGCACCGTCTACGAGTTCGACGAGTGTCTTTGCACGATCTTTTAGACCGGGCATTGCTGTGAGAAGCTGCTCACGGCCTTTGTCGTCCAGAGAGGCTTCAAGTTCTTTGCCGCCTTCGATCTCAGGCAAGACAGCGATCAGAGCATCAAACAGTGCCTTGTCGTCGCTGTTGCGCATATAGAGGCCATTGATTGCTTCCAGCTTCTGGAAGTCAAAGCGCGCAGCACCTTTGTTTATATCCTTCACGTCAAACCACTCGATCATCTGTTCGGTCGACATGATTTCATCGTCGCCATGGCTCCAGCCAAGGCGAACCAGATAGTTGCGCAGAGCTTCCGGCAGATAACCCATGGCGCGATATGCATCGACGCCAAGTGCGCCGTGACGCTTGGAGAGCTTCGCGCCATCCGCACCATGAATGAGCGGAATATGCGACATCTGAGGAACTTCCCAGCCCATCGCATCATAAATCACCGTCTGACGCGCAGCATTGGTCAGATGATCATCGCCGCGGATAATGTGGGTGACGCCCATATCATTATCATCGACGACAACGGCGTGCATATATGTTGGCGTACCGTCGGAACGAAGGATGATGAAATCATCTAAGTCCTTGTTTGGGAAACGAACATCACCCTGAACCGCATCGCGAACAAGGGTTTCACCTTCCTGCGGTGCCTTGATTCGGATGACCGGCTTTACACCTTCTGGTGCTTCGGATGGATCGCGATCACGCCAGCGACCATCATAACGCGGTGGGCGGCCTTCGGCACGTGCCTTTTCGCGCATGTCTTCCAGTTCGGCTGGTGTCGCATAGCAATAATAAGCTTTGCCTTTAGCGACCAGTTCTTCGGCTACTTCGCGATGGCGTGGGGCGCGTTCAAACTGTGAGATGGCATCGCCATCCCAATCAAGACCCAGCCATGTGAGGCCATCGAGGATCGCTGCCGTTGCAGCATCCGTGGAGCGCTCACGATCTGTATCTTCGATGCGTAGCAGCATCTTACCGCCGCTATGCTTGGCATAAAGCCAGTTGAACAGGGCGGTCCGGGCTCCGCCAATATGTAGGAAACCCGTGGGCGAAGGGGCAAAACGGGTTACGACCGGTTTCGACATGACAGCTCCACTATAACAGGCCTCGTTGGGCTGCAGCGGATGCGCAGTGCGAGGCGGAATTTTGAATATGTAGCGCCCGATTGCACTCAGTCTACGGGCGTCAAGGATTCTCGATGCGGGAACCCTCTCGATTTTGGCTGGCGTTCATGTACCATAGGCAGCACAGCGCGCAAGGGCTTGAAGTTTCTTTCGCGCTAATCCGGTATTCTTCTTGAGAAATCGGGGAACACTTTTGCAGTCAGGCGGGGGCATGACGAGCATAAGCGAAACGCAGGAGATTAATGAACGGGTGTTTGTCAAAGACATGCCCGACGGTCTTGCGCGTTCCTTATTGCCCGAACCATGGCTACCTTATAAACCAACTGAACAAACACCGCCAGTTCAGCCGTCAAGACAACAAACACCGTCTGAACGGCTAACGGCGCTGGCATCCATTGTCCGGCAGAATTTTTCTGCAGCCATGACGCGGGAAATCGGCAGAGGGATGTTTTTCCTACTGTTTCCGGTTTTCATGGGTGTTGGAGCGGTTATCTATTTTTCAGTTTCGTTCGAACCTGCGTGGCTGCCACTTTTTTCGGTTCTCACAGCGTCTGTTCTTATTCGTCTTCTTTCTCGCAAACACTTCCTCGTATCGCAGCTTCTGACGCTCGTGATGGCACTCCAGCTGGGAATAATTGCGGGAAAGATCGAAACAGAGAGACGCGGAACCCAGATGCTCGGTTCCGAAGTGGCGACCCGCGTTACGGGGAGGGTAGTTGCTCTCGAATATCGGGACAATGGCAGCTGGCGCGTCACGCTTGACTTGATTGAAACGCAAAGGCCCAAGTTGCGTTATTCGCCGCAACGCATCCGGATTACTGCGTGTAGGGGGGTGTTACCTTCTGGACATGCCGGAAATTCACCTGCACCAAGCTATCTTATTGGAAACAAAAGATATCCTTCTCTTGAAGCGCTAACGGTTCTGCCCAACAAAATGAAAATAACCTTCTTGAAATGAGGTATTGCCGCGCAATCTTCTGGACAGTTTCGCGCATTCTTCACGCAATGTTCTGTCAATCGGTTTGACGAGAACGCATTAAGGCAATGTGTTGAAAACAAACGTCGTTTGGTAGGCCTGAACTGTAATTGTTAGCCTTAAATCGGGATGCTGGTTGATCTTCGGATAAAATGCATTCCCCGCAACTTTTTCCTAGAACTGTCAAATCTATTGACGGTTCGGCAAAAACTTGACGGTTCGCGTAAGTACCGGAAAAGTAATAAGAAAAATCAGCGGGGCAAGAAATTGCCACGCTGCGGAACTGTAAAGCGTCAAAATCCAGTTTGAGACTTTAGAAAGCCGATCCGGAGCAAAAGCTGGATTTGAAATAGCTTATGGCATTTTTCATGCGGGACAAATCACGGCCATATTCAGGAAGTGTCAAATGAGCGGATCGACAATCATCTTTCGCGACTTCTTTAATAGGGCACTGACCGTTGAAGTTCACTGAATAGAACGGGTCGTTGCGAGTCACGGATATGAGGTGGTTAAAGTCGAACTTAGTTTTGCTGGCGGTGCTTCCGTCATTCTCAACGCCCACTTCGAAGCTGCACGAATCGATCTGTGAAATTGTAAACTTCCTTTCACGCGTGGAGCCGCTGCCTGAATAAGTCATTATATAGACGGTGGATGGTTCACGTGCTTTCTGTTCGACGTTTACTCTCTGACCATCGGCAGTCAGGAAAGACTGTCCATCTTCCAGACCGTAGAGAATAAAGGCAGCTGTCTCTCCAGCAGTTTGTGACGATGCCGCTAGTGTAGCTCCAGATGAACACATTCCCCCGAGAGCCATCGCCGCCGCCATTAGGCGTTTGCCGGTAAAGTTATCGAAGATTAGGCGAGAAGACAAAAAACCCATTAAACATACCCCCAAATGGTCTCATTAGCTAAATGGCAGTTGCTAAATCTGCCACTTCCCCAAACTTGCATAGTAGCCTTGGTTCACTCATGTCGCCACTTTCTAAGTCCACCATGACCGCGTAGGCGGCAACCCCTAAATGCCGCTCAGCCATTCTTGAAGCCGTTCGAGCTGCTGCTTCGGCATTGGAAGCTGGTCGCATCTCGCCGGGGATAGTCTGTCCCCGAAGCTTTTCGAACGGAAGTACAATAAATCTCTCAGCTTTCGACATTAGCCCTCCTTGCTGTTCCCTATTTGTTCGTAGGTGTCAGGAGAGTCAAACCGTTAATGTTCTAACGGTCGGTCTTTTGTTTTTATGGTTTATGGTGCGTGGCCAATGAATATTACGCGACCAACGACGGTGAGGTCTTCCACACGATCTGCATCGAAGGTTTCGATTGGATAGTTGCCTGCTACATTATCCGATGTCAGTTCCAAACGACCGTCCATCCGCCATTTAGCACGCTTTACCAGGACTGCATTTCCAACTGTAAACACGTATATGCAACCATGGTCGACAATAGTCTGACTTGAATCGACGATCATCAGAGAGTTGTCGGGTATTGTGGGATACATGCTATCCCCCGCTGACCACATCATAAAACAATATTCCGGTACGCCACCAAGATTGCGCAAGAAGTTGCGTTCGAACGCTGTCTCTGAAACCGGCATTTCATTGATAGCTATTAAACCGCGACCGGCAGATGCTCTCACGTCATATTGAGGAAGATTTACAAAGTCAGCGGCTTTCAAAGCGTCTGGCAGACGCTCTGTTCGTGTGGAACCAATTTGAGTGTGTTCCAGAAATGAACCGGAACTCGACATAGGATCGACCACTGCTTCATTTGCAACCCTGCGCTGGGAACCCAATCCAGTTGCAAGCCACTCGACACTAGAATCAGTTTTAATCGCAATCGCGATTAAAACGTCCATTGTCGGAAGCCCTCCGTTTAAGATTCGATGCAGTCCAGACTGCGATATGCCGACTTTTTCCGCAAATTTCGCCTCACTCATGCCGTGCATGAGCTTTCTCAGGCGACCCTGAAATTCCGTAACATCTTGTTCGGAAAGACTAATTTCGCGCTTGTTAGACATTGATCGCTTTTGCGATTGTTTTGGTTGAAATCAATCGCATTTGCGATTACTCCTATCTACAGCAGACTGCTTCGGCAGGCTGCACTTGTCCCAAGTGAACCGAAAGAAAGCGGATGGTGCAACATCCGCTTTCGTCAGGAGTAACCGAATGAGTAAGGCTGTCCGGTGGACCCCGAAAAGAATTCTCTGCGAAATCCACGAACGCGGAATGACCCTTGAGCAACTAGCGCTCCGTAACGGGCGCAATCCAAGTTCATTCCGTAATATCTGGACTCGTCCAAACAGCATCAACGAGATGGTCATTGCCGAATTTCTCGGAATGACGCCCGAAGTGCTTTGGCCGAACCGTTACCCCAAATCGACTACACGCGTATACGATAGCGCAAAGCATGGGCCGTTAGAAAGTCAAAAATCAGACGGCGATTTTGACAAGAGGGCGGCGGCATGAACGGTCCTTTGTCAAAGCTAACGCGTGTGTCTGACAAAGCCTCGGCATCGGACGCTGTGATGTTCTGGACGGCAATTTCGATCATCCTTGGTGTGATGTTCTCTGGGCAAGTCGCATTGATCATTGCTGCCGTCATTAGGATGGAACCATGACCGAGCACCTCAACATTGTTGCGAGCGACGTTTGGCGACAGTCAGTAACCCAGATCAAGTTGTCGGATATCGAAATTCCAGATAGCCGCGCTCGCGAACTCGATCCTGACTGGGCGCAAGCGCTGGCATTTATGATCGCCGCCCATGGGCTCATCAATCCGATTACTGTGCGGATCGTGGATGGCGTTCCACGTCTTGTGACTGGTTTCCATCGCTATAAGGCTTTCTCGCTTCTTGGATGGGAAGCGATCCCTGTACGCATCTCGACTGCTGCTACCGATGACGAAGCTCGGCTTGAAGAGGTTATGGAAAATCTCGGTCGGCATGAACTGAAGGTTTTGGACCGCTGTCACCATTTGTTCGAACTTAAGCAAGTGCATGAACGGCTTTATCCAGAAACGAGGCACGGCGGCGACAGAAGGTCTGATAGAATCAAAAGCCAAGATTTGGCTGTTGATCCTGATGCTCCGGAAATCCTCGGCTTTTCCAAGCTGACAGCCGAGAAGACTGGTTTCAGTCAGAGTGCAATTAAACTTGCTGTCAAAATCTGGAAAGAGCTTTCCGTTGCATCGCGGCAACGTTGCGTCGGCACATGGCTTGCTGATCATCAGGCTGGATTGAAACAACTTTCCGAACAGTCACACACAGATCAGTCCAAGGTGCTTGATATTCTGTTTGGCGACCAGCCCAAGGCCACCAATGTGCCTGACGCCCTTACGATCTTGGCTAACGGGCGGGTGAAAACCCATCTCGAAAAGAAGATCGAGAAGGCCGGGAATACCTTGCGGAGCCTGCCAAGCGATGTTGCCGGTGCGCTTGTGGCTTCGGATGCGCGGCTTGCGGATTTGCAAGAGGGCATTGCCATGCTCAGCAAGTATTTCAGCAAGCTGGAAGACGCTGAACTGGATAGCGTCGTGGCTGAACATGAAGATCGCATCATTGCATCGCTCCAGCGCCGGGGACGCATCTAACATGAGCCGCCGCCGCGATCCCTTCACTCTCGATATTTTCCGCGACTATGCGCCACCTGCTGATGTGATCGTGCGTCACGATCCGGAAGTATCGAAGGGCGGGACGCTTGACGTGCAGATTTCACGGATTTTGTCCGTCGCTATGGAGCGGTCGGGCAAAAGCCGCGACACAATTGCCGAAGAAATGTCAGCATATCTCGGCAATCGCGTCTCCAAGGACATGTTGGACGGTTATCGCTGATCAGATCGAGGCCGGGATCATCACCACAGTCGGGCAGATCGACGCCGCGTTCGCCTGAACGCTTCCAGCTGGAGGCGTCTGCGCCTCCGGCAAGTAGGGACGGCCACGTTAATTCGTGGCAGCGGGAGACTGTCGCCAAACTGAACCCCGCCCGACAGCATGAAGACATGACCACCGCATCCAGCCCGTTAGGGCGTTAGGCATGTGGCAGATTCTAACGGAAATTGAAATGAAGGAGATTCGTTGCGGCACTTGCCAAGCGCTACTTTTTAAGGCTGGAGTGGGTGCTGTCGCAAACGATATACACATCAAGTGTCGGCGCTGCCGCACTATGAACCATCTGAGGCCCGTTGAGCCCCTGACCGACAGCCGCGAGCTGCTAACGGATAGAAAAGATGGCCAAGAAAGAATCCTTGCCCCCGCTGCCGGAAAAGGCTCCCGGTATTCCTGCCAATAATCGCTATAAAAATCAGTATGGCGTCGTTCTGGTCTGTCCGGACGAGCAAACACAGATAACCCTCTATAATGCGCTGGAGGGCTTGCGCTCCACCAAGATCAAAGTGGTGGTCACATGAGGATTGCCGTTCGCAACGAATGTCCGGACTTCACTAGTTACCGGGCGGCTCGCGTTAAATCGCTATTCAATATCGATCAAGGAAATGTTTTCGAACTGGTGGCGGATATTCCGCTTGAAGGTCAGGATTGGAGGCTCGGCGTTATCGTCGGGCCTTCCGGCTCAGGCAAGACCTCAATAGGCCGCAAGATACTTGGTACCGATGCGTTCTACGAACCGTCAGGCTGGACCGACGAGCACCCTATCATTGAGACGATTGCACCAGAAAAGACCTTTGACGATGTTGCGGCTGCGTTGGCTGCTGTAGGCTTGGGGAGTGTCCCCGCGTGGCTTAGGCCGTATCCCGTATTGTCTAACGGGGAGCGGTTCCGTGCCGATCTGGCACGGATAGTCTGCGAGCGGCCGGAAAAGATTGTCATTGACGAGTTTAGCAGCGTCATAGATCGGCAGATTGCTCGCGTTGGTGCCTTTGCCTTCGCCAAAGCATGGCGACGTACTGCCGGGCAGGCCGTCTTGCTGTCGTGTCACTATGACATTCTGGACTGGCTGCAGCCTGATTGGGTGTTTGATACAGCATCAGGTGATTTCACCGGGAGGTGGGTTCGGCAACGACCGGCCGTCAAAATTGAAGTCAGGGAAACGGGCTGGGAATGGTGGTCGCGCTTTCAGCCACATCATTATTTGAAACTCCCGCATATGATAGCGGCACAGTGTTATGTCGGCTTTGTTGATGGTGATCCCCGCCCGCTCGCCGGCGATCAGCGCTGCTGCAACGCTGCCATCTTCACCGGACAACACCTCTGCAATCCGCTCTGAAACATGTACGCGTAACTGTGCTATAGAACCGGAAATTTTTGCGGTCATATTACTTGGGCCGGGTACATCTACAATTTTCGGCGTCCCCAGAAAAAAGCCGTTTGCGCCGATCCCACCGAAATAAGCGTGAAAGCCAAAATCGTAATTTCCAGGCCTCACCGGACCGGACGCCACGCGCAGACGTGCAAAACCGTTCAAGCCGCTTCCGATTGTCGTTGAAGCCGGAATATCGCGCGCAGTGTGGCGCGGCGGCACCTTCTGGACAGACCGGCGTTAGCTTCTGGACAAAAAAACAAAAACGCTAACGCCTCTGTCCGCATTACACGCCCTCGATATACCTAAAGCCCTGCGCCGCTCTAAAATGCCCCCCGTAGCCTGTTGCAGCGTTAGATCGTCCCGACCTAAGAATTGCTCGCCGCGAGCGCTCTTTGTTGCAGCCAACCAAGTTCGATGACACCTGGACCCAAAGAGGGTGGCGGCGTAACGCGGCCGACAATCCGGGATGTGATGTATTCAGTATCAGTATGCGCAATCTGGCGATTTCAGCGATAGCGATGATCGCGATCTCGCCGCACGAAATATTGGGTCCAAGTTTTCAGATGTCATTTTCAGCAACGGCGGGACTGATTGCGGCGTTCGCTTGGTGGAGTGAAAGGAAGGCCCGCAAACAGTCAGGTATGGAAAACCGCACGGCATCGCCGCGCGGGATTCTGTCAAGAATACTAGCGCCGACAATCGCCACAGCTGCGACATCAATTGTAGCGGGTGTGGCCAGCGGGATATTTGCCGCTTACCATTTCAACAATACCGCCCCTTTGGGGCTTGTTGGCAATGTACTAGCCTTGCCGGTTATTTCGATACTGGTGATGCCATTTGCAGTCTTGAGTCTGTTGTTGATGCCCCTGCAACTCGATTGGCTGCCATTGCAGGTCATGGGGTTTGGTGTTCTACTTGTGCGGCATATTGCAGAATTCGTCGCCAGCCTATCGCCCGATGGCAATCCCGGTGTCATGCCGGTCATCACGCTCATTCTCTGGACAGTTGCGCTTTTGATTGCTGTTGTTTTCACAACTCGGCTGCGGTTACTGGCGCTTCCATTCGTTGTGTTGGGACTGATCGCATTCATTCGGACGCCGATGCCTGATGTTCTTGTCAGTGAAGATGCGAAGTTTGTGGCGGTGCGACTGTCGGATGGGAATTTTGCTGTTAATCGCAGCAGGCCACCGCAATTCACAGCACAGAACTGGCAGACAGCCTATCTGGTTGAAACGTTTGTTTCTCCGCACATAATGAAAAAACAGCCCGTTCCCGTTGATGAGAACGCTTTCCTTTGTGAGGACGGCCTCTGTACCATTCCCCTTCGGGACGGTCGAATGCTAGCCTATACCACCCAGGAAGACATGCGCGAGGTCGCCTGTAATGTGGGGGATATTGTTATTCTTGCTATTGCCGGAAAAAAACTAAGCTGTGAGCGGTCCAACGCGCTCGTGATCGGCAGGCAAGAATTAGCCCTCAAAGGAACTCTTGAAATAAGATTTGGACAAAAATTAAACGCAGACAAAGTGGCTCAGGCAAAGTTTTTGGGGCAAGAACCAGTCAGTGAGGGTGAGGCTTATCGTTTCGCGCCTGCTGTACCTCGGAATATCAGCGACTATGCGGACAAACTGAGCTTTTCAGTCGATGCACCTACAAGACCTTGGCATCTCTATCGACTTTATTCACGAGCGGCGCGCGGCTTGCCTGATCGTGAGTATCGGAAGAAAGCTGGAACAGAAAATGCAATCGGCTCTGATCTTCCGCAATAATTCCGGAGCGTTTCTTTGATTTAACAAAAAACGCTCTAAGTTTTTATCCTAGCGCATTTCCTGTTTAAGATGAATCGTTAGAAATGCGTCTAACTGTTTGTTTTTACGCATATCTTTATACCAAAACCGGTTCCAACTTTTGGGAGATATGCTCTAGTGCGCATCTTGTCCGAAAAATGCTTTACACATTTCAGGATGGGTAGATTCAATAGTTGAGAGCGTTCTTCGTGCGCCCAAGAGGGCGCACGGCGCTCTAGTAGCGTCGGATCAGACCGATCAGCTTGCCCTGCACACGAACACGGTCAGGACCGAATATCCGCGTCTCATAGGCAGGGTTTGCAGCTTCGAGCGCAATGGACGCACCTTTGCGGCGGAAACGTTTCAGCGTCGCTTCTTCGTCATCCACCAGTGCAACGATGATTTCGCCTGGATTGGCTGTGTCGCCGCGCTTGATGATGACAGTATCACCATCGAAAATTCCGGCTTCGATCATCGAGTCGCCCTTGACCTCAAGCGCGTAGTGTTCACCTGCGCCAATCATTTCTGGCGGAAGGCTGAGCGAATGGGTCTGATTCTGGATCGCCGAGATTGGTACGCCAGCAGCGATACGACCCATCACAGGGATGGAAACCATGGTCGATACGTCGTCATTGGCTGTTGTCGGAGCAGGGCGTGCAGGCACGGGGGCAGGTGGCATCTTGCCCAGACTGCCTTCAATCACACTCGGCGCAAATTTCTTTTGCGAATTCAGTCCGGGAGCAATGGAATCTGGCAGACGGAGCACTTCCAGTGCACGCGCCCGATTTGGGAGTCTGCGAATGAAACCGCGTTCTTCCAGCGCTGTGATGAGCCGATGAATGCCCGATTTCGAGGCTAAATCGAGAGCCTCTTTCATCTCGTCGAAAGACGGAGGGATGCCCGTCTCTTTAAGACGTTCATGAATGAACAGCAGAAGCTCGTGCTGTTTACGGGTCAACATGCGCTACACCCTCCAGACCAGAATCAAATAAAAACAAAACCAGAACGAACACTATATGTTCCAGTCTTGTTCTGCAATGGTTTTAAAATGATTAACGGACTGGCGGAATTGGATAGGTTCGTTACAGCATCAATATCAAGCACGATTCACCGGTCGCTGCAGCTGGTGCATTTTCATCTCTGATTAGCAGCGCATTGGAGCGGACTAAGGCAGAAAGCATCGACGAATCCTGGAGAGGAAAAGGTGTTGCGATCAATGTTCCATCAGTGTCCTGTTCGACTGTTGCCCGAACAAAATCGCGCCGGTGATCATTAGAATTCATCGCCTGACCAAGCTTTGCGGGACGAATATCTGCGGTCAAATCCGTGCCGGATAGCTTGGCTACCAATGGACGTAGAAATACGAGGCTGCAAACGAGGCTAGAAACAGGGTTTCCCGGCAGGCCGATGACGTGCACTGTTTTGCCTGAAACTGTCTTGCGGCCATACATCAGCGGTTTGCCGGGTCGCATAGCAATTTTCCAGAAATCGAGATCAACACCGCTGTTTTTCAACGCGCCATGCACGTAATCACGATCACCTACTGATGCGCCACCGATAGTGACAAGGATATCGATGCCATCGTCGAGCACTTGGCTTATCGCTGATTCGATTTTGGCCGGGTCGTCAACGATGATGCCCATGTCTTCAGGCTTGCCACCTGCGCGACGCACGATCTCGGCTATTCCCACGCTATTGGAGGCCACAATTTGATCAGGTCCGGGAATTGTTCCGGGTGGGACGAGCTCGTCGCCTGTGGCGAGAATGGCAATTCGCGGCTGCTTGAAAACAGAAATCGTTGCATTGCCGCTCGCTGCAGCAAGAGATAGCGCCGGGGCGTCAAGTTCGCATCCAACTGGAAGAACAGTGTCGCCGGGTGCAAAGTCGAGGCCCGCACGCCGAATGTGGCGGCCTTTATCAAGCCCTTGTTGGATCGTCAGTTTGTCACCAGAACGCTCGGTGTCTTCTTGAATGACGATGCAGTCAGCGCCAACTGGCATAGGTGCGCCGGTGAAAATACGCACAGCTTCACCAGCGGCAAGCTTGCCTTCAAATCTTTTTCCAGCGGCCGATTCGCCGATCACTGTAAGTTCAATCGGATATTCAACATTCTGAGGCGCGATGAGCGCATAGCCATCCATGGCGGAACAATCAAATGGCGGCTGGAGCAGTTTCGCAGTGACCTGCTCGGTAACAACACGGCCTCCGGCTGAAGCAAGTGGTATCTGCTCAAAACCATGCGGCTCAGCGGCGCTTAGGATGCGGGCAAGTGCTTCATCGACCGGGAGAAGGGACATAGGGTTTCCTCTCGTCTGAATGTTCAGGCTTTCCAGTCGCCTGACTTGCCGCCGCTTTTTGCCGAAACACGGATGTCGGTGATCTCCATATGGCGATCAACTGCTTTGGCCATGTCGTAAATGGTCAGGCAGGTGACGGAAACAGCAGTCAAGGCTTCCATCTCTACACCAGTGCGGCCTTTAAGCTTTGCAGTAGCACGAATACGCAGACCGGGAAGTGTCAGATCAGGCTGGATATCAACCGATACTTTTGTCAACATCAGAGGGTGGCAAAGCGGAATAAGATCTGACGTTTTCTTTGCGGCCATAATGCCAGCGAGCCGTGCGGCGCCGATAACGTCACCCTTGGCTGCATTGCCTTCCAGAATAAGCGCCAGCGTTTCCGGTTTCATCCTGACTGCGCCTTCTGCCGTGGCCTGACGTTCAGTCTCAAACTTGTCCCCAATATCGACCATATGGGCAGCGCCTGTCTGGTCGATATGGGTGAGCTTGGTCGCCATATCTCAGGCCTTGCCGGTCAGAAGTTCGCGGGTTGCGGTCGCAACATCATCTTTGCGCATCAGGCTTTCGCCGATGAGGAAGGTGCCGATATTCGATTTTTCGAGACGCAGGCAATCATCATGGGTGAAGATGCCGCTTTCGCCGACCAGCAGGCGATCCGAAGGAACCATCTTTGCGAGACGTTCGGAAACCGCGAGGTCGACTTCAAATGTGCGCAGGTTGCGATTGTTGACGCCGACGAGGCGCGAAGAGAGCTTGAGCGCGCGTTCTGTTTCCTCTTCATCGTGCACTTCAATCAATGCATCCATGCCGAGTTCAAATGCGGTTTCTTCAAGCGCCTTGGCGAGATTGTCATCGACGCTTGCGAGAATGATGAGAATGCAATCTGCACCCCAGCTGCGCGCTTCATAGACCTGATAGGTATCGAAAAGGAAATCCTTGCGCAGAGCTGGCAGAGAGCAGGCATCGCGTGCAGCCGTCAGAAACTCTGGTGCCCCCTGAAAGGATGGCTTATCGGTCAGCACGGAAAGACAGGCAGCACCGCCTTCTTCATAGGCCTTGGCCAGTGCCGGTGGATTGAAATCCGGGCGAATGAGGCCCTTCGACGGGCTTGCCTTTTTAATCTCGGCGATAAGCGCAAACTTGTTTGCAGCGCGCTTTGCTTCAAGTGCCTTCAAGAAGCCGCGTGTCGCAGGCTGATCCTTAGCCTGCGCCTTTACTTCTTCAAGTGGAAGGCGAGCCTTGGCGACAGCGATCTCTTCGCGCTTATAAGCTTCGATTTTCCGCAGAATGTCGGTGGACATGGTTTGATCCTCTCCGTCAGAGCGGTTTGTCGTTGGAGACAGCGATAACTTTTTGCAGGACTGCAAGTGCTGAACCGCTGTCGATAGATTGCGCGGCAAGAGCAATGCCGTCCTTCAAGTCTTTTGCCTTACCTGAAATGACGAGTGCTGCCGCAGAATTCAGCAACACGATATCGCGATAGGCGTTTTGATCTCCTTCGAGAACGCCAAGCAGAGCTCTGGCGTTTACGTCGGCTTCGCCGCCCTTGAGTTCCGACATATCGACACGGCGCAAGCCCACATCTTCAGGCTCAATCTCGAATGTGCGAATCGTACCGTGTTCAAGCGCTGCGATTTTCGTGGTGCCTGCCGTGGTCATCTCATCTAGACCATCGCCATAGACAACCCATGCGGTTTCAGAACCAAGTTCTTTGAGGACCTGCGCCAAAGGCTCGACCCATTCTGCCGAAAATACGCCGACCAGCTGACGCTTGACGCTTGCCGGGTTTGATAGCGGTCCAAGCAGGTTGAAAATCGTGCGGGTGCCGAGTTCAACACGCGATGGACCTACATGCCGCATAGCGGAATGGTGAGTCGGTGCGAACATGAAGCCAAGACCAGCTTCATTGATGCTGCGGCCAATCGTATCTGCATCGGCTTCTATGTTGACCCCAAGGGCTGCGAGCGCATCGGCGGCACCCGAACGCGAGGAGAGGGCACGATTGCCGTGTTTGGCAACGGGAATGCCTGCACCTGCGACGACGAAAGCCGAGCAGCTCGATACATTGTAGGAGCCGGACTGGTCGCCGCCGGTGCCAACGATATCAACAGCGTTAATTGGTGCGGATACCGGCAACATGCGCGAACGCATGGACGCAACAGCCCCGGCAATCTCCGGCACTGTTTCACCACGAACGCGGAGAGCCATCAGGAAACCACCGATCTGCGATGGGGTGGCCTGTCCGGACATCATGATGTCAAAGGCTGCTTTGGAATCCTCAAACGACAATGGATTACCGGAGGCAGCCTTGGCGATATAGGGTTTTAAGTCAGCCATTATTTCATGTCCGCCGCTGATCAGAAGGCCAATGCGTTGTTGATGACGGTCTGGTTGATCCGCACCGGATATTGCTTCTGCAATTCGCCAACCAGCTGTTCGAGAACGTCATCGGTAAGCGTGGTCGACAGATAGGTCTGCTGCTGTTCAGGAATTGCTTCCGGACCCGCAGCAGTTGGTTCTGTGACTTCGATAACCTTGAACAGAATCTGTGCATCGTCAGATGCAGCTGCAGCCGTACCTGTGTGATCGTTTGGCCCACGGAAGACCTGTGCGGTCGCAGCAGAGCTGAAATCAGCATCGTTGGTGTTCCGAGTGATGCCGCGCTTGGTCTGCTTTTCAACACCCGCTTCTGCGGCAATCGCGTCAAGCGTTTCACCGCCGTCGAGGCGCTTCTTCAGATCTTCCATGCGCTGGTTCAGGCGCTTCACAGCCTCATCACCCTTCCATGCTGCTACGACCTTGTCCTTGACTTCGTCAAGCGTGCGGTCGCGAGCAGGGGTGGTGCCATCGATTTGATACCAAAGGTAGCCGGTATTGCCCATTGTCAGAGCGTCGTTGTCAAAGCCTTGTTCAGCTTGGAATGCAGCAGCGAGAAGCGCTTCGGAGTTTGGTAGTTCAACAGCGTTGCCGGCAGGATCGTTGCCTTCGGCATCAACGGATTCGATAGTGACAGTCTTGAGGCTCAAACCCTTGGCAACTTCGACCATGCTTGCGCCGTCTGAACGCTGCTGTTCGTAGGAATCGTGAATGCCGTTGATGCTGCTGATTGCAATGTTGGTTGCAACGGTATCGCGAATTTCGCCTTCAACGTCCGATAGCGACTTGACGTTCGCTGCATTCACCTTGGTGACACGGAGGATAACCGGGCCGAATGCACCCTTGACCACGTCGCTTACACCGCCTTCGTTGAGTGCAAATGCTGCCTCAGCGATAGTCGCATCAGGAAGAGCAGACTTTTCAAAGGTTCCGAGAACCAGATCGGCTTCGCTCTTGCCCTGTTCTTTGCCGATATCAACAAAGCTCGTACCAGCTGTAATTTTCTGCTGCGCGGCTTGAGCTGCAGCTTCGTCTGCAAAGTTCAACTGTTCGATGGTGCGCGTTTCAGTGGTGCTGAAGCGGCTCTTATTCTTTTCATAATACTCGTTGATTTCGTCCTGCGTGACTGCCGCTGCATCGGCAATGTCCGAAGGCTCAAGCTTCACATAGGTGATCTTGCGATATTCTGGAGCCTTGTATTCATCCTTGTGCTCATCAAAGTAAGCTTTGAGAGCTTCATCAGATGGGGCAGGAACTGCATCGGCTTTTTCGGCAGGAATGGTGATGTAATCGGCGCTGCGGCTTTCACCCTGATAAAGAGCAAGCGCTTTCAACATAGTATTCGGCATTTTCAAGCCATCGGTAGCGGCTTCAACAACCTGCTGGCGACGAGCAACTTTTGCACGATTGTCGAGATAGTCCTGCGCACGAATGTTGGACTGACGCAAAACCGCATCAAACTGGGCACGGCTAAAATTGCCACTTGAATCCTGAAATGATGGATCTTCACCAGTTAGACGCGCGATACCATCTTTGGAAAGACCAAGCTGCATGTTGCGAGCCTGTTCATCCAGGACGACGCCAGCTGCGAGCTGTGCCAGAACCTGATTTTCAACGCCGAGCTGTTGAGCCTGTTCACGGGTCAGTCGCTGACGGAACTGCTGCGATAAACGCATCAGCTGTTGCTCATAGGCAAAGCGATAATCTGTTGCGCTCACTTCCGACTTGCCAGCGCTGAGCGCTGCACTGCCAGACGTGTCGCCCCGGAATGCATCTGCGATGCCCCAGACTGCAAAACTCAGAACGAGGAGGCCGAGAAGAAGCTTAGCAACCCAGGATCTGGCGGCATCACGCATACTGTCGAGCATTGGAAACCCTTTAAGAACAAAACATAGCCCGGCCATCGATAAAGATAAGCCGTGTGAGGGGATAACCTTAAGCTAGGCCCCGATGCAAGTTCTCATTGAGTATAGACCACCAAGAACGTTGCATTGCGTGACGAATACGCTTAGTCAGTGGCAAAATTTGGCGCCGCATACCTGTTTTAGCAGGTTGGCGCCGTTCAAGGCGAGGAGAATGATATGACTCCGGGAATCCGTCCGCTGGTTGCTGGCAACTGGAAAATGAATGGCACGGGAGAATCCCTAACGGAACTGCGCGCGATTGCTGCGGGCCTGAGTTCCGATCTGGGTCGTAAGCTTGACGCTGTCATCTGCGTTCCTGCTACATTGCTCTCACGAGCGGCTGAAACGCTTGAAGGTGAAACCGTCGCATTGGGTGGTCAGGATTGTCATCCAAAGGTGTCGGGCGCGCATACCGGCGATGTTTCAGCGCAGATGCTTAAAGAAGCTGGTGCAAGCCATGTCATTCTTGGCCACTCCGAGCGCCGCACAGATCACCGCGAAGCCAATGATCTTGTTCGCAGCAAAACCGAAGCTGCATGGGCAGCTGGTCTTATAGCGATTGTCTGTGTTGGCGAAACGGCTGACGAGCGCAAGGCAGACCGCACGCTTGACGTGATCGGCGATCAGCTTGCCGCTTCACTTCCAGAAGGTGTGAAAGCCGAAAATACTATTGTTGCCTATGAACCAGTTTGGGCAATTGGCACAGGCTTGACGCCAACTGTGCAAGACGTTCGCGCCGCTCACGCTTTTATACGTGAGAAGCTGACCGAGCGCTTCGGTGCCAGTGGTGCGCACTTGCGTCTTCTGTATGGCGGTTCGGTTAAACCGGCCAACGCCATTGAATTGCTGAGCGTGCCCGATGTTGATGGCGCATTGGTGGGCGGAGCCAGCTTGAAAGCAACGGACTTCCTCGCCATATGCGAAACCTATCGCAATCTGTGAGAAGTATCTGCGTCCTCAGTTTATCTGGGGCCAATCTATCTGGGGCAGAGGGCTTGGATTATCACACAATAGCGTGTAAAGAGCCGCTCTATCTATTTGTATCATCGCTATCCGGGGCGGAAATCTTGTGGTTTTTCCCGGTTACGCATTAGTCCAGAGATATAAAGACCGTAACCTATGCAGACCATAGTCATTGTCATTCATTTGTTGATCGTTCTGGCGCTTGTTGGCGTTGTGCTCATCCAGCGTTCCGAAGGCGGTGGCCTTGGTATCGGCGGTGGTTCGGGCTTTATGACGGCACGCGGCGCAGCTAATGCGCTGACCCGTACGACAGCTATTCTCGCGATTGGCTTTTTTGCCACTTCGCTTGTTCTCGGTATCATGGCCCGTTACGGCGAAAAGCCTACGGACATTCTGAACCGTATTCCGGCTGCTGGCAGCACACAGAATCCTCCAGCCGGTGGAACCGGTACTGGCGGCGGCATTCTCAATCAGCTTGGTGGCGAGTCTTCGCGTACCAATGAGACGGAAACGCCTGCTTCTGGCTCGGCTCCAACGACTGCACCAACGCAGCCTGACAGCACGCAGCTGCAGGCTCCACAGGTTCCAAGCTCCCAGTAACGAGCTTTATAATCTCAGAAATTTGAAAACCGGCTCGAAAGGGCCGGTTTTCTTTTTGTTAAACTTGAGTTCGCAAAGTGTTGCACGCTGGCAATAGCCCCACTCGAATCGTGCGGGATAGCCATTGTGGATAATTGAGTAGTGCGACTGTTTACAGTATGGAGAGCGAAAGCCTGAACGCGATACTGCGACAGGTGTTTTCCGCATTGCTTGGGTTTTCGGGAAAAGATCATGTCTTCACGTTTTATTTTGATGGCTGGCATTGCAAGCCTTTGCATTGGACTTACGGGCCCAAGTTTTGCTGCAGGTGTGGCCGGTGCTGAAGCCGAGCTTACCGCTGCGGCAACAGGTGTTCAGCAGGTCGCTGTGGCTAGCGACGCCAAGGAAAAGCCTGCCAAGAAGAAAAAGAAGAGCGCTTCGAACGCAGGTGCTGCGAAGAAGGTCGGCCTTAACCGCTACAACATCGACCCGCGTTATCAGGCGCAGTCCGTTACCTTCACTGGTTACGAAGCAGGTACGATCGTAATCGATCCGTCGAAGTATTTCCTTTATCTCGTTGAAAGCTCGACCACTGCTCGCCGTTACGGCATTGCTGTTGGCAAAGTCGGTCTTGAATTCAAGGGAACCGCGACCGTCAGCGCGAAGCGCGAATGGCCGCGCTGGATTCCTACCAAGGAAATGATCGAACGCAATCCTGCGCAGTATGGCCGTTACAAGAACGGCATGGATGGTGGTCCGGGCAATCCGCTTGGTTCACGTGCCATGTATCTGTTCCAGGGCAACAAGGATACGTATATCCGTATTCACGGCACCACTCAGCCATGGACAATCGGTAGCCCGGCTTCGAACGGTTGCTTCCGTATGACCAATGACGACATTCTGGATCTCTATGATCGCGTCGGCATGGGCGCAAAAGTCGTCGTTCTCTGATCTTGCTTAAAAATACCCGAAAGGCCGGGATTTTTCCCGGCTTTTTTTGTGCGCGTATAAAACTGAAGTGTCAAATTTTACGCACACGTATTTCGTTATTTACGTCTGATCTTTCGCTTTATGCGCGTAATCAGATGTGAAGATGCTGGAAAAAACGCCAACCGCACATTTTTTTAGTGGCGGAATCAATCAGAAGGGTCTAACGACATAAGCCCATGGCGCGATATGTATTCATCACAGGCGGCGTGGTTTCTTCCCTTGGAAAAGGCATTGCCGCAGCAGCTCTAGCTGCACTCCTTCAGGCACGTGGTTACCGCGTGCGTATCCGTAAACTCGACCCTTATCTCAATGTCGACCCTGGCACGATGTCGCCTTACCAGCATGGTGAGGTGTTCGTCACTGACGATGGTGCTGAAACAGACCTTGATCTGGGCCATTACGAGCGGTTCACCGGTCGTCCTGCAAATCAGCGGGACAATATCACCACCGGTCGCATTTACCGTAATATCATCGAAAAAGAACGCCGTGGCGATTATCTCGGCGCGACAGTTCAGGTCATTCCACACGTCACTGATGAAATCAAAAACTTCATCCTTGAAGGCAATGACGATTATGACTTCGTCCTGTGCGAAATCGGCGGTACGGTTGGCGATATCGAAGCCATGCCGTTCCTTGAAGCCATTCGTCAGCTCGGTAATGAACTGCCACGCAACAGCGCGGTCTATATCCATCTCACACTGATGCCGTACATTCCTGCTGCGGGCGAACTCAAGACCAAGCCAACGCAGCATTCGGTCAAGGAACTGCGTTCGATTGGTATTGCGCCGGATATTCTTCTGGTGCGTGCGGATCGTGAGATTCCAGCTTCCGAACGTCGCAAGCTGTCGCTGTTCTGTAATGTGCGTGAAAGCGCAGTCATTCAGGCGCTTGATGTTTCGTCCATTTATGATGTGCCGATTGCGTATCATAAAGAAGGTCTCGATAACGAAGTTCTCGCAGCTTTCGGTATCGAGCCTGCTCCGAAGCCTCGTATGGAGCGCTGGGAAGAAATTTCCCATCTCATCCATAATCCTGAAGGCGAAGTGACCATTGCCGTTGTCGGTAAATATACTGAGCTCAAGGATGCTTATAAGTCGCTGATCGAAGCGCTTCAGCATGGTGGTATTGCCAACAAGGTCAAGGTCAATCTCGACTGGATCGAAGCTGAAGTCTTTGAAAGCGAAGACCCGGCTCCGCATCTGGAAAAGGTACACGGCATTCTGGTGCCCGGTGGCTTTGGTGAACGCGGTGCGGAAGGCAAGATTCTTGCCGCAAAGTTCGCTCGTGAACGCAAGGTGCCTTATTTCGGTATCTGTTTCGGTATGCAGATGGCATGTCTCGAAGCCGCGCGTAACCTTGCCGGTATCGAAAATGCTTCATCGACCGAGTTCGGTCCGACCAAGGAACCTGTTGTCGGTCTGATGACTGAGTGGCTGAAGGGCAATATGCTCGAAAAGCGCACGAAGTCAGGTGATCTGGGTGGCACCATGCGTCTGGGAGCATATGAATCCACGCTTAAGGCTGGAACGCGTATTGCTGAGATTTACGGTTCAACCGATATTTCCGAGCGTCATCGTCACCGCTATGAGGTGAATGTTGACTATAAGGATCGTCTGGAAGAATGCGGTTTGGTGTTCTCTGGCATGTCACCTGATGGCGTTCTGCCAGAGACGGTCGAATATGCCGATCATCCATGGTTCATCGGCGTTCAATACCATCCGGAACTGAAATCTCGTCCGTTCGAGCCGCATCCGCTGTTCGCTTCCTTCATCGCTGCTGCGATGGATCAGGGTAGACTGGTTTGATGCATGAATAACCTTCTTGCGCGCAATGCTCGTTCAGTTGACCATCTCGTTTTGCCGGTGGCTCAGCTTAAGGAGGCGCGCAAGAGACTTTCTCTCTTAGGATTTACAGTGGCGCCGGATGCGCAACATCCATTCGGTACCGCCAATGTCTGCAGTTTCTTTGCAGACGATACCTATGTCGAAATGTTGGCTGTGGACCGCGCACCGCTTTATGAAGCCGCTGCGCAGCGCAACAACAGCTTTGTCCAGCGTGATTTGTCTTACCGCTTTCGCAACGGCGATGACGGCTTTTCCGGGATAGCTTTCAAGACCGATGATTCGCGTGGCGATCATGCGGAATTCAAGCGGCGGGGTATTTCCGGCGGTCGCATGGTCGAGTTTTCACGCAGCTTCATCTCATCGGAAGGGAAACGTGAGAAGGGCAGCTTCCGGCTGGCTTTTGCAGCGGATTTGCGCGCGCCGGATGCATTCTTCTTCACCTGTCAGCGTTTGGCATATCCCAAGACTGACCGTTCGCACCTGATCACGCATGAAAATGGCGTAACAGGCTTACGCGAGATATTGCTGTGTGAAGAACAGCCGCAAGACTTCTCCGATCTCTTGCAGGGCGTATTTCATGCCGCTGCTCGGAGACGTGAAGATAGTTCCCTGGCAATCACGGCTAAAAATTCCAATATAGAGGCCATGACGCCGACACAGTTTAATCGCTGTTTTGGTTGGTCGCCGGAACTGCATGGCCGTAGCTTACGTCTATCAGGACTGGTTTTCTCGGTTGCTTCGCTTTATGCCGTTGAGCAACTCCTCACTCGTAACGGAATCGCTTTTACAAAGAGCGATGGTCGTGTTCTCGTCTATCCTGCCGCAGGTCAGGGGACATTGTTTGTATTTGAAGGTTCACAATCATGACGACCGCTAATTCTGCCGTGAAAATCGGCAATGTTACGTTCTCCAATAGTGCGCCGCTGGCTCTGATCGCTGGGCCTTGCCAGATGGAAAGCCGTGAACACGCGTTCGACATGGCTGGCCGACTGGTTGAGATCACCAATAAGCTTGGTATGGGGCTTGTTTATAAGTCGAGCTTTGACAAGGCGAACCGCACTTCGCTCAGCGCGCAGCGCGGTATTGGCCTTGAAAAGGCACTCGAAGTTTTTGCTGACCTTAAGAAGGAATTCGGCTTCCCCGTCCTGACTGACATTCATACCGAAGAACAGTGTGCGGCCGTCGCTGGGGTCGTCGATGTTCTGCAGATCCCAGCATTTCTTTGCCGTCAAACTGACCTTCTGGTTGCGGCTGCAAAGACGGGCCGTGCGGTCAATGTTAAGAAGGGCCAGTTTCTGGCGCCTTGGGACATGAAGAACGTGCTTGCCAAGATCACCGAGAATGGCAATCCGAATGTTCTGGCAACAGAACGTGGTGCATCTTTCGGTTACAACACACTTGTTTCCGACATGCGCTCGCTGCCGATCATGGCTGGCTTTGGTTCGCCTGTGATTTTTGACGCGACCCATTCGGTGCAGCAACCGGGCGGGCAGGGTGGATCTTCAGGCGGTCAACGCGAATTTGTCCAGACACTTGCAAGTGCAGCCGTGGCTGTTGGTGTTGCCGGTGTTTTCATTGAAACGCATCAGGATCCGGACAATGCACCGTCTGACGGACCAAACATGGTGCCAATCGATAAAATGGCCGCACTTCTCGAAAAGCTGATGGCCTTCGACCGGATTGCTAAATCGATTTAAAATTTCATCAGGAATTCACAGGCGGGGGATTTTCCTCTGCCTCTTATTTCTATAATGAAGATGTGAAATCGGATTTCTTCAATGTGTCTCGACAAAGAGCGAGGCAATCTACTGGGAAGGACCTGCTCCTATGACTGCAATCATCGACATCGTTGGCCGCGAGATTCTCGATAGCCGCGGAAACCCGACCGTCGAAGTTGACGTAGTGCTTGAAGACGGCTCTTTTGGCCGCGCTGCTGTACCATCGGGCGCATCGACTGGCGCACACGAAGCTGTCGAACTGCGCGATGGCGGCAGCCGTTATCTCGGTAAGGGCGTTGAAAAGGCTGTTGAAGCGGTCAATGGCAAAATCTTCGACGCAATCGCCGGTATCGATGCTGAAAGCCAGCTGCTGATCGATCAGACACTGATTGATCTCGATGGTACGCCAAACAAGGGCAATCTCGGCGCTAATGCAATTCTCGGCGTTTCGCTTGCTGTCGCCAAGGCTGCCGCACAGGCAACCGGCCTTCCACTCTACCGCTATGTTGGCGGCGTCAACGCCCATGTTCTGCCAGTTCCAATGATGAACATCATCAATGGTGGCGCGCATGCTGACAATCCAATCGACTTCCAGGAATTCATGATCCTGCCAGTTGGCGCTTCGTCGATCCGCGAAGCTGTCCGTTATGGTTCGGAAGTGTTCCACACGCTCAAAAAGCGCCTGAAGGATGCCGGTCACAACACCAATGTTGGTGACGAAGGCGGCTTTGCTCCAAACCTCAAGAGCGCACAGGCTGCTCTCGATTTCGTACTGGAATCGATTGAACAGGCTGGATTCAAGCCAGGTGAAGACATTGCAATTGGTCTCGATTGCGCTGCGACTGAATTCTTCAAGGACGGTAACTACGTCTACGAAGGTGAGCGCAAGACCCGTGATCCAAAGGCTCAGGCCAAGTATCTTGCCAAGCTTGCTGCTGATTACCCAATCGTTTCGATTGAAGACGGTATGGCAGAAGACGATTGGGAAGGCTGGAAATACCTGACCGATCTGATCGGTGATAAGTGCCAGCTCGTTGGCGACGATCTTTTCGTCACCAACTCGGCTCGTTTGCGCGATGGTATCAAGATGGGTGTTGCCAACTCAATCCTCGTCAAGGTCAACCAGATCGGTTCGCTCAGCGAAACGCTGGATGCTGTCGAAACCGCTCACAAGGCCGGTTACACCGCTGTCATGTCCCATCGTTCGGGCGAAACGGAAGATTCGACCATTGCCGATCTCGCCGTTGCAACCAACTGTGGTCAGATCAAGACTGGTTCGCTGGCTCGTTCTGACCGTACGGCGAAGTACAACCAGCTCATCCGTATCGAAGAAGAACTTGGCAAGCAGGCTCGCTATGCAGGCCGCAGCGCGCTGAAGTTCATCTAAGCTTTAGTATTTTATAAGTTGAAAAGGCGGGCTTTGGCCCGCCTTTTTCTTTGCGACTTTGTGTCGACATATTTGGTTGGTTTTTAAAGGGGCGCGCTGGGCGCAATTGGGGAGCAGAGTTATGTCGAGCGATACGCTGGGTTTTTATGCGGATAATGCAGCCGCCTATGCAGCCCGCTCCAGCGTTAATCCAAGACTGGAGAGTTTTCTCATACTCGTGCGGCCTACAGGTCTTGTTCTTGAGCTTGGCACAGGGAGCGGCCAGGATGCTAAAGCTATGCTCGAACAAGGCTTTGAGGTCGATCCGACCGATGGTTCAGGAGAACTCGCTGCAGAAGCTGCATTGCTTTTGAAGCGCCCCGTTAAACAGATGCTGTTCCATGAACTTGAGGCGGTCGAGCGTTATGACGCCATCTATGCATCTGCTTCGCTTCTCCATGCAAATCGTGCAGACCTACCCGATATTGTGCGGCGTATGCACCGTGCACTAAAGCCCGGCGGTTGGTTATGGGCGAGTTTTAAGGATGGCCCAGGAGAAGGTTATGACGCACTTGGGCGATACTATAACTATATGAGCGCCGATGAGATCGTCAGCTTTTGGAACAGCAATGCATCGTGGAATGCAGTTTCTTCAGAAAGCTGGGAGGGAAGTGGTTATGATCTCGCTCCTACCTTATGGCATTCGGTAACAGCGCAGCGGTGACTGCCCAACGATTCTTTTTTCGACCGTTTCCTTTTACGCGAGCCCTTCATCCAACCTACACGTTGAGGCTCAGAGCCTCTTCTTTTTACGCTGAGCAGGTAGTCATGCCTTATTTGACAAATCAATTTACATTGATATCAATGTAAATGCTGTTGCCAGTTAAGTTTAGTGACCTATTTCAGAGGAAAGTGAACCGAGGGCAAACGCAGTCAATGAAACGGGCGGAAAAAATGGGAGAGAGAAATGGCTTATATCGAAGGATTTGTTGTCGCTGTTCCTAAGGCGAACAAGGACACATATCAGAAACATGCCGCCAAAGCGTCGGCGCTGTTTAAGGAATTTGGCGTGACGCGGATGGTCGAAGCCTGGGGTGACGATGTACCCGATGGCAAAGTCACTGATTTTCGCCGTGCAGTGCAGGCGACAGCCGATGAGGATGTGGTCTTCTCGTGGTTTGAATATCCAGACAAAGCCACAAGAGATGCCGCGAACGAGAAGATGATGAGCGACCCGCGCATGAAGGAAATGGGCGATACCATGCCTTTTGACGGCAAACGCATGATCATGGGTGGCTTCTCGACCATTCTCGATGTGTGATTTCCACAATTATTAATGATCAAATGGTGGCCATAGTGGATTGAATTTGACGTTTGAATTCGGATGATATCGATGCTGTTTCAAACGTCAAATTCGAAAAATCCACTGGATTCATAAAGTTGCAAGTGGTCTTTTGATTCCGACATTTTTTCGATGCCTGTCACTGAGGGATGCAAATGTCGGAAACAGGTCACTATCTGCCATTTGTGATTCTGTGTGCCCAATCGCTGAAATAAAGCCTCTTTTCAAAGAAATATGCTCGATAAGCTTGCGTCATAGGGCTGCGGTAAATCTCTGTTAAGCAAAATAATGCTTCATGGTGGAAATCGGATTGACGGCTTTTTGACGAGAATCAAAGCCGTTTTGAGTGTCCGGGAAGGAAGCCGAAATGTGGACCAAGCAGAAACGTAAATCTATCCGCGGGCGCTTTGTGCTGCCTATTTTGACGGCTGCGTTTCTTAGCTATTTCGGTTTTCACGCCTATCATGGCGAGTTTGGTCTTTATTCCCGTATTCAGCTTGAAGAACAGAAAAGCCTGCTTAGCCAGCAGCTTGAGAAAGTGACTGCCGACAGGGCCGCACTTGAGAAGCGCGTCACGCTTTTGCGCGATGGGTCGATCGAAAAGGATATGCTTGACGAGCAAGCGCGCAGGGCGCTTAATCTCTCCCATCCCGACGAAATGACTATAATCATTTCAAAGGAAGACAAGTCGAATTAACTCAAATCCAGTTAATTGTCTTTTTGTGATATGTTTTTAAAGGCTTGGCGGCATAGCAGCTATGCTCTGGGTGCATATTGTATCTTGTAAATTGCCCGTATAACGTCACAATAGAACAACAATCTTAGAGCGCCGTTTGCCCTACGGGTGCGTAAGGGTCGCTCTGGTAATTTGAATCGACGCATCATGTCTTCCGAAAATCGATCCCGATTTTCGGGGGGGATGCTTAAGGGAGCGAGATATGGCACCGAGGGCTAAAAGGGCGCCTGCCGGCAAAATGCAGGCGTCTTCTGTTACAACCCCCAAGGCACCTGCGCCTGCAAACTTCGACAAGAAGCAGGAACTGGCCGCTTATCGTGAGATGTTGTTGATCCGCCGTTTCGAAGAAAAGGCCGGTCAGCTTTACGGTATGGGCTTCATCGGCGGTTTCTGCCATCTTTACATCGGTCAGGAAGCCGTTGTTGTTGGCATGCAGACAGCGCTGAAGGAAGGCGATCAAATTATCACTTCCTACCGTGACCATGGTCACATGCTTGCTACCGGCATGGAAGCACGTGGTGTCATGGCCGAGTTGACCGGACGCCGTGGAGGTTACTCCAAGGGCAAGGGCGGCTCCATGCACATGTTCTCGAAAGAGAAAGGCTTTTACGGCGGCCATGGTATCGTTGGCGCTCAGGTTCCGCTTGGAACTGGTCTTGCCTTCGCGAACAAGTATCGCGGCAATGACAATGTTTCCGTGACCTATTTCGGTGACGGCGCTGCCAATCAGGGTCAGGTCTATGAAAGCTTCAACATGGCTTCGCTGTGGAAGCTCCCTGTGATCTATGTGATTGAAAACAACCGTTATGCGATGGGTACGTCAGTTTCGCGTTCTTCTGCTGAAACAGACTTCTCCAAGCGCGGTGTTTCGTTCAACGTTCCGGGCATCAAGGTTGACGGCATGGACGTTCGCGCCGTTGCCGCTGCTGCTGAGTTCGCTGTTGATTGGGCACGTTCCGGCAAGGGTCCATTGATCCTTGAAATGGAAACCTATCGTTATCGCGGTCACTCGATGTCCGATCCTGCGAAATATCGCTCGAAGGACGAAGTGCAGAAGATGCGTTCCGAACACGATCCTATCGAACAGGTAAAACAGCGCCTGATCGAAAAGGGCTGGGCCACTGAAGAAGAGCTGAAGGAAATCGACAAGGAAGTTCGCGACATCGTCGCTGATTCCGCCGATTTCGCTCAAAACGATCCAGAGCCGGATGCTTCCGAGCTCTACACGGATATTCTGCTCTAATTCGAGAAAGGTGTTGTCATGCCCGTAGAAATTCTCATGCCTGCCCTTTCTCCTACGATGGAAGAGGGCAAACTTTCCAAGTGGCTTAAAAAAGAAGGCGACAAGGTTACGTCTGGTGACGTGATCGCGGAAATCGAAACCGATAAGGCGACGATGGAAGTTGAAGCCGTTGATGAAGGCACAATCGGTAAAATTCTCATCGAAGAAGGTACGGAAGGCGTGAAGGTCAATACGCCGATCGCAGTTCTGCTCGGCGATGGTGAAAGCGCCTCTGATATTGGCTCTGCTCCGGCGGCCAAGGCTGAAGCACCGAAGGAAGAAGCAAAAGAAGCGCCAAAGGCTGAAGAAAAGAAAGCCGATAGCGTTCCAGCTACTCCAAAGGTTGAAGTTGCTGCTGATCCGGATATTCCAGCCGGTACAGAAATGGTTTCGACAACTGTGCGTGAAGCACTGCGCGATGCCATGGCCGAAGAAATGCGCCGTGACGAAAATGTCTTCATCATGGGTGAAGAAGTTGCCGAATATCAGGGTGCTTACAAGATCACGCAGGGTCTTCTCGACGAATTCGGCCCGCGCCGCGTCGTTGATACCCCGATCACCGAACACGGTTTTGCCGGTGTTGGCGTTGGTGCCGCAATGGCTGGCCTGAAGCCGGTCGTTGAATTCATGACGTTCAACTTCGCCATGCAGGCGATTGACCAGATCATTAATTCGGCAGCCAAGACGCTTTATATGTCCGGTGGTCAGATGGGCGCACCAATGGTGTTCCGCGGCCCTTCGGGTGCAGCTGCCCGCGTCGCAGCTCAGCACTCTCAGTGCTATGCTGCATGGTACAGCCAGATTCCGGGCCTCAAGGTCGTCATGCCTTATACGGCAGCTGACGCGAAGGGCCTGCTAAAGGCTGCTATCCGTGATCCAAATCCGGTAGTCTTCCTCGAAAACGAAATCCTTTACGGTCATCATTTTGATGTGCCGAAGCTTGATGATTTCGTTCTGCCAATTGGCAAGGCCCGCATTCATAAGCAGGGCAAGGACGCGACCATCGTTTCGTTCGGTATCGGCATGACCTATGCGATCAAGGCTGCAGAAGAGCTGGCCGGTCTCGGTATCGATGTGGAAATCATTGATCTGCGCACCATCCGTCCAATGGACATTCCGACAGTTGTCGAATCGGTCAAGAAAACTGGCCGCCTCGTGACTGTGGAAGAAGGCTATCCACAGTCGTCCGTTGGTACTGAGATTGCTACCCGCGTCATGCAGCAGGCTTTCGATTACCTCGATGCGCCGATCCTGACGATCGCTGGCAAGGATGTGCCGATGCCATATGCGGCAAATCTTGAAAAGTTGGCTCTGCCAACTGTTGCAGAAGTGGTAGAAGCGGTGAAAGCCGTGACCTACACCGCCTGAGGAGGTACTGGACATGCCGATTAAAATCACCATGCCAGCGCTTTCGCCAACGATGGAAGAAGGCAATCTTTCCAAGTGGCTGGTCAAGGAAGGCGACAAGGTAACGTCCGGCGATGTGATTGCCGAGATCGAAACCGATAAGGCGACGATGGAAGTCGAAGCTGTCGACGAAGGCACCGTTGCCAAGCTGGTGGTTCCTGCCGGAACCGAAGGCGTCAAGGTCAACGCGTTGATCGCAATCCTCGCCGAAGACGGCGAGGATGTTGCTGAAGCTGCCAAAAGTGCAGCAGGGGGCGGTGATGCTGCTCCTGCACCAAAGGCTGAAGCACCGAAGGAAGAGCCTAAGAAAGAAGCTGCACCTGCAGCCGCCCCGGCTCCTGCGAAGGCTGAAGCTCCTGCGGCCGCTTCTGCTGCAAGCAAAGGCACTGAGAACAAGGGTGAACGCGTCTTTGCATCACCACTTGCTCGCCGCATCGCTAAGGATGCAGGCGTCGACGTTGCGGCTGTAAAAGGCTCTGGTCCATATGGTCGCGTCGTTCAGCGTGACGTTGAAGCTGCTATTAAGTCTGGTGGCGCGAAGGCTGCATCTGCTGCACAGCAGGCCACTGCATCGGCTTCGAAGCCTCAGTCGGATGATGCCATCCTCAAGCTCTTTGAAGAAGGCACATACGAAATCGTTCCTCACGACGGCATGCGCAAGACGATTGCCCGCCGTCTGGTGGAATCGAAGCAGACTGTTCCGCATTTCTATCTGACGATCGATTGCGAACTGGATGCACTTCTGGCTCTGCGTTCGCAGATCAATTCAGCTGCACCGCTGATCAAGACAGAGAAGGGTGAGGTTCCGGCCTACAAGCTTTCTGTCAACGATCTGGTGATCAAGGCCGTGGCTCTTGCGCTGCGTGATATTCCTGAGGCCAACGTCTCCTGGACGGAAGGCGGCATGATCAAGCACAAGCGTGCGGATGTCGGCGTTGCTGTGTCGATCCCGGGCGGTCTGATTACGCCAATCGTGCGTCAGTCGGAATCGAAGACATTGTCCGCCATTTCCAATGAGATGAAGGACCTTGCCAAGCGTGCGCGTGACCGCAAGCTCAAGCCTGACGAATATCAGGGTGGTTCGACCTCTGTGTCCAACCTTGGCATGTTTGGCGTCAAGGACTTTGCCGCGATCATCAACCCACCGCATGCGACGATTTTCGCAATCGGTGCGGGCGAACAGCGGGCAGTGGTCAAGAACGGTGAAATCAAGGTTGCGACAGTTATGTCCGTAACTCTTTCGACCGATCATCGTGCAGTCGATGGTGCTCTTGCTGCTGAACTGGCACAGGCCTTCAAGCGTCACATCGAAAACCCAATGGGTATGCTGGTGTAATATGACATTAACGCCAAGGCTTTTCGTTGCCTCTACTATCGGGAAAAGCCTTGGCGGCGTCTCTGCTGTCAAGAAACATGCATTGATGCGCAAGTTGCTTGCGTGGCTTGGATTTGCTTTTTTTTGTTTTATTTTTCAGTTTATTGATCAAATCCATATTCCACGGAGCCATAACGCATGAAGTCTATTTTATGCTTTGGTGACTCATTGACGTGGGGCTATCAGGCTCCCAATGGCGCACGTCTTCCATTGGAAGATCGCTGGCCTTCAGTTTTACAGAACGCGCTCGGTTCGCAGGCCAACGTCATTGCCGAAGGGCTGAACGGCCGCACGACTGCCTTCGATGACTATACGGCAGCAGAAGACCGCAATGGCGCTCGTATTCTGCCAACATTGCTCGGCACACACTCCCCACTTGATCTGGTTATTATCTTGCTTGGTAGCAATGATATGAAGCCACAGGTCGTGGGTGACGCTTTTTCAAGCCATTCTGGCATGCGCAGATTGATACAGATCATTCGTTCGCACCCGTATGGTGAAGGTTCGACGGTTCCTGAAATCCTTATCGTAGCGCCACCACATATCAGCGAGAGCGCTGATCCGGCTTTTGCTTCGATGTTTGCGGGCGGTATTGTTGAAACCGCCAAGTTAGGTCCGTTGCTTGCCGGACTTGCCGATGAAATGAAATGCGCGTTTTTTGATGCTTCGACTGTCGCGAAGACGACTTCGCTTGATGGTGTGCATCTGGATAGAGAAAATACCCGGGCAATCGGACAAGGGCTGGAGCCTGTTGTTCGTGCAGTGCTCGGTTTGTGAATTATTGGGCCGATGATATCGGCTTTTTGAACAGTGAAAGATATGCCGGTGAGCCGGCATAAAGACCACTCGAGGAGAATGAGCGTGTCCAACAGTTACGATGTTATTGTTATCGGATCGGGTCCTGGAGGCTATGTCGCCGCTATTCGTGCAGCACAGCTTGGGCTCAAGACGGCTGTTGTAGAGCGCGAACATCTTGCTGGTATCTGCTCCAACTGGGGTTGTATCCCTACCAAGGCGCTGCTGCGTTCAGCAGAAGTGAAGCACCTCGCTGATCATGCAAAGAATTATGGCCTGAAGCTTGAAGGTTCGATCACTGCAGACATCAAGGCTGTTGTTTCCCGCTCGCGCGGTATCGCCGAGCGCATGAATGGCGGCGTTGGCTTCCTCATGAAGAAGAACAAGATCGACGTGATCTGGGGTGAAGCAAAGCTTTCCAAGCCGGGTGAAATCGTTGTTTCCAAGACCTCCAAGGCACCGATGCTGCCACAGGCGCCACAGCCAAAGAACACGCTGGGCGAGGGCACTTACAAAGCGAAGCACATTATCGTTGCGACTGGTGCGCGTCCGCGTGCGCTTCCAGGTATCGAGCCAGATGGCAAGCTGATCTGGACTTATTTTGAAGCCATGGTTCCACAAGAACTGCCACAAACCATGCTGGTCATGGGTTCTGGCGCAATCGGTATCGAATTCGCTTCGTTCTACAATGACATGGGCGTTGACGTTACTGTCGTTGAACTGATGTCGAATATTATGCCGGTTGAAGACGCGGAGATCTCGACTTTCGCGCGCAAGCAGCTCGAAAAGCGTGGCCTCAAGATCATTACAGACGCCAAAGTTTCGAAGGTTGAGAAGGGCACAAACAATGTGACCGCTCATATCGAAACCAAAGACGGCAAGGTTCAGACGCTGACCGTTGATCGCATGATCTCGGCTGTTGGCGTTCAGGGTAACATCGAGAATATCGGCCTTGAAGCACTCGGCATCAAGACAGATCGCGGTTGCATTGCCATCGATGCTTATTGCAAGACGAACGTTGATGGCATCTATGCTATCGGTGACGTTGCTGGTCCACCAATGCTGGCTCACAAGGCTGAGCATGAAGCCGTTATCTGCGTCGAAAAGATTGCCGGTTTGCCGAATGTTCATCCGCTCGACCGCAACATGGTCCCCGGCTGCACCTATTGTAACCCGCAGGTCGCCTCCGTTGGTCTTACTGAAGCCAAAGCGAAAGAGCTTGGACGCGATATTCGCGTTGGCCGTTTCCCATTTGTCGCCAACGGCAAGGCAATCGCACTTGGTGAAGATCAGGGTCTGGTTAAGACCATTTTCGACAAGAAAACCGGACAGCTGCTGGGCGCCCATCTGGTCGGCGCAGAAGTAACAGAGCTTATTCAGGGTTTCGTTGTCGCGATGAACCTTGAAACCACTGAAGAAGAGCTGATGCATTCGGTCTTCCCGCATCCAACCATTTCCGAGACAATGAAGGAAAGTGTGCTGGATGTCTATGGCCGCGCGCTGAATATGTAATTTAGAAGGCTCTTACATAGGAGTAAGCACATTCCACTGATCGATAATGGAGGGCCTTGGCGGCGTGCCGCCTGGCCCATGATAAAATGGTGTACCGCAGGCGGTCTTGCACTGGGTTTTCTTGCCGGAAGCTTTAGCTTGATCGGCGGAAACACTATATCGATCAACGGAATGGCGATTGTCGGCTGGTACGGTGTCTGGACACTGACCTTGGCACTTGGCTTCGGCGGCCTTATATTCGGTCTCATATGGGCTTTGGTTTTCAGAGCGATTGGGATTGCAGCGAGACGGTAAGCCGCAGTTATGGGCATTGCGTAGCAGTGCTTCAAATTGTTAGGGCATGCCATATTCAGGGGTCTACCCATTGTTGGAGCACAAGGCCTGCAGGCGTTTTGTTCCAGATAGGCAGGAAACAGCATGGTTACAGTTCTCGATACAGTGAACCAGAGACGTCAACGGCATCCTGAAAAGGCTCACCGTCCAGACAATGAAGTTTTGAAGAAGCCCGACTGGATCCGAGTCAAGGCCCCCGTTTCGCGTGGCTATAATGAAACGCGTGAGATCGTCCGCTCCAACAAGCTTGTCACTGTTTGCGAAGAAGCTGGTTGCCCGAACATTGGTGAGTGCTGGGAAAAGAAGCACGCAACCTTCATGATCATGGGTGAGATTTGCACCCGCGCTTGTGCGTTCTGTAACGTTTCCACTGGTATTCCGAAGGCTCTCGACCCGAATGAGCCTGAAAATGTGGGTCGCGCCGTCAAACAGATGGGGCTGACGCATGTTGTAATCACGTCAGTCGATCGTGACGATCTGGCCGATGGAGGCGCGCAGCATTTCGCCGATGTCATTCTCGCGATTCGTGAAGCCGCGCCAAAGACGACGATCGAAATTCTGACGCCAGACTTCCTGCGTAAGGAAGGCGCGCTTGAGATCGTGGTCAAGGCACGCCCGGATGTGTTTAATCACAATCTGGAAACGGTGCCTTCGAAGTATCTCAAGGTTCGTCCCGGTGCGCGCTATTTCCATTCGATCCGCTTGTTGCAGCGTGTGAAGGAACTCGACCCAACGATCTTCACCAAATCCGGCATTATGGTTGGCCTTGGCGAAGAGCGGAACGAAATCCTTCAGCTGATGGATGACCTACGTTCTGCTGAGGTGGATTTCATGACCATCGGTCAGTATCTCCAGCCAACCCGTAAGCACCATCCGGTTATCCGTTTTGTGACGCCGGACGAATTCAAGTCCTTTGAGACGATTGGTCGTACCAAGGGCTTCCTGCTTGTTGCGTCCAGCCCGCTGACACGTTCATCGCACCATGCTGGCGATGATTTTGCGAAGCTAAAGGCTGCACGTGAAGCGCAGGTCGCAGCACAGGCTTAATATCGCATGCCGCAATTTACGAATGTCAGACGCGTTCACCACAGGGCAGACCAGATGTTTGCCCTGGTTTCGGATGTTGAAAAATATCCGCAGTTTTTGCCCATGTGTGAAGCTTTGTCGATCCGATCACGCAAGGAGAAAGACGGTAAGACGTTTCTCATTGCTGATATGACGGTGGGCTATAAGCTGATCCGCGAGACTTTTACCAGTCAGGTGTTTTTGAAGCCTGAAGAGAACGTCATCGACGTGAAATATGTCGATGGTCCGTTCCGCTATCTTGATAATCGCTGGACGTTCAAGCCGGTTGGTGATGGCTATGAATGCGATGTCGAATTTTTCATCGACTATGAATTTAAGAGCAGGACGCTTGGACTCCTGATGGGGTCGATGTTCGATCTGGCTTTCCGCAAATTCTCAGAAGCATTCGAGAAGCGTGCTGACGCGATTTACGGGCTTGCCTAAGTCTAAGCCAGTTCTGACGATTTAAGCGCTTCAAGAACCAGCGCCAGTGCAGCAATCACGGTTTCGTGGCGAATATCTTCGCGTGATTTTTCACCAAAGCGGCATTCTTTGTGCAGTGTTGCAAAGCCTTTACGAGCGCTCGCGATATGCACAAGGCCAACGGGCTTTTCAGCTGACCCGCCGCCGGGACCTGCAATACCTGTCACAGCGATACTGATGCCTGCGCGAGAATGAGCGAGCGCGCCCTCTGCCATGGCAATGGCCACTTCCTTTGAGACAGCGCCGATCCGATGGATCAACACAAGCGGAACGCCGATCATTTCGTTCTTGGCTTCGTTGGAATAGGTGACGAAACCCCGATCCACCACATCAGACGAACCGGCAATGTCTGTCAGCGCGCCTGCGATAAGTCCACCTGTGCAGGATTCTGCCGTTGCAATCATGGTGCCGTACTTGCGGCATGCATTGAGAACGTCAATGGCCTGAGCTTCCGCAATGAATGTCATTCCGGAACCTCCCCGGGATAGATCACTGTTGCTGTTACAATAGCAGCAATACCTTCGCCACGGCCAACAAAGCCCATTTTCTCGTTGGTAGTCGCTTTGACGGACACACGGTCGTGCGAAATTCCGAGCATATTTGCCATGGCTTCCGTCATAGCGGGACGGTGCGGTCCAATCTTTGGCTCTTCAGCAATGATCGTCACATCAGCATTGGCAATGCGCCCACCAGCTTCGCGGACGATTTTCACGGCATGTTCAACGAAAATATGGGATGCAGCACCTTTCCATTGCGGATCGGAGGGCGGGAAATGCGTACCGATATCGCCCGCGCCACGGGTTGCAAGCAATGCGTCGGTCAAGGCGTGCAGAGCGACATCTGCGTCGGAATGGCCGTTCAGCTTCTTGTTGTGTGGAATGGCAACGCCGCAGAGCGTGACATGGTCGCCGGGTTCAAAGCTGTGAACGTCATAGCCATTGCCGGTGCGGATATCTGGAAATGAAGTCATGCCATGCCTCAAGCGTTTGTCGGCCATTTCGATATCTTTGGCCCACGTTAATTTCGTATTGTCTGCGGAACCTTCAATGATGCGGACTGAAAGCCCAAAAGATTCTGCAATGGATGCATCGTCAGTAAAGTCTGAGCGCCCGCTGATGAATGCTTTTTCGTGCGCGTCGAGGATCGGCGCAAAGGGAAAGGCCTGCGGCGTCTGCGCGGAGAAAAGACCGGCACGCGGAACAGTTGTCTTGACCGTTCCATCGCTGGCCGATTGCTTCAATGTATCTGATACGGCAAGCGCGGGCAGTACACCTTCTTCTGGCGTCAGATTGTCAAAAATCCGCGCGAGAAGGTCCTGCTCAATGAAGGGGCGCACGCCATCATGAATGAGCACATATTGCGGCGCATCTGCGGTAAGCGCCAGTAGCCCGAGCCGTGTCGATTCCTGACGCGTGGGACCACCGGTTACAACGCGCACATTTGAATAATGATCTGCTATGGCGTTCTCATAAAGCGTTGCATCGTCCGCATGAATGACCACGACAATCTGGTCAATCTCAGTGCATCGAGCGAAAACACGCAGCGTACGCGCAAGCACAGCTTCGCGACCGATGCGCCGATATTGTTTCGGCCCTTCGGTGCTCTGTCCCGCCCGTTCGCCACGCCCCGCGGCTACGATGACTGCTGCTGCCCGTGAAATGTCGGTCGCCTTTGCCAAAAGATTCATCTATTCAAACAATCGTCTGCAAGCCGAATAATGCCTTGCGCAAATAATTGCCAGACGGCAATCGATTTATCATCGCAGGCATGTGCTTTTCCTTGCGTTCAACGCATTGAATGATTAAAGTGTGTGCTAATTGCATCATGCACATCAAATGGGCATTTCTTGGTGACTCTCCTCGAACAACCTCTAAACATACGTGGCGTGGCCCTTCAAAACCGCGTTTTTCTCGCGCCCATGTCGGGTGTTTCCGACCTCCCATTCCGAAAACGCGCTGCCGAGGCTGGGGCTGGCATGGTCGTTTCGGAGATGGTTGCGAGTGCAGAGCTCTGCAATAGGCATAAAGAAAGCATGCTGCGCCTTTCCGGTGAAGGGCTGGGTACGCATGTTGTGCAACTCGCAGGACGTGAAGCGCACTGGATGGGTGAAGCCGCCAAGATTGCCGAAGGCGAGGGTGCGGATATCATCGATATCAATATGGGCTGCCCCGCCAAGAAGGTGACGGGCGGCTATTCCGGTTCAGCGCTGATGCGCGATCTCGACCATGCGATGACATTGGTTGAAGCCACAGTTAATGCCGTCAAAGTTCCGGTTACGCTCAAAATGCGTCTTGGCTGGGATGAAAACAGTATCAATGCGCCGGAATTGGCAAAGCGCGCCGAAGATGCGGGCATTGCGATGGTGACGGTGCATGGCCGCACCAGATGCCAGTTTTACGAAGGTAGTGCTGATTGGGATGCCATTCATGCTGTACGCGATGTGGTGAAGATTCCACTGGTTGCCAACGGTGATGTGTTATCGCGTGACGATGCAAGAGAATTGTTGCGCCGTTCGGGCGCGGACGCTGTGATGGTTGGACGCGGTTCCTACGGACAACCGTGGTTGGCAGGCGCGATAGCGGGCAGTGATTTCGCTCCGCGTTCTCCAGAACAAATTCTTTCTTATGTTATAAGACATTACGAAGATATGCTCGACCATTATGGCAGCAAAACTGGTATCCGTCATGCGAGAAAGCATCTCGGCTGGTATCTGGATCGCCACGTGGACAAGGCATTCTCGTCGCCAGAAAAATCCAAAAAAGCTAAGGCTGAAATCATGACGCTCACCGACCCTGAAGCGGTTATCGCAGCGCTCGCCCGCGTTTTTCTGCGTGATGCAAATCATGCAGACGCAATCAGAAAGGTCGCATGATGGTCGGAAGAGCCGAAGCCGGTGGCATCCCGGGCATAATTCTGGATGCGATCAACCAGCCTGTTATCATGGTCAGCACTGACAATCACATCGTTTACGCTAATATGGATGCGGAGCAGTTTTTTCGCTCAGGCTCCTCCATTCTGGCACGTAACCGGCTGGAGTCCTTTCTTCCTTTCGGAAGCCCGCTATTGGCTTTGGTCGATCAGGTTCGCACCAGCCAGGTACCGGTTAACGAGTACCGCGTCGATATCTCGTCTCCCAAGCTGGGTGCCGAGCGCATCGTTGATCTTTATGTGGCTCCGGTGATCGAGACGCCGGGCGCTGTGGTGATCCTGTTCAAGGAAAAGACCATGGCGGAGAAGATCGATCGGCAGATGACGCATCGTGGTGCTGCGCGTTCGGTCACAGGGCTTGCTTCCATGCTGGCGCATGAGATCAAAAACCCGCTTTCAGGTATCCGCGGTGCAGCACAATTGCTTGAACAGGTAGTCACAGATGAGGATCGCGCGCTTGCGCGGCTCATTACCGATGAAACTGATCGCATCGTGAAGCTCGTAGATCGTATGGAAGTGTTTTCCGATGAACGACCTATCGAGCGCACTGCAGTGAATATTTACTCGGTGCTTGATCATGTGAAGGCAATCGCACGCAACGGATTTGCGCGGCACATTCGCTTTGTTGAGGAATATGATCCGTCATTGCCACCGGTCTTTGCCAATCGGGATCAGTTGGTCCAGGTGTTTCTCAATCTGGTGAAGAATGCAGCAGAGGCTCTCGGAAGCCGCGAAGGGGCGGAGATCACGCTATCAACGGCTTATCGTCCGGGCATTCGGCTACAAGTTCCGGGTGCGAGCGACCGCGTAGCTTTGCCACTCGAATTCTGCGTGCACGATAACGGCCCGGGTGTGCCTGACGATATGCTGCCGCATCTGTTTGATCCCTTTGTGACCACAAAGACCAATGGTTCAGGCCTGGGGCTGGCGCTTGTTGCCAAGATCATCGGCGATCATGGCGGTGTGATTGAGTGCGACAGCCATCCATCCCGCACGACATTCCGCATACTGATGCCTGCGTGGAAGAGTTCTGCCGATAATGTGGGTTCAAAAAGCCCGAAGATGTCTGCAAAGACAGGAGATAACGCATGATTGCCGGACGTCCGACAGGTACGATTCTCGTCGCGGATGACGATGCTGCAATTCGCACAGTGCTTAATCAGGCACTCTCGCGTGCTGGCTATGATGTTCGGGTGACGTCCAACGCGACCTCGCTGTGGCGCTGGGTGGCTGCTGGTGATGGTGATCTGGTCATTACCGACGTCAATATGCCGGACGAGAACGCATTTGATTTGCTCCCGCGCATCAAGAAGATGCGCCCTGATCTGCCGATTGTGGTGATGAGCGCGCAGAATACTTTCATGACCGCAATTCGTGCCTCTGAGGCAGGTGCTTATGAATATCTGCCCAAGCCCTTCGATCTAACTGAGCTCATCAATATTGTTGGTCGTGCGCTTTCTGAGCCAAAGCATAAGCCTGCAGCCGCTATGCCTGATGAGCAAGCCGAAAACATGCCGCTGGTGGGGCGTTCACCTGCAATGCAGGAAATCTATCGCGTCTTGGCTCGTATGATGCAGACCGACCTGACCATGATGGTCACAGGTGAGTCGGGCACAGGCAAGGAATTGGTTGCGCGCGCACTGCATGAATATGGCCGCCGTCGCAAAGGACCGTTTGTTGCCATCAATATGGCGGCTATTCCGCGTGATCTGATTGAATCTGAATTGTTTGGCCATGAAAAAGGTGCCTTTACCGGCGCGCAGAACCGTTCAAGCGGACGTTTTGAACAGGCCAATGGCGGAACACTTTTTCTCGATGAAATCGGCGATATGCCGATGGAAGCGCAGACGCGTTTGCTGCGCGTGTTGCAGCAGGGCGAATATATGACAGTCGGTGGCCGCACTCCGATCAAGACCGATGTGCGTATCGTGGCCGCGACCAACAAGGATTTGCGCCAGCTCATCGCACAGGGTCTGTTCCGCGAAGACCTTTATTACCGTCTGAATGTTGTGCCGCTGCGCTTGCCGCCATTGCGTGAGCGCAGTGAGGACGTGCCAGATCTGGTGCGCCATTTCTTCAAGCGAGCCGCTGAAGAGGGGCTGCCGGAGAAACGCATTACCGCTGCGGGTTTCGACATGATGCGTCGCTATCCATGGCCGGGCAACGTGCGCGAGCTGGAAAACCTTGTGCGCCGGTTGGCAGCGCTTTACCCGCAGGAAGAAATTTCTCCAGAGATAATCGAAGCCGAACTGAAGGCGGAGCTTTCAAAGCCCGATGTTCCGGTTGCCACATCTGGCGATATCGAAAACATCACCATTTCACAGGTGGTGGAGCACAATATGCAGCGCTATTTCGCATCCTTTGGCTCTGATCTGCCACCACCAGGTCTCTATCATCGCGTTCTGGCAGAATTGGAATATCCGCTCATCCTCGCTTGTCTCACCGCTACGCGTGGCAATCAAATCAAGGCGGCGGAGATTCTTGGGTTGAACCGCAACACGTTGCGGAAGAAGATCAGGGAACTTGGCGTCAACATCTATCGCGGCGCTAAACAAAGCTAAACCATCAATACACGCCGAAACGGCCCGAAATCCGCTCACCCTTTCGACACTCTTATTTTAGCTGTAAACAATCGTTGCATTTTCGCCACAATGCGTTGCATAGATGCAACGCTATTGGGTAACATGGTTAACATGAACACAGCGAATCTGACGACGGATATAGACGGTGAAGAGCGATCATCACGCGCGGGTGAGGGGCGCAGGCTTCTTGCGTTGCCTGGTATTATCACCGTTGTTTCAGCGCTGATCACGGCGTCGATTTCTTTTGCCATTCTTATTGGCATCACGCCAATCACGCCTGACCGCAATGTGACGATTGCGTTGGTTATCGTCAATGTTGCGTTGATTGTTTTCTTGATTCTGCTGATTTGCCGCGAGATTTTCCGCATCGTCTCGGCTCGTAGATCGGGGAAGGCAGCTTCCCGGCTGCATGTCCGCATCGTCGCGCTGTTTTCATTGATCGCAGCTGTTCCCGCTATCGTGGTGGCAATTGTTGCCTCGGTAACGCTCAATCTCGGTCTTGATCGCTGGTTTGATACCAACACGCGCGACATCGTAAGTTCATCGCAAAGTCTGACCACTGCGTATATTCGCGAAACGGCACTCAATCTGCAAAGCACGTCGTTCTCGATGTTGCAGGAGCTGGATGCCCAGCGCACGCTTTACAGCCTCGATCGGGGCGGGTTCATTCGCTACATGACTCTCCAAGCGGGTGGTCGTGGCTTGCTGGGCGCATTTCTGGTGCGTGAAGGCGGCGATGTCGTTGTAAAAAGCGAAACTGGTGTCGAGACACGCCTTCCGCCGCCCACCGAGGATGCGTTGAAGACTGCTGTTGATGGTAAGCCTGTGATTATTCCACCCGGCAACAGTAATTTCGTCGGTGCGGTCATCAAGATGCGCGAAATACCGGATCTCTATCTCTACACGGTCCGTGCCGTCGATCAGCAGATTCTGGAAGCCATGCGCCTGATGGAAGCCAATACAGCTCGTTATCAGGAGATGGATGCCAACCGTATTCCGACCCAGATAGCTTTTGCGCTGCTCTACTTCGGTTTGACGCTGATTGTTTTGCTATCGGCTATATGGACTGGTATTGCTGTCGCTGACCGCCTTGTGCGCCCAATCCGCCTGTTGATTGGAGCGGCTGATGATGTGGCGGCGGGCAACCTCGATATTTCGGTGCCAGTCCGTTCGTCGGACGGAGACGTCGGCGCGCTTTCGGGTACGTTCAACAACATGGTTGCGGAGCTGAAGAGCCAGCGTAACGAGCTTCTTTCTGCAAAAGATCAGATCGACGAGCGCCGCCGGTTCTCGGAAGCGGTGCTTTCAGGCGTGACCGCAGGTGTTATCGGTATTGAATCTGATGGTTCCATTTCGATCCTCAATCGCTCCGCTGAACATATGTTCGGGGTGAGTTCACAGGATGCAATCGGCAAAAGCCTTAGCAGTATCGCGCCGGAAATCGGGCAGGCCTTTGAGGTTGCACGTACGACAGAACGCACGGTGCATCGCGAACAGGTCAGCATGACGCGCGGAGGTGCGGCACGTAACTTCAATGTGCAGGTTACGGTGGAAGATGCAGAATCTGACGATTATTCCTATGTCGTGACTGTCGATGATATTACCGATCTGGTGCAGGCGCAGCGTTCTTCGGCATGGGCCGATGTTGCGCGCCGTATCGCACATGAAATCAAGAACCCACTGACCCCGATTCAACTTTCTGCAGAACGTATTCGTCGTCGCTACGGCAAGGTAATTACGGAAGACCGCGAAGTCTTTGATCAATGCACGGAAACGATCATCCGGCAGGTCGGTGATATCGGTCGCATGGTTGACGAGTTTTCAGCTTTCGCACGGATGCCGAAGCCGGAAATGCGCGCAATGGACTTGCGCGAGGCGCTTCGGGAAGCATCTTTCCTTATCGAAGTCAGCCGACAGGACATTCATTTCAACCATGAATATGGTTCTGAAAAGCTTATCGGTTCATTCGATAGCCGGTTGCTTGGGCAGGCCTTTGGTAATGTCATCAAGAACGCCAGTGAGGCGATTGATGCGGTTGCCAAGGAAGAGCGCGGGGATGGTTATATTCTCGTTCGCTCGCAAAAACTCGACGGGCAGCTAGTAGTAGACGTTATCGACAACGGTAAAGGCTTGCCGGGTGATGACCGTCAGAAACTCCTCGAGCCCTACATGACCACACGTGAAAAGGGCACGGGGCTCGGTCTCGCCATCGTTCGCAAGATTGTTGAGGAGCATGGCGGACATTTGGAATTGCATGATGCGCCAGCAGATTTCCACGGAGGACGTGGCGCAATGATACGTATGATCTTTCCTGAGGTTTCCACCGGTGCAACCGGTACGGAAGAGGGAAGTCACGGAAACAAGATAATTGGACAGGTGAATTGATATGGCAGCCGATATTCTTGTAGTTGACGACGAAGCGGACATTCGGGAACTCGTTGCAGGTATTCTGAGCGACGAAGGCTATGAAACACGTACCGCTTTTGACGCTGACAGCGCGCTTGCAGCCATCGACGATCGTGTGCCGCGTCTGGTGTTCCTCGATATCTGGTTACAAGGCAGCCGTCTTGATGGGCTTGCATTGCTTGACGAGATCAAGAAGCAACATCCGGAGCTGCCCGTTGTTATGATTTCCGGTCACGGTAATATTGAAACAGCGGTGTCCGCGATCCGTCGCGGTGCGTATGATTTTATCGAGAAACCATTCAAGGCCGACCGTCTTATTCTGGTTGCGGAACGCGCTTTGGAGACATCCAAGCTCAAGCGTGAAGTTTCCAACCTGCGTAAGCGCAGTGGCAACAGTATGGATTTGATCGGTGCTTCGTTGGCTATCAATCAGCTCCGTCAGACAATTGAGCGCGTGGCACCAACCAATAGTCGCATCATGATCACTGGTCCTTCGGGCGCTGGCAAGGAATTGGCCGCACGCGCCATTCATGCGCAATCAACCCGCGCCAATGGACCGTTTGTGACAGTCAATGCTGCGACCATTACGCCAGAGCGTATGGAAATCGAGCTGTTTGGCACAGAAATGGATGGCGGAGAGCGTAAAGTCGGTGCGCTTGAAGAAGCGCATGGCGGCATTCTCTATCTCGATGAAGTTGCCGATATGCCGCGCGAGACGCAGAACAAGATTTTGCGTGTTCTGGTTGATCAGCAATTTGAGCGTGTGGGTGGAACAAAGCGTGTGAAGGTGGATGTCCGCATCATTTCTTCGACCGCACAGAACCTCGAAGGCATGATTGCCGAAGGCACTTTCCGCGAAGACCTGTTCCATCGTCTTTCGGTGGTGCCGGTGCACGTGCCAGCCCTTGCAGCGCGCCGCGAAGATATACCGGCGCTGGTCGAATATTTCATGACGCAGATTGCCGACCAGGCCGGTATCAAACCGCGCAAAATCGGTTCCGATGCGATGGCGGTTTTGCAGTCGCACAGTTGGCCGGGCAATATTCGCCAGCTGCGCAATAATGTGGAACGCGTGATGATTCTGGCGCGTGGCGACGATCCAGAAGCGCCAGTAACAGCAGATCTTTTGCCAGCCGAAATTGGTGACACGCTGCCGCGTGCACCAACGGAATCCGATCAGCACATCATGGCGTTGCCTTTGCGCGAAGCACGTGAGCGTTTCGAGAAAGAATATCTGATTGCACAGATCAACCGCTTTGGTGGCAATATCTCGCGTACTGCCGAATTTGTCGGCATGGAACGCTCGGCTTTGCATCGCAAACTGAAATCGCTAGGCGTATAACAGTTTTAGTTAGTTTAGGGCAGGCGGATTGATATGCGCGTTATTGTGTGCGGAGCAGGGCAGGTCGGCTACGGCATAGCTGAGCGGCTCGCGGCCGAAGAAAATGACGTCTCCGTAATTGATACTTCTGCACGACATATCGAGATTGTGCGTGACACGCTGGATGTCCGCGGATTTGTTGGCCATGGGTCGCAGCCTGACGTGTTGGCCGCCGCCGGTGCCAACGAGGCTGACATGATTATCGCTGTCACACTATCTGACGAAGTCAATATGGTGGCTTGTCAGGTGGCGCATTCGGTTTTCAACGTGCCGACCAAGATTGCACGTATTCGCGCGCAGTCCTATCTCAAGGCCGAGTATCAGGACCTGTTCCTGCGTGAAAACCTGCCCATCGACGTCATTATTTCACCGGAACTGGAAGTTGGTGAAGTTGTCTTGCGGCGCATCGCGTTGCAGGGGGCGACTGACGTCCTGCGATTTGCCGACGATAAGATCATCGGTCTTGCAATCGAGTGCCTTGAAGAATGCCCCGTCATCAATACACCGCTTAAGCAACTGTCGGACCTGTTTCCGGATCTTGCTGCTACGGTCGTTGGCGTTGTGCGCAATGGCAGTCTCTTTATTCCGCGCTCGACAGATCAGCTTCATGCCGGTGATCTCGCCTATGTGGTGACAACGCGTGAACAGGTGCGCAGAACGCTGTCATTGTTTGGACATGAGAAGCCGGAAGCACATCGTATTGTCATTGCTGGCGGCGGCAATATCGGCCTCTATGTTGCCAAGGCGATTGAAGAGCGCAAATGGCAAACGCGGATCAAGATGATCGAAAGTGAGCATGAGCGCGCTTTTGCGATAGCAGATCAGTTGAATCGGACAATGGTTCTGCATGGCAGTGCGCTTGATCAGGCGCTTTTGCAGGAAGCCGATATTGAGGATGCCGATCTGTTTGTTGCACTGACCAACCAGGATCAGGTCAACATTCTCTCAAGCATCATGGCGAAACGACTCGGATGCAAGGCGAACATGGCGCTGATCAATACGGTTGCGTATCAGGACTTCACCCACATGGTGGGAATCGATGCATATATTAATCCAAAGGCAGTGACCGTATCGAAGATACTCCAGCACGTGCGTCGCGGACGTATCCGAGCGGTCTATAGTGTCTATCGTGACATGGCTGAAATTATTGAGGCAGAAGCGCTTGAGACCTCCTCATTGGTTGGTGCACCTCTGCGTGACCTTGATCTGCCGGAAGGTTTGCGAATCGGCGCGATTTATCGCGACGGGCAGGTCATTCAGCCCAATGGTAATGTCCGCATCAAACCGAAAGATCGTGTGGTGATTTTTGCTACTGCGGACGCAATCAAGCATGTGGAACAAATGTTCCGCGTTAGCCTTGAATTTTTCTGATTACCCGGCGTTTATTTAACGCGTCGGCATTTTCCTCGGGGCTTTTATGGATATCTGCACGTTCTGGTACGGACCGCGGTTACGTGAAGTTGATCGTATCTGTCTGGCCTCCATGGTGATGACTGGCCAGCGTGTGAAGCTTTTTTCTTACGCACCGATTGAAAATGTTCCTCCAGGTGTGGAATTGCATGACGCCAACAGATACTTCCTGAGCTGGTGTTTAAAAGGCTGGACCCGGGTTATCCGCATTTTCGTGACCAGATCACAATTGTTCAGTTCAGCGATATTTTCCGTATCATGCTGATGAAGCACAAACAGGGCGTTTGGTTTGATACAGACGTCTATCTGCTCAAACAGCTTCATCCCGATCCATCGAAGCCCTACGTAGCACGGGAAAATCGTTTCCGTGTCGGAGTGTCGGCGCTTTATCTGCCACACAATCATCCGATTATTCGCGAATTTGAAGCATATGTTGCGGCAACCTATGCATTGCCGCGCTGGCTTGGCCTGAGGCGCGGTAAGCTGCGGCCCTTCTACTATCGAATGACTGGTAAAGAAGTCACGCCAGCATCTATTGGTATTACTATCTTTGGCAATGACGGCATTTCACGTCTCGCCAGAAAATACGGCATTTTCAAAAACGCGGCGCCGCAGGAGAACTTTTATTACTGGGTCGGGAAGGAAGCTACCCGCATCTATGATCCTGCTTATGGCTTGGAGCCAATAAAGCACCCAGACTTTATCGGCTTTCATATTCATAAGAAACACAAGGAAGTCGTTTCTCTCCAGCCTGGAAGCTTTTATATGTGGGCAATCGACCGCGTGAAACCATTGCTGGATGCGCCGCGCCAAGAGGTTCTCACGACAGCTCAATAAACTGTCCGATGGCCTTTTCCTTTCAGCTCATTGAAAATTATGCCAGATTTGCGAAGCCTGTAAGATTTGCTTACTCGCATTTGAAATTGCCGGTTGCGCAAAGATTCCCATCCTGTTAACCGAAGCTAAAGAGCGAAGCAGTTGTCTTTCCACAGCAATTGCGATCAGCGACCGGGTTTGCGCAATCCGGGAGCTTGATTTATGTGTGTGCGCGTGTTCGTCTGGCATTTGGCGAGCTGACTGCTGATCGATTAAAGGAATAAAAACAATGGCTGAACGATCGCAAAATCTTCAAGACCTTTTTCTCAACTCTGTACGCAAGCAGAAAATTTCACTGACCATCTTTCTTATCAATGGTGTGAAACTCACGGGTATCGTGACGTCTTTTGACAATTTCTGCGTATTGCTGCGTCGCGATGGCCATTCGCAGCTTGTTTATAAGCATGCAATTTCGACCATCATGCCAAGCCAGCCTGTGCAGATGTTCGAGGGCGAGGAAGTCTGACGCTTACCAGTTTATCTGGCCAGTTTTTCGCTGGAGCGTGGTGATTTCGCAAAGCTGTCACTCCGCTCCAGTTTTTTCGATTCTAATCCGGCCAGAAATGGCTTTCGGATTGTGATTTGATTAGCCGGGGCGTCTTCTATTTGAAACCGCTTGTGCGGAGACCTATCTGCGTAGGTAGTTCGTTTCCGTATCCCGGAGTAAATTTATTTGTCGAAATTCAAAGATAAGAACGTATCGCCTGCAGATGAAAAAAAGGGATTTGGTCTGTCTGAACCAGAACCTACCAGAGCAGCGGTTATCGTTCCTATATTGCCAGAACGGCACAATACAAGCACTGCAAGTGAAGAAGGCGAAAGGCCCCAGTTTCAGCGTTCTAATGAAGCGCGGCTGGAGGAAGCCGTTGGTCTTGCACGTGCGATCAATCTTGAAATTGCTCACGCCGAAAATGTAGTGGTGAACACACCGCGTCCCGCAACCTTGCTGGGAACAGGTAAGGTAGAGGCGATTGCTGAAATTCTCGAAGACAAGTCAATCGGGCTTGTTATCGTCGATCATTCGCTGACGCCGGTTCAGCAACGCAATCTGGAGAAAGAGTGGAACGTCAAGGTCATCGATCGTACGGGTCTCATTCTCGAAATTTTCGGTGAGAGAGCACGCACCAAGGAAGGTGCGCTGCAGGTCGAACTTGCGCATCTGAATTATCAGAAAGGCCGTCTTGTCAGAAGCTGGACCCACCTTGAGCGTCAGCGCGGTGGCGGCGGGTTCCTGGGCGGTCCGGGTGAAACGCAGATCGAAGCCGATAGGCGCATGTTGCAGGACAAGATTCTGCGCATAAAACGTGAGCTTGAAACCGTTGTTCGCACGCGTACACTCCATCGCCAGAAGCGCCGTAAGGTGCCGCATCCGGTCGTGGCGCTCGTTGGTTATACGAACGCGGGTAAGTCGACATTGTTCAACCGCATGACTGGTGCCGACGTTCTCGCCGAGGATATGCTGTTTGCGACGCTGGACCCGACGCTTCGTCGTATCCGCCTTCCGCACGGCGAAACGGTTATCCTGTCCGATACCGTGGGTTTCATCTCGAACCTTCCGCACCATCTGGTCGCGGCGTTTCGTGCGACGCTTGAAGAAGTCGTCGAGGCTGACCTGATCTTGCATGTGCGCGATATTTCCGATCCGGATAATGCTGCACAAGCAGAGGACGTCGAGAGTATTCTCGCCGGTCTTGGTGTCGAGCCTCATGACCACAAACGCGTGATCCAGATATGGAACAAGATCGATAATCTGGATGAATCAGGGCGCGAGGCAGCATCTCGCCTTGCGGCGGCTGGCAGCGATGAGGGGCGTCCGATTCCGCTTTCAGCCTGGACGGGTGAGGGTATTGACAGGTTGCTTTCGCTTATCGAGACCCGCATTGCAGGGGCGCTGGGTTCGGTCGATGTCGTGTTGTCTCCGTTTGAGATGCATATCCTTGACTGGATTTACCAGCACGGCAGCGATGTAAAACGCGAAGATCTCGAGGATGGGTCGGTCCGTATCCGCGCACGTCTGACTGAGACATCACGTAAAATGCTCGATGAGAAACGTGGCATTAAGCCTGTCATTGATGATTCCGACTGGGATTGATCGGCATCTTGCGGAACAGGGCTGCAAAGCCCTATGTATGGGTAATCCATACGATTCAAATTCGTCCTATTCGCCATAAATATCCAGAGGCCCATAATGAGAGATCCCATTGAAACCGTCATGAACCTCGTGCCGATGGTGGTTGAGCAGACCAACCGTGGTGAGCGGGCCTATGATATCTTCTCGCGCTTGCTGAAAGAGCGCATCATCTTCGTCAACGGTCCTGTCGAAGACGGCATGTCGATGCTGATTTGCGCGCAGCTTCTCTTTCTTGAATCGGAAAATCCGAAGAAAGAGATCAACATGTATATCAACTCGCCCGGCGGCGTTGTGACCTCCGGTATGGCGATCTATGACACGATGCAATTCATCAAGCCGCCCGTTTCCACGCTTTGCATGGGCCAGGCTGCGTCGATGGGCTCGCTGCTGCTGACCGCCGGTGCAACCGGTCAGCGTTTTGCGCTGCCAAATGCTCGTATCATGGTGCATCAGCCGTCTGGTGGTTTCCAGGGGCAGGCGTCGGATATCGAGCGACATGCGCAGGACATCATCAAGATGAAGCGCCGCCTCAACGAGATTTACGTCAAGCACACCGGTCGTGATTACGAGACGATTGAGCGTACACTTGATCGTGATCACTTCATGACTGCGCAGGAAGCGCTGGAGTTCGGTTTGATCGATAAAGTGATCGAATCACGCGAAACTGGTGCTGAAGAATCGAAGTGAACAGGAGCCGGTTTACCCGGCTTACTGTAATTTTAGCGTCCTCTGCCACAAAAGCGGCTTATTTCTTGGTCGTACGTGAAAGTTAACGTGTCGCGTTAAGCATCTGTTGGGGTTCAGGGCGCTAAAATTGTTCAGATTATGCGGAATCTCGTCGGGGAACCTGATTTTTCAATTGTTCCCCGCTTTAGGTTCTGCAAAAGTCATCACTTAAGGCTTCTTCGGTCGGGAAGCCTGCGGTGACTGGAATCCCGAGACTAGAAGCAGCGCGTTGAAGCTGCTGATGGACCGCCAAGGAAGTGTGTTTTGCTTCCCAAATGGATCCGAACCGGAAAAAACGATCGAAATGAACACGCGATGAGGTTGTCGTTCATTTCGGTTTATTGAAAGGAAACTGCAATGAGCAAAGTCAGCAACAGCGGCGGCGATTCAAAGAATACGCTTTATTGCTCGTTCTGTGGCAAAAGCCAGCATGAAGTGCGTAAGCTGATTGCAGGTCCGACCGTATTTATCTGCGACGAGTGCGTCGAACTTTGCATGGATATCATCCGCGAGGAAAACAAAACCTCGATGGTGAAGTCACGCGAAGGTGTGCCTACGCCGCAGGAAATTATGGACGTTCTTGACGATTATGTCATTGGCCAGAAGGATGCGAAGCGCGTTCTCTCGGTTGCCGTGCACAATCACTATAAGCGTCTCGCGCATCAGTCGAAGAGCAGCGATATCGAACTTGCGAAGTCCAACATTCTGTTGGTCGGTCCGACAGGTTGCGGCAAGACCTATCTCGCTCAGACGCTCGCTCGTATCATTGATGTGCCGTTCACTATGGCCGATGCAACGACATTGACCGAAGCCGGCTATGTTGGTGAAGACGTCGAAAACATCATTCTGAAGCTTCTTCAGTCGGCCGATTACAACGTTGAACGCGCGCAGCGCGGCATCGTTTATATCGACGAAGTCGACAAAATCAGCCGCAAGTCGGACAACCCTTCGATCACGCGTGACGTGTCGGGCGAAGGTGTTCAGCAGGCGCTTCTGAAGATCATGGAAGGCACTGTCGCTTCCGTGCCTCCTCAGGGTGGTCGCAAGCATCCACAGCAGGAGTTCCTGCAGGTGGATACGACGAACATCCTGTTCATCTGCGGCGGTGCTTTTGCTGGTCTCGACAAGATCATCTCGGCTCGCGGTGAAAAGACGTCGATTGGCTTCAGTGCAAATGTTAAGTCAGCCGAAGACCGTCGTATCGGCGATGTGTTCAGGGAATTGGAACCAGAAGATCTTCTGAAATTCGGTCTTATTCCGGAATTCGTTGGTCGTCTGCCAGTGATTGCCACACTCGAAGATCTCGATGTTGACGCACTGGTACAAATTCTGACTGAGCCAAAGAACGCGCTTGTGAAGCAGTATCAGCGCTTGTTTGACATGGAAAATGTCGAACTGAGCTTCCACGAAGACGCACTGCGAGCCATCGCCAACAAGGCTGTGGAACGCAAGACGGGTGCACGTGGTCTGCGCTCCATCATGGAAAAGATCTTACTCGACACCATGTTCGAGTTGCCAACGCTGGAAGGTGTGCAGGAAGTCGTCATTTCCGGTGATGTGGTGGATGGTAGTGCGCGTCCGCTCTACATCTACGCAGAGCGTCAGGAAGAGAAGGGCAATGCGTCTGCCTGACGATTGCTTGATTTTTCGAAAAAGGCCGCGCAAGCGGCCTTTTTCTTGTCTATGTCTTGGCTGATGCTGGATACAACGGGAGCTTGTTATTGTACAAATTTCTGTGACGGCGCAGGATAGATGACGATTCTATGAATGCTGCCCTGTAAGCAGCTTGAATTTAGGAGTTCGACACTCCAATTATGGACCGACGCACTGGTTGTGGACTGCCTCGTAATGAAAGGGGCCACAGCTTGTGGCAATCGGGTCGAATGACCTGAGAAAGGACTGAATAATGACGGGTATTGAACAGAAGACCCCAGCGAATGGCGAAGACGGGCTGTATGCCGTGCTGCCGTTGCGCGATATCGTAGTCTTCCCCCATATGATCGTTCCGCTGTTTGTCGGACGTGAAAAATCGATCCGTGCCCTTGAAGAAGTGATGGGCGTGGACAAGCAGATTCTGCTCGCAACGCAGAAGAATGCAGCCGACGACGATCCGGCACCGGATGCAATCTATGAGATCGGCACGATTGCCAATGTGCTGCAGCTTCTCAAGTTGCCAGACGGTACCGTCAAGGTTCTCGTCGAAGGCACTGCTCGCGCCAAGGTTTCCAAATTTACCGATCGTGAAGATTATCACGAGGCCTATGCCGCGGCTCTCCCAGAGCCCGAAGAAGATGCCGTCGAAGTTGAGGCCTTGTCTCGTTCGGTGGTCTCGGACTTTGAAAACTACGTCAAGCTGAACAAGAAGATTTCGCCTGAAGTGGTTGGCGCTGCCAGCCAGATCGACGATTATTCCAAACTTGCCGATACGGTTGCTTCGCATCTCGCGATCAAGATTCCTGAAAAGCAGGAAATGCTGTCGATTCTTTCGGTGCGTGAGCGCCTGGAGAAGGCGCTTTCGTTTATGGAAGCCGAGATTTCGGTTCTTCAGGTTGAGAAGCGCATCCGTGGCCGCGTCAAGCGCCAGATGGAAAAGACGCAGCGCGAATATTACCTCAACGAGCAGATGAAGGCGATCCAGAAGGAGCTTGGTGATGGCGAGGACGGTCGCGATGAAGCGGCTGAGCTCGAAGAACGCATCAACAAGACCAAGCTTTCCAAGGAAGCTCGCGAAAAGGCGCAGGCTGAGCTGAAGAAGCTACGCAGCATGAGCCCGATGTCTGCAGAAGCTACAGTCGTGCGCAACTATCTCGACTGGCTTCTGTCTATTCCTTGGGGCAAGAAGTCGAAGATCAAGCAGGACCTGAACTTCGCCGAAGAAGTGCTGGGTGACGATCACTTTGGTCTTGAGAAGGTCAAGGAGCGCATTGTCGAGTATCTCGCAGTGCAAGCTCGTTCGACCAAGATCAAGGGTCCGATCCTTTGCCTCGTTGGACCTCCCGGCGTTGGTAAGACCTCGCTTGCTCGCTCGATTGCCAAAGCTACCGGCCGTGAATACGTCCGTATGTCGCTTGGCGGTGTGCGCGACGAAGCCGAAATTCGTGGTCACCGACGCACTTATATCGGTTCGATGCCCGGTAAGGTCATCCAGTCGATGAAGAAGGCGAAGAAGTCCAACCCGCTCTTCCTGCTCGATGAAATCGACAAGATGGGCCAGGACTTCCGTGGCGATCCGTCATCGGCAATGCTCGAGGTACTGGACCCAGAACAGAACTCGACCTTCATGGATCATTATCTTGAGGTTGAGTACGATCTGTCGAACGTCATGTTCGTGACAACGGCCAATACGCTGAATATTCCTGGTCCACTCTTGGATCGTATGGAAGTCATTCGTATTGCCGGTTACACCGAGGATGAAAAGCTTGAGATTGCCAAGCGGCACCTGCTGCCAAAGGCGATCAAGGATCATGCTTTGCAGCCGAAGGAGTTTTCGGTCACGGACGATGCGCTGCGCAATGTTATCCGTCTTTACACACGTGAAGCCGGTGTGCGTAGCCTTGAACGTGAGATGATGACTCTGGCGCGTAAGGCCGTGACCGAGATTCTGAAGTCGAAGAAGAAGTCGGTGAAGATCACCGACAAGAACCTCTCCGATTATCTCGGTGTCGAGCGCTTCCGTTACGGTCAGATCGATGGCGAAGATCAGGTCGGTGTTGTCACAGGTCTCGCCTGGACTGAAGTTGGCGGCGAGCTGTTAACCATTGAAGGCGTCATGATGCCCGGTAAGGGTCGTATGACCGTCACTGGTAACCTCCGCGACGTGATGAAGGAATCGATTTCTGCGGCGGCATCTTATGTCCGTTCGCGTGCGGTTGATTTCGGCATCGAGCCTCCGCTGTTCGACAAGCGTGACATCCACGTGCACGTGCCGGAAGGCGCGACGCCAAAGGATGGCCCGTCGGCTGGTATTGCCATGGTTACAGCAATTGTCTCAGTTCTGACCGGTATTCCGGTTCGCAAAGACATTGCAATGACGGGTGAAGTGACCCTTCGTGGCCGTGTGCTGCCAATCGGTGGTCTCAAGGAAAAGCTGCTTGCCGCATTGCGCGGTGGCATCAAGAAAGTTCTGATCCCTGAAGAAAACGCCAAGGATTTGGCGGATATTCCGGACAATGTGAAGAATAATCTTGAGATTGTTCCTGTGTCGCGCGTCGGTGAAGTTCTTGAGCATGCACTGCTTCGCAAGCCGGAACCAATCGAATGGACAGAGCCAGCGACTCCTGTTGCGGCGGCCCCAGCGGACGATGAAGCAGGTGTTTCGACAGCTCATTGATCATTGCTAGTGGCTAATAAGATAACAATGCCGGGCTAAATGCCCGGCATTTCTGTGTTTAACCCCGGGTTTCTGGGCTTTTTTCATGTTGACAGGCTTGGTTTGTCAACCGATTTGAATAAACTGCACGCAATCCGGTCGCGTTATTCGTTCCGGTAGATAAAGAAAGGAAATGCCTATGAACAAGAACGAATTGGTCGCCGCTGTAGCGGAAAAGGGCGGTTTGACAAAGGCCGACGCAGGAACTGCTGTTGACGCTGTACTCGCAGCTGTCACCGGTGCACTCAAGGCTGGTGAAGAAGTTCGCCTGCCAGGCTTCGGCGTTTTCTCCGTTTCGCATCGTGCAGCTTCCACTGGCCGCAATCCTTCGACCGGCAAGGAAGTTGCTATTCCTGCCCGTAACGTGCCGAAGTTCTCGGCTGGCAAGGGCCTGAAGGACGCCGTTAACGGCTAATCTTATGAACTGACGCGATATGATCGCGAACAGTTTTGCGAGAAGGCCCGGTTTACCCGGGCTTTTTTCATTTCAACGGTCTATGGTTTTGATTGGGGGAGGTTTCGCGATGCGCTTTCGTAAAATGAGTATGGCACTCCCGGCTATTGGCTTTGCAGGCTTGCTTTTGGGTATGCAATCGGCGCTGGCGGAAACCTGCGATGAGCAGGTCTTTCAGGACACAAAATTCATAATCTGCACAGTGAAGGCCAAAGAAAATCTGCGTCTCTTCTGGAAGGACTCTGACGGCGAGCCATATCGCAATTTCTCGAAAGTGGCAGACGCTGTAACGCAAGACGGCAAGACGTTATCATTTGCCTTGAATGCAGGAATGTATCAGGTCGATTTTACGCCTATGGGACTATACGTCGAGAATGGGCAAGAGTTGGTTGTGGCCGACACCAATGCGCCCACGCGTTCCTCTGGCCCGGTTCCAAACTTTTACAAGAAACCCAATGGCATTTTCTATTTCGGAGATGACGGCGCCGGTATTGTTTCAACCGACAGGTTTTTGAAGCGCAAACCGCAGGCGCATTTTGCCACGCAGTCCGGGCCTATGCTGGTCATTCAGAACAAGCTCAATCCGATTCTGATTAAAGGATCGACCGACCGGACCCGTAGAAGTGGCGTTGGTGTCTGCAACGATGATTCCATCCGCTTTGCCATCAGCGAAGATGCTGTGAATTTCTACGATTTCGCCATGCTGTTCCGTAATGGGCTTAAATGTCCCAACGCCTTGTTTCTTGACGGCGGTGGCGGCGCTGGAATTTATAATCCGACCATGGGGCGAAACGACATCTCATGGCATGGTGGATATGGCCCGATTGTCGCGCTTATCGAGTAATGAAAAAGCCGGGGGTGAAACCCGGCTTTTCTATACTCATTCAGCAGCTTCAGCCTTGCGCCTAGGGCGGCGTTCAAGCAGCTCTTTGAGGAACTGCCCTGTATAGGAGCGTTTCTCCTTTGCGACGTCTTCTGGACGCCCCACGGCTACGATCTCACCGCCACCATCACCACCTTCTGGACCGAGATCGATCACCCAGTCAGCAGTCTTGATGACTTCGAGATTGTGCTCGATGACGACGACTGTGTTGCCCTGTTCGACCAGCTCATGCAGTACTTCGAGAAGCTTCGCGACATCATGGAAGTGCAGGCCGGTGGTTGGCTCATCAAGAATGTAGAGGGTGCGTCCGGTAGCGCGGCGTGACAGTTCCTTGGCAAGCTTCACACGCTGCGCTTCACCACCGGAAAGTGTCGTCGCCTGCTGACCAACCTTGATATAGCCGAGGCCGACCTTGACGAGTGTTTCGAGCTTGTCGCGAACCGCAGGAACAGCCGAGAAGAACTCAGCACCTTCTTCAACCGTCATATCGAGCACGTCGGCAATTGATTTGCCTTTGAAGTGTACTTCAAGCGTTTCACGATTGTAGCGTTTGCCGTGGCAGACGTCACAAGTGACGTAGACGTCGGGCAGGAAGTGCATTTCGATCTTGATGACGCCATCGCCCTGACAGGCTTCGCAGCGTCCGCCCTTGACGTTGAACGAGAAACGACCCGGCTGATATCCGCGCGCTTTTGCTTCAGGCAAGCCTGCAAACCAATCACGCATCGGTGTGAATGCACCTGTATAGGTGGCAGGATTGGAGCGCGGTGTGCGGCCAATCGGCGACTGGTCGATATCGATGACCTTGTCGAGGAACTCCAGTCCCTCAATACGATCATGTTCTGCAGGATGTTCACGAGAACCCATGATACGGCGCGATGCGGCCTTGAACAAGGTCTCGATCAGGAAGGTGGACTTGCCGCCGCCTGAAACACCCGTGACTGCCGTAAACGTTCCCAGTGGGATATCTGCGGAGACATTTTTCAGGTTATTGCCGCGTGCGCCGACGATCTTGATGCGCTTGGCCTTCGAAATTTCGCGACGTTCTGCGGGAACAGCGACTTCCAGAGCGCCCGACAAATATTTGCCGGTGAGCGAGTCGGGGTGGGACATAACATCATCGGGCGAACCTTGCGCAATGATCTTGCCACCGTGAATGCCTGCAGCGGGTCCGATATCGACGACATAGTCAGCCGTAAGGATGGCATCCTCGTCATGTTCAACCACGATAACCGTATTGCCGAGGTCGCGCAGATGACGCAACGTATCGAGAAGACGCGCATTATCGCGTTGATGCAGGCCAATGGAAGGTTCATCCAGAACATACAGCACGCCCGTAAGCCCAGAACCGATTTGTGAAGCCAAGCGGATACGCTGACTTTCACCACCTGACAGTGTACCGGAGTTCCGCGCAAGCGTCAGATAATCAAGGCCGACATCGTTCAGGAACTCCAGACGTTCGCGGATCTCCTTGAGGATACGCGCAGCAATTTCGCGCTGCTTATCGTTGAAGCTGCCATCGATATCGCGAAACCATGCGTCTGCATTGCGGATCGACATGCTGGTAATTTCGCCGATGTGCTTCATGCCGATCTTTACGGCGAGAGCTTCAGGCTTCAAACGGTAGCCGTTACAAGCCGGGCAGGGCGTCGAGGACATGAAGCGTTCGATTTCCTCACGCGACCAGGCCGAATCGGTTTCTTTCCAGCGGCGTTCCAGATTGGGAATGACACCTTCAAAAGCCTTTGTCGTCTGATAGGAGCGCAAACCGTCATCATAGTTGAAGGTGATTTCTCGTCCCTTCGTGCCATGAAGTATCGCGTTCTGCGCTTCATCTGGGAGGTCTGACCAACGAGCACCAACCTTGAACCCATAGGCCTTGCCGAGCGCTTCAAGCGTCTGGTTGTAATAAGGTGACGAAGAACGTGCCCATGGTGCAACGGCGCCATCTTTCAGAGAGACTGAATGATCGGGTATGATCAGATTTGGGTCGATGGCTTGCTGCGTACCAAGGCCATCACAGGTGGGGCAGGCACCAAACGGATTGTTGAAAGAGAAAAGACGCGGCTCGATTTCAGGAATCGTAAAACCTGAAACCGGGCAGGCAAACTTTTCCGAAAACATAACGCGTTCATGCGTTTCATTGGCAGATTTATTCGCACCACCGCCGGCCGACGTATCTTCGGCCAGCAAGGGCTTGTCTGCAAATTCCGCTATAGCCAGACCTTCTGCCAGTTTGAGAGAGGTTTCCAGACTGTCGGCGAGGCGGGTCGAAAGATCGGAGCGCACAACAACGCGATCTACGACCACATCGATATCATGCTTGTACTTCTTATCGAGTGCGGGGACGTCAGCGATTTCGTAGAAAGTGCCGTCCACCTTGACGCGTTGGAAACCCTTCTTCTGCAGCTCCGCCAGTTCCTTTTTATATTCGCCCTTACGACCACGCACGATGGGGGCCAGAATGAAAAGACGGGTGCCTTCCTCAAGCATCAGGATGCGGTCAACCATCTGGCTGACCGTCTGGCTTTCAATAGGTAAGCCGGTTGCAGGCGAATAAGGAATACCCACACGCGCAAACAGCAGGCGCATATAGTCATAAATTTCGGTGACTGTGCCGACTGTCGAACGCGGATTGCGGCTCGTGGTCTTCTGTTCAATAGAAATGGCAGGAGACAGACCATCAATCTGGTCCACATCGGGTTTCTGCATCATCTCCAGAAACTGACGCGCATAGGCCGAAAGGCTTTCGACATAACGTCGCTGACCTTCCGCATAGATCGTATCGAAAGCGAGTGAGGACTTTCCCGAGCCTGAAAGGCCCGTCATCACGATCAGCTTGTCGCGTGGCAGATCAAGATCGACATTTTTCAGATTGTGTTCACGCGCACCACGTATGGAAATGAATTTCTGATCGCTCATTCCGCGTCCTGCCTGTTTGGTCATGTCATGGAGTGTTCGGGCGCCGAACTCTGCGTCGCGCCGCTCCATAATATGGGGATGAACCCCTTCCAGGGAAAGGGGGCTGTTCAATCGTTCTTCGCACATTTAGCACCAGAACAAAGATCGAACAACCAGCCTTCTGATAGGCGATACGAAATGTGAACGCAAGAGCGTTGACTGTCACTCCTGACAGGAGCAGACTACCTGTGCTCACTGGTTGCGGAGAGATATCGGAAAGGGATGAAACGATATCGGCAAGAGGTCCCGCCAGTTGAGTAAGCGAACCGGGAGGTAAAGGAGCATGAGTCCACCTGACTACGTTGCATAGCTTTCACATCGATGAAAGCACAATCGCTTGCGGTCATAATTGCTTCATTTGCAAGGAATGACGCTTTTTTGATTGAAGTGAGTGATTGCAGAAATTTTGAAAAATGCGCGGCGATCTGGTCTCATATTTCAGATTTCCGATTAGATTTATCGGCGAAGTACTGTCGATATAAGAGCTTTGCTCAACCCCAAGCCCTGCGCGCCAAAGAAACAGTGAGCGGCAGGGCTTTTCCTTGTAAGATCATTTGAGAGTTTACCATTTGGACCTCAAGCATGTGAAAAATGCATGGAAATCTATCTGCGTACTTGTAATTTGAACAAAACAGGAACATAACTTCTGTGGACATTGGTTGAATTCGCAGCGCAGAGATGAGCGCAGCAGTGGCTGCTGCTGTAAGGTGGTAGCTGAATTTCAGGTCAATACATTCAGGTGGTTGGCCATTCTTTAGTAGCAGGCACCGTTTTGCAGGGCAAAAGTCCGCTCAACGTGTGTATGCGAGAGATCCGGAGTAAGTTTTCGATGGCTGGTAGCGTCAACAAAGTCATTCTGGTCGGCAACCTTGGTGCTGATCCAGAAATCCGTCGCCTCAATTCTGGTGATCAGATTGCTAATCTGCGCATCGCAACCTCGGAAAGCTGGCGCGACCGTCAGAGCGGCGAGCGCAAGGATCGCACCGAGTGGCACAGTGTTGTCATCTTCAATGAGAACCTTGCCAAAGTTGCTGAACAGTATCTGAAGAAGGGTTCCAAGGTTTACATCGAAGGTGCGCTCCAGACACGTAAGTGGCAGGATCAGAATGGCAATGACCGTTACAGCACCGAAATCGTGCTGCAGAAGTTCCGTGGTGAACTTCAGATGCTCGATAGCCGTGGCGAAGGTGGCGATCAGGGCCGCTCGTTTGGTGGCGGCGGCGGTGGCAATCGCAACCAGGTGTCGGATTATTCCGGTGGTGGTGACTTCGGTTCGTCCGGCCCATCCAATCAGGGTGGCGGCGGTGGCGGTGGTTTCTCCCGCGATCTGGACGACGAAATTCCATTTTGATGTAAAAAAGCGGGCGCTATGAGCGCCCGCTTTTTTAGTTATATTGAGTTATTACAATATCTTTATAAGCCCTTGTTTTAAATTATTAATCCAGCGGATCGCTTTCGATAACGAACTCCATCCGATCTGCTGAAAAGCGCGTTAGTGAATATTGAATTGGCTTTCCCGCAGTATCTATATTGATTGCGCGTGCCGTCAGAACGATAGCGCCCGGGGATAGTTTAAGATGTTTGAGGTCGTCTGGATCGGCATGGCGTGCCGATACCACGGTGGATTTTCTGAAATAATCGCTGACGCCTGCCGCTTTGAATGCGGACGTGATTGAGCCGCTGGCCGTATAATCTTCAGTGAAAGTCGGAAAGGCATTTGCATCCACCCAATGGGTTGCTATGGAAATCGGATGGCCATCCGCACTGTGCATGGTTTCAAGCTTCAGTGTTTCGGAACCAGTTTCTATTTCAAGCGCTTGAATGATGTCGGCAGCCGCTGTTTCTACATGGGAACTCAGCAGGATGCCTTTGGTCTCGCTGACTTGTGGTGCCAGCGCTTGTGAAATGCGGGTGCGGCGGCCAATCTGATAGGTAAGCCGTTTCGCATTGGCCACAAAAGTACCGCGGCCTTGTTCAGCGCGTAGCACACCTTCCTGCGTCAGTGCCGCAATTGCGCTGCGCACTGTATGGCGATTGACACCAAATCGATCTGCCAACTCCATCTCGGCGGGCATCCGTGCACCTGTTGCAAGTTTCCCGGCCATGATGTCGCCGCGTATCTCGTCCGCGATCTGGCGCCAGATGGCCACGCCGCTGTTTCGTTCAATTCGTTTCGTCTTTGCCATGCTTTGTCATCGTCCTGTCATTGGCAGGGTATATGAATGGTGTTATTGTATAGTTGTCTAGATAAATAGACAATTAGAGCGATAAAGTCAACGAGATTAGGGTAGGGCGGATAAGCTCATGCAGACGACGCAGCATAGCACGGGTGAAAGTGGAGCGGGCTCCACGACTGGAAACAGAACGGCGCCGGATGCGACGCAGATTGCACGTCAGGCCAGCTTGGCAATTCTTGCACGCGCGAGCGGTGAAGAACTGAAATCATTTTGGCAGAATTGGCCGAGTAAGCCAGAATTCGAGGTTCTGCGTGGTCCTGAAACTGGACTTGTTATGCTGCGCGGTCGCATCGGCGGCGGCGGTGCGCCTTTTAATGTCGGTGAAGCGACCGTCACCAGAGCGACCGTTCGTCTGTCCGATGGCTTAGTCGGGCATTCTTATGCACTCGGACGCGATCAGGAAAAGGCGAAACTCGCCGCTCTGTTCGATGCGCTTTGGCTCGATGAAGACCAGCGCGACACTGTTGAGGCCAAGGTGCTGAGCGTGTTGCGCAGCCGCATTGATGAGGCGGATACCAAGCTGCGCGCCGAGGCCGCTGCCACCAAGGTCGACTTCTTCACTATGGTTCGGGGAGACAACTGATGCTCCATTCTTCTTCTGCTTTCGAAGGCGGTCTGGCTGATCCGGTTAATGAGGCGCAATCGGCGTTTCATGCTGTGATGCACGCTATTGCAAATCCCGGCCGCATTTATTCGTTGGTTCAAGCTGCGACGCCACCACAGCCGCTTACGCCTGAGCTTGGCGTGATTGCTGCAACATTGCTTGATCACGACGCAAGCGTCTGGGTCGATGCTAAAATTGCAGCCAACAAGGACGCAACGGCATGGCTGACATTCCATACTGGTGCGCCAATCGTTGGGGATCAATCGAAAGCGCAGTTCGCACTTGTAACGGATGCGCAATCGCTACCGGTACTTTCTTCCTTCGCGCAGGGAGACCCTGAATTTCCGGATCGTTCGACGACTGTTGTTCTAGCAGTTTCGTCTCTGACGAGCGGGCAGGGTTTCTGCCTCAAAGGCCCGGGCATCAAGGATGAAACTGTGCTGACCGTTGATGGGCTGCCGCAGGATTTTACTGCGCAATGGCGTGAAAATGGCGCGTTGTTCCCGCTGGGTATCGATCTGGTGCTCGTCGCTGACGGTAAAGCCGCAGCGCTTCCCCGTACAACCCGTGTCGAGTCTCTGGAGGGTTAACTCATGTATGTTGCTGTAAAGGGCGGTGAAACCGCTATTCGCAATGCCCACCGTCTGCTTGATGATCGTCGTCGTGGTGACCGCTCGGTTCCAGCATTGCGTCTTGATCAGATTGTCGAACAGCTTGGCCTCGCCGTTGATCGTGTGATGGCCGAAGGCTCGCTTTATGATCGCGAACTTGCGGCACTTGCCGTGCGCCAGTCGCGTGGCGACCTGATTGAAGCGATCTTTCTGGTGCGTGCCTACCGCACGACATTGCCGCGTTTTGGTTATTCGCTTCCGCTGGAAACGGCGAATATGTTGATCGAACGCCGAATTTCGGCCACCTATAAGGATCTGCCCGGCGGCCAGCTATTGGGACCGACATTCGATTATACGCATCGTCTGCTTGATCCGGAACTGGCGGGTGATGTCAGCGTTCCTGAGCCGGAAGTGCGTGCGACTGAGCCTGAAGAAACGCCACGCGTGACCGATATTCTCGGTGTCAACGGGATGATCGAAGAAGATGGTGCAATGCCGGATGGGCATGAGCCGGGCGATCTTACCCGCGAACCGTGGACGTTTCCGATGCCGCGCGATCTGCGCTTGCAGGCTTTGGCGCGTGGTGATGAAGGCTTCCTGCTGGCGCTGGGGTATTCCACGCAACGCGGTTATGGCAACACGCATCCATTTGTCGGTGAGATCCGCATTGGTGAGGTGGAGGTTGAGTTCGATGTGCCCGAGCTCGGCTTTTCCGTTTCGCTTGGCCGTGTTCAGCTGACCGAATGCCAGATGGTGAGCCAGTTCAAAGGCTCGTCCAAGCAGGCACCACAGTTCACGCGCGGCTATGGTCTGGTGTTCGGGCAGAGTGAACGCAAAGCCATGTCGATGTCGCTTTGTGACCGTGCGCTTCGCGTTCGCGAATTCGATGCAGATGTGACAGCCCCCGCGCAGGACGAAGAATTCGTCATTTCCCATTCTGACAATGTGCAATCGACCGGCTTTGTCGAGCATCTGAAATTGCCACATTACGTGGATTTTCAGGCCGAGCTCGATCTCATCCGCCGTATGCGTGCGGAATACGAACAAGCGAACAATGAGACTGAAGTTTTGGCAACCGAAGCAGCAGCCAATATTGCCGCAGGCAAGGAAGCAGCAGAATGAGCGATCTAGCCAATTACAATTTCGCCTATCTGGACGAGCAGACGAAGCGGATGATCCGCCGTGCTATCCTGAAAGCCATCGCTATTCCGGGCTATCAGGTGCCGTTCGCAAGCCGCGAAATGCCGATGCCTTATGGTTGGGGCACAGGCGGTGTGCAGGTAACTGCCGCAATCCTCGGTCAGAATGATGTGCTGAAGGTGATCGATCAGGGTGCTGATGATACGACCAATGCCGTCTCCATCCGTGCATTCTTCCAGAAGACTGCGGATGTTGCCGTGACCACTCATACGGGTGAGGCGACGATCATCCAGACGCGTCACCGCATTCCGGAATATCCGATGAGTGAGGGACAGGTGATTGTATATCAGGTTCCAATTCCTGAGCCGCTGCGTTTTCTGGAGCCGCGTGAAACTGAAACGCGCAAGATGCACGCGCTTGCCGAATACGGCCTCATGCATGTGAAGCTTTACGAGGATATCGCGCGCCACGGCCATATCGCCAAGACCTATGATTATCCGGTGATGATCGAAGGGCGCTATGTCATGGCACCGTCGCCAACACCGAAGTTCGACAATCCGAAGATGCATATGTCGCCAGCTCTGCAGCTTTTTGGTGCCGGTCGTGAAAAGCGCATCTATGCCGTGCCTCCTTATACGGATGTCGTGAGCCTCGATTTCGAGGATCATCCATTCGAAGTGCAGAAATTCAAAGAGCCTTGCGCATTGTGTGGCGCACGCGGCGTTTATCTCGACGAAGTCGTGCTCGATGACCGTGGCGGCTCGATGTTTGTCTGCTCCGACACCGATTATTGTGAAGATCGTCAGGCGAATGGCCACTTTGGTCATCTGGCAGCGAATAAGGAGGCCGCGGAATGAGCGTCGAACCTCTGCTGAAAGTCAGCAATCTCTCGAAGTTTTATGGCAGCCGCCGTGGTTGCGCAGATATCGATTTCTCGCTGTGGCCGGGCGAAGTATTGGCCATTGTCGGTGAATCCGGTTCGGGCAAGACGACTTTGCTCAACTGTCTGGCGACCCGTCTGGAACCGACATCGGGCAGCGTGGAATATCGGATGCGCGATGGCGAGTTCCGCGATCTTTACAAGATCGGGGAGGCTGAACGCCGCTTCCTGATGCGTACCGACTGGGGCTTCGTGCATCAGAACCCTTCCGATGGTCTGCGTATGACCGTTTCGGCGGGTGCCAATGTCGGTGAACGGCTGATGGCTGTTGGCGAACGCCACTATGGCAATATTCGCAACACGGCAACTGAATGGCTCGGACGTGTCGAAATCGCTGCTGACCGCATCGACGACCAGCCCCGCGCTTTCTCCGGCGGTATGCGTCAGCGTCTGCAGATTGCGCGCAATCTCGTCACAGCCCCGCGCCTTGTTTTCATGGATGAACCGACCGGCGGTCTAGACGTGTCCGTGCAGGCACGTCTTCTCGACCTGCTGCGCGGTTTGGTGAGCGATCTCGGCCTTTCGGTTGTCATCGTGACCCACGATCTCGCAGTGGCGCGTCTTCTGTCCCATCGCATCATGGTCATGAAAGACGGCCATATTGTCGAACAGGGCCTGACCGACCGCGTTCTGGATGACCCGCAAGCGCCTTACACGCAGCTGCTCGTGTCGTCTATTTTGCAGGTTTAGTAAATTAAAACAGATGTTTGCAGCGTGTTGTTCGTAAATTAGCGAAACTTCATGCGTGAGGTGAGAAATGACACAAGTTAGAACATCCTCTCCGCTAGCCGTGTCGGGTCTGGCGAAGACGTTCACGATGCATTTGCAGGGCGGCATTCAGTTGCCAGTCGTAAGTAACGTGGACTTCAATCTGGAAGCAGGCGAATGCGCTGTGCTTGGCGGACCATCCGGTGCGGGTAAAAGCTCCATCCTCAAGATGGTCTATGGCAATTACGCAGTGAATGCTGGCTCGATCCTTATTCGTCACGAAGATCGCATGGTGGATCTGGCGACTGCCGATCCGCGCGAAGTGCTGGCCGTTCGGCGTGATACGATTGGATATGTCAGCCAGTTCTTGCGCACGTTGCCTCGCGTGGCGGCAATCGACGTCGTTGCGGAGCCATTGGTGGCGCGTGGTGTTGATCGCGATGCTGCTCGCAATCGTGCAAGCGAATTGCTTGCGCAGCTCAACCTGCCAGAACGGCTTTGGGCGCTGCCTCCTGCCACGTTCTCAGGTGGCGAACAGCAGCGCGTGAATATTGCGCGCGGTTTCATCACGGATCATCCGGTGTTGCTGCTTGACGAGCCAACGGCTTCACTTGATGCCAAGAACCGCGCAGTCGTTGTTGATCTTATTAAGGCCAAGAAAGCTCAGGGCGTCGCAATGCTCGGCATCTTCCATGACGAAGATGTGCGTGAACAGGTTGCCGATCGGATTATCGATGTTACCGCTTTCTCTCCGAGGGCCGCGGCATGACTAAGCTCTCGGTAGAACCTTTGGTTCACGATACTGCCGAAGTTAACGGCAGCAAGTTTGGCCGTTACACGGAAGTCGGCGCGCGTAGCCGGGTTTCGGAAACTGTGCTTGATGACTATTCCTATCTCGGTATCGACTGCGAAATCTGGTGTGCAGAGATTGGCAAGTTTTCCAATATTGCCAGCCATGTGCGCATCAATGCGACCAATCATCCGACATGGCGTCCGACACTGCATCATTTCACCTATCGTGCAGGTGATTACTGGCCGGGTGAAAAGGATGAAACCGAGTTTTTCGAGTGGCGACGCGGCAATTCCGTGAAGATTGGTCACGACACATGGCTTGGCCACGGTTCGACCATTCTGCCGGGAGTGACGGTTGGCAATGGCGCGGTTATTGGAGCCGGAGCAGTCGTCAGCAGGAACGTGGCTCCTTATACGATCGTCGGCGGCGTCCCTGCACGTCTTATCCGCGAACGGTTCGATGCCGCTACCGGCAATCGTTTGGATCGACTGGCTTGGTGGGATTGGGATCACGAGCGTCTGCGTGATGGACTCGATGATTTCCGCACGCTCGATATCGAAGCTTTCCTCTCGAAATACGAAACGTCCGCCAATACAAATGCGGTTATGAAAGAGCTATCCAATGGCTAACGAAATCGTTCTTAAAAATGCTCGCATCGTGCTTGCTGACGAGATTGTCTCTGGATCGATTCTGATCCGCGATGGCAAAATTGCAGCGATTGATCAGGGCAACACCAATGGTGGCGATGACATGGATGGCGATTATGTCATTCCCGGTCTGATCGAGTTGCACACCGACCAGCTCGAAAGCCATTACGCACCACGCCCTAAAGTCCGTTGGAATGTCGACGCTGCAGTTCAGGCGCATGACGCGCAGGTCGCAGCTTCCGGTATTACAACTGTGTTCGATGCCATGCGTGTCGGCTCAGACTATGACCGCGATTTTGCTGGCAAGGATATGCGTATGCTTGCAGATGCTATTGAAAGCGGCGTGCGCGAGAACAGGCTGCGCGCTGATCACTTCCTGCATCTACGTTGTGAAGTTTCATCGGCGGATTGCCTCGAAAGCTTTGCACTTTTTGAAAATGACGACCGGGTCAAGCTCGCTTCGCTTATGGATCATGCGCCTGGACAACGGCAATTCGTTGATCTTGAGACCTATCGCACCTATTACATGCGCAAGATGAAGCTCACGGATGAGGAGTTCCGGGTGCATTGCGAGAAGCGCATGGCAGATTCAGACGCCTATTCTGCAAAACATCGCCGCGCGATTGCTGATTTATCGGCGCATCGCGGGATCGTTTTGGCGAGTCATGACGATGCGACGAGCAATCACGTCGATGAATCGCTTGATCATGGTGTGCGGATCGCTGAATTTCCAACCACGATGGAAGCAGCTCATGCTTCCAAAGGTGCAGGATTGTCGATCCTGATGGGCGCGCCAAACATCGTTCGCGGCGGTTCTCATTCTGGTAATATTGCTGCTCGCGATCTCGTTGATAATGGCAGCCTCGATATTCTGTCTTCGGACTATATTCCGTTCAGCCTTATCCAGTCGGCATTCGGCCTTGCTTCCGGTGAACGCCCGATTGCTTTGCCCGATGCAATTCGTCTCGTGACCAAGAATCCGGCTGATGCCATGGCAATGGATGATCGCGGCGAAATCGCTATCGGTAAGCGTGCGGATCTGGTTCGCACTCGCACCAAAGGTGCTATTCCAGTTGTACGCACAGTCTGGCGCGAAGGTGAGCGTGTGTTGTGATGCCTGCAGACAATAAGCCAATTGGATGTTTCGTCGCCGTTGTCGGTCCCAGTGGGGCCGGCAAAGACACGATTATGGATGCGGCGCGTGTGGCTCTCGCGAGCGACACGCGTTTTCATTTTGTCCGTCGCATTATTACGCGCCCGCAAATGCCGGGCACGGAAGATCACGACAGTCTGGATGAAACAGCATTTACAAAAGCCGCAGGCGAGGGTGCTTTCGCGCTGCACTGGCAGGCGCATGGCCTGAGCTATGGATTGCCGAAATCGCTTGATGATGAAATCGCCGACGGAACTGTTGTGATTGCCAATGTCTCGCGTCGGGTGCTCGGTGATATCCGCAGGCTTTATTCCGAGCGTTCAGTTGTCATCATTTCGGCACGCCCGGAGGTGCTCGCCGAACGGCTCGCATCGCGCGGTCGTGAAAGTAGAGAAGAAATCGCTCTGCGACTTGCGCGCGAAGTGAGCTTTGATGACGGTGCTGACGATGTTGTCATAATAGACAATTCGGGTGAAGTCGCTGCTTCCACAGATGCCTTCCTGCACCATCTGGATAAAATTAGCATTAAAACAATTGCCTAAATTAAAAACTTAAAGCGGAATGTAAGTTTACACAAACGTCATGGTCCGTTCATTGCAGTGTCATTGAACGGATCAATAGTGAGCATGAATGGAGACGAATTCATGCTTCAACTAAAAAACGTAACGCGCCGTTATAATGATAAGGTGGCGGTTTCGGGTGTTGACCTCGAGATCGAGCCGGGCTCGTTTGTTGGAATTATCGGGCGTTCGGGCGCGGGCAAGTCGACGCTGCTGCGTATGATCAATCGCCTCGTTGAGCCTTCAGAGGGAACAATTCACTGGGACGGCCGCGACGTTACAGGGCTTAAAGGTTCTGGGCTGCGCGCCTGGCGTGCGCAATGTGCGATGATCTTCCAGCATTTCAATCTGGTTGATCGACTTGATGTTCTGACCAACGTGCTCATGGGCCGTTTGAACTATGTTTCCACCCCTAAGTCGCTCTTGCGTATCTGGAGCGATGAAGAGCGTCTGATTGCCCTTTCCGCTTTGCAGCAGTTTGATATCGCCCATCTGGCAGCGCATCGCGCCGATGAGCTTTCCGGTGGCCAGCAACAGCGTGTGGCGATTGCCCGCGCTCTTGTTCAGCAACCACGTATTATCCTAGCAGATGAACCAATCGCTTCGCTCGACCCGCGTAATACGCGCAGCGTCATGGATGCATTGCGTCGTATCAATCGCGAATATGGAATTACGGTTCTCTGCAATCTGCACTCACTCGATATTGCGCGCAATTATTGCGACCGCCTCGTCGGCATGTCTGCTGGCAAGATCGTGTTCCGAGGAACGCCGTCAATGCTGACCGATATGGCATCACGCGACCTTTACGGCATGGAAGCCGATGACGTCATCGATCAGGATGATGCGACCGAGCCAATGTCGATGCCAGTTCCGCAGCCGGCAGAAGCCGTTCTGCGCCAACTTTCCGCCTGAGCCAACATAGCTCCGGAAAATTTACGCTCCAAAATCAGGGATTAACAGGAGAGACTTATGCTTAACCGTAGAAACTTTCTGGCGGCTGCTGCGCTTACCGCTACGCTGACCTTGCCAATGATGGCTTCCACTGCTCAGGCAGCTGACTGGAGCAAGGATTATCCAGAAATCGTTCTGGGCGTTATCCCAGCTGAAAACGCTTCGACCACTTCCGACCGTTATGCGCCTCTGGCTGCTTATCTCGGTAAGGAACTCGGCACCAAGGTGACCCTGCGCGTTGCTAACGACTATGCAGCTGTTATCGAAGGCCAGCGCGCTGGCAATATCCAGATCGCTTTTTATGGCCCGGCTTCATATGCTCGTGCAGTCATGACCGGCGTTGAAACCACTCCGCTCGTCAACCAGCGTCACGACACTGGCGTAAACGGCTATTACTCGGTTGTTTATGTTCGGGCCGACAGCCCGTACCAGAAGATGGACGACCTCAAGGGCAAAGCGATTGCTCTGGTTGATCCAAACTCGACATCGGGCAACAACGCGCCACGCTTCTTCTTGAACCGTGACGGCTATAGCGTCGATACGTTCTTTGGTAAGAACTTCTTTGCCGGCAGCCATGAAAATGCAGTTCTTGCTCTCGCACAGGGCACCGCAGACGCTGCTGCAAACTCCTGGAATTCGGAAGACGATTCCAACCTTACCCGCATGATCAGCCGCGGCGTTCTCAAGGATGCAAACGGCAAAGCAATGACGAAGGATGATTTCCGCGTCATCTTCAAGTCGGACTTCCTTCCAGAAGGCCCATTTGCTGTCCTCAGCACTCTGCCAGACCAGCTCAAGACCGACATCAAGCAGGCTTTCCTCGATATGCCAAAGAAGGACAAGGCTGGCTTTGACGCCCTTTCCGATGGCAAGGATCAGGAATTTGTAGCGACTGAAGCCAAGGAATATGAGCCAATCATCGAGATGCTCAAGTTCAACGACAAGGCTCGCAAGTCCTAATCCGTAGAACAATTGAAATGCCCGGAACGTATCCCGTTCCGGGCATTTTTTAGAGCATGATCCCGAAAGGTGGGAACCGGTTTTCGGATATGATCATGCTTGATTAAAGGAATCTCGCATGACGGTATCCTCACTCGACGGCAACGGAGCTAAAGGCTTGCTTGCCGATTATCGCAGAGAAGTCGGCAAACGGCGTCTCTACGGTATCGCGCTCCTCCTTGCGCTTGTCGTTATCGCCATAGCTGCCTCCGTTGTTGCCGATGTTCGGCCGGGCACACTGGTCGAGAACCTCTTTCGCTTTACAAGCTATCTTGGCCGCATTCTGCCAGAACTGACGATTGCCAATTTCTGGGGCGATCTTGCTGCCTGGTACTGGAATATCGGTGGCTGGCTCAAAATGTTGTTTGAGACACTGCTGATTGCTTATCTGGCAACATTGATCGGCGCTGTGATTGCCTTTGCGGCATCCTTTGCAGCCTCATCCAATATGGCGCCAAATTCCACTGTTCGCTTTATAGTTCGTCGTGGGCTTGAGTTGCTGCGCACCGTTCCTGAAATTGTATTTGCGCTTTTGTTTGTCATCGCCTTTGGTCTTGGACCGATGGCTGGTGTACTCGCGCTTATGCTTCACACCACCGGCGCATTAGGCAAGCTGTTTTCGGAAGTTGTTGAGAATATAGACATGCGGCCTGTTGAGGGTATCCGGGCTGCCGGAGGGTCAGGACTGCAGGTTATTCGTTTTGCTGTGCTGCCACAGGTGGCAGCGAATTTTGCATCCTACGGATTGCTGCGTTTCGAGATCAATGTTCGCGGCGCTTCTGTCATGGGCTTTGTCGGGGCCGGTGGCATCGGGCAGGAACTGCTCACATCGATCCGCCAGTTTTACTACAGCGACGTTAGCGCCATCCTGCTTTTGATTATCGTGACCATCGTCGTCATCGATCTCATTACGCAGCGGGTTCGCCACGCGCTTCTTGGCCGTATAGGCTAAATGGGAGATTACCATGACTGATGTAGCACAAAGTCTCTCCCGCGAAGCGCACGCGCATGAAAAAGAACTCAGGGCCGAACATGCCGAATTGTTCGGGAATGCGCGCGCATGGCGCAATCTGGCGATTTTAACCGTATCTGTGATCGCTTCGGTCTGGTTTGCCTTCTATTGGCTCGATTTCTCGCTGCTGCGCATTCTCAATGGGCTGGGGCGTCTTGGAGATTTTGCGCTGATGATGATGCCGCCGTCATCCGGTGGCCGTTTCAGCCTTTATCTGTGGTCCATGATGGAAACGCTGGCGATCGCGTATCTTGGCACATTGCTGGCCGCGCTTCTTGCGTTCCCATTCGGTTTTCTGGCTGCGAAGAACATTATTCCGAATATCTTTCTCCACTTCGGCATTCGTCGCTTTCTCGATACCATTCGCGGCGTCGATACACTGATCTGGGCATTGATATGGGTATCTGTGGTAGGCCTTGGACCGTTCGCTGGCATTCTTGCAATTGCCTGCTCGGATTTCGGTGCATTCGGGAAGCTGTTTTCCGAAGCCATTGAAGGCGCGGACAAGAAGCCAGTGGAAGGCGTTGTATCTTCCGGGGGCAACAGACTGCACGGCTATCGCTTCGGTATATTGCCGCAGGTTTTGCCGCTCATGGGCAGTCAGGTGCTTTATTTCTTTGAATCCAACACTCGTTCCGCGACGATCATCGGTATTGTCGGGGCAGGTGGTATTGGTGCCCACCTTGCAGAACAGATCAAGGTTCTCAATCTTCAGGACGTTTCATTCCTGATCCTGATGATCCTCGTGGCGGTCGCCGTTATCGACTGGTTCTCGTCCAAGCTTCGCCACGCGATGATTGGCAAGAAAGCAATGAAATCTGTTTAGAGCACCGTGCGTCCTTTCGGACGTGCAAAGCATGCTCTAACTCTTTGATTCTACGCATCGTGCTTTACAAAAATTGATTCCGATTTTTGCGCCGATGCGCTAACCGTTGATTAAAGACTTCACGCCGTCTGCGACGAATTGAACTGCAAGCGCTGCGAGTATGACACCCAGCAGACGGGTCAGGATAGAACGACCGGTTTCGCCAAGAAACCGGTCGACGCGTTCTGCGAGTAACAGCACAAAATACGTAATCAACAAGCAAACAGCTATCACCCCGAGCAGAGCGGCCCGTGGGCCGATGCCGTCAAAGGAATCCGATGTCAGTACGATTGCTGAAATCGCACCCGGGCCGGCGATCAATGGAATGGCGAGCGGGAAGGCGGCGATATTGCGGATATGATCCTTGGTGATGGCTACCTCGGCGCTCTTTTCCTTGCGCTCGGTTCGCTTCTCAAAAATCATTTCGAAAGCGATCCAGAAAAGCAACAAGCCACCTGCGACGCGGAAAGCACCGATGCTGATGCCGAACATTCCCAATATCTGTACGCCAGCTATGGCAAACAGCGCCATGACAATGAAACCGATGATGGATGCGCGCAGCGCGACCTGACCGCGATGGCTGCGGTCCATGCCCGGTGTGAGTGCTAAAAATAGCGGCGCAAGGCCGGGTGGATCGATTGTGACGAGAAGGGTGACGAAGGCGCTGAAAACCGTATCGTAGAACCCCATGCTAAACTCGCCCCTTTTGTTGATATTCTTTACCTGAATTGTAAACCAGATTGTACCTGATGAAGGACGCTCGGTCGACGGAAAGCGCGCTTTGCGGCAACATCATTGCGCGATCTTTATGTGAATATCTTTTAAGTTATTGATTTTATAATGGAAATAAGCCGGTTGAAATGGTCGCGAAATTGGCGTTTTGTACCGTTTTACTTTATAAAGTGACTTTATCGATTCTGTTGAGAAAGATATCTGAATAGTGTCAGATCAAACGCCTCCACCCGGTTCCGAAGATATGAATGACGGCCCGAGCGGCCCTACAGGTATCGAACCGATTTCCATTATTGAGGAGATGCAGCGCTCCTATCTCGATTACGCAATGAGCGTTATCGTGAGCCGCGCTCTGCCTGACGTGCGCGACGGCCTCAAGCCTGTGCATCGCCGTATCCTCCATGCCATGAACGAGATGAACCTCGCTTACAATCGCCCCTACCGTAAATCGGCAGGTGTGATCGGTGAAGTGATGGGTAAGTACCATCCGCATGGTGACGCATCGATTTATGACGCCCTCGTGCGTATGGCGCAGGACTTCTCCTTGCGTGATCCACTTGTGGATGGACAGGGCAATTTCGGTTCCATCGATGGCGATCCGCCAGCGGCAATGCGTTACACCGAATGCCGTCTGGAAAAAGTCACTGAATCCCTTCTGTCGGATATCGACAAGGATACGGTTGATTTTCAGGATAACTATGATGGCCGCGAGCGGGAACCGATGGTTCTGCCTGCACGCTTTCCGAACCTGCTTGTCAATGGTTCTGGCGGTATTGCGGTCGGTATGGCGACCAACATCCCGCCGCATAATCTTGGCGAAGTCATCGACGGCTGCGTAGCGCTCATTGAAAATCCAGCCATTGAACTGGAAGAAATGATGGAGATCATCCCTGGTCCGGATTTCCCGACCGGTGGTATTATTCTCGGACGCGCTGGCATCAATTCTGCCTACACCACGGGTCGTGGCTCGGTCATCATGCGCGGTCGCGTAGCGATTGAACCAATGCGTGGCGACCGCGAAGCTATCATCATCACCGAAGTTCCCTATCAGGTGAACAAGGCTTCGATGATCGAGAAAATGGCCGAACTGGTGCGCGACAAGCGTATTGAAGGCATTTCCGACCTGCGCGACGAATCTGACCGCGAAGGCTATCGCGTTGTGGTCGAACTGAAGCGCGATGCGGTTGCTGATGTGGTGCTGAACCAGCTTTATCGCTACACGCCATTGCAGACCTCGTTTGGCTGCAACATGGTGGCGCTGAACGGTGGGAAGCCGGAACAGCTCAACCTTCTCGATATGCTGCGCGCATTCGTTGCCTTCCGCGAGGAAGTGGTTACGCGTCGCACGAAATTCCTGCTCAACAAGGCGCGTGATCGTGCACATGTCTTGGTTGGTCTGGCTATCGCTGTCGCCAATATTGACGAGATCATCGCTCTCATTCGTCGTGCGCCCGATCCGGCAACGGCACGCGAGCAGTTGATGGAACGTCGCTGGCCTGCCGCTGACGTTGCACCACTGATCCGTCTGATTGACGATCCGCGTCACCGGATCAATGAAGACAACACGTATAACCTTTCTGAAGAGCAGGCTCGTGCTATCCTTGATCTGCGTCTGCAGCGCCTGACAGCACTTGGTCGCGACGAAGTTGCGGACGAGCTGAACAAAATCGGCGAAGAAATCCGCGACTATCTGGATATTCTTGGCTCACGCATTCGCGTCATGACAATCGTCAAAGAAGAGATGATTGCCGTTCGCGACGAGTTCGCCACGCCACGCCGCACCGAGTTCGGTCTCGGTGGCGCGGAAATGGACGATGAAGACCTCATCGCCCGTGAAGATATGGTCGTGACGGTTAGCCATGCGGGTTATATCAAGCGTGTGCCGCTGGCGACTTATCGTGCGCAGCGTCGTGGCGGCAAAGGCCGCTCCGGCATGGCAACGAAGGACGAGGATTTCGTAACCCGTCTGTTCGTCGCCAATACGCATACGCCGGTGCTGTTCTTCTCCTCGCGCGGTATCGTCTACAAGGAAAAAGTCTGGCGTCTGCCGGTCGGTAATCCGCAATCGCGCGGTAAGGCACTCATCAATATGCTGCCATTGCAGCAGGGTGAGCGTATTACAACAATCATGCCATTGCCGGAGGATGAAGAATCCTGGGCAAACCTCGACGTCATGTTCTCGACGACGCGCGGAACCGTGCGCCGTAACAAGCTTTCTGACTTCGTTCAGGTCAACCGCAACGGTAAGATCGCGATGAAGCTGGAAGAAGAGGGCGATGAAATCCTTTCGGTCGATACATGTACCGAATTTGATGACGTTCTTCTGACTTGTGCCGGTGGCCAGTGCATTCGCTTCCCTGTGACTGACGTTCGCGTCTTTGCAGGCCGCAATTCGATAGGCGTTCGCGGTATCAATCTGGCGGATGGCGATAAGGTCATCTCCATGGCGATCCTGCATCACGTCGATGCCGATGCTTCGCAGCGTGCTGCATATCTCAAGCGCTCGATCGCCGAGCGCCGTGCACAGGGTGCTGACGATGCGGATGATATCGTTGTTGTTGGAGAAGAAGTCGCGGTTGAAGCAGAACTCAACGAGGAGCTTTATCAGGAGTTGAAAGCGCGTGAACAGACCGTTCTCACTGTTAGTGAGTATGGTTACGGCAAGCGTTCTTCGTCTTATGAGTTCCGTGTTTCGGGTCGTGGCGGCAAGGGCATCCGTGCAACAGATACTTCGAAAGCCGAAGAAATCGGCAAGCTCGTTGCACTATTCCCTGTTGAAGCAAGCGACCAGATTCTTCTGGTCTCTGACGGCGGTCAGCTGATCCGTGTCCCGGTCGGCGGCATTCGTATTGCCGGACGTTCAACCAAGGGTGTCACGATCTTCAACACGGCTGATGGCGAAAAAGTTGTTTCGGTCGAGCGCATTTCGGAAACGGAGAGCGACGAAGAAAACGGTGTTGTTGAAGCTGGTGATTCTGGCCCTGAAGGTGAAACGCCAGTAGCACCAAGCGAGGAATAAAATGAGGAGCCCGATACTGAGAAGTATCGGGCAATCCTTGAAGCAAAGCAAAAAGGCCGATGGGATTTCCATCGGCCTTTTTCAGATGCCAAGACTGGAGGATATTGGCGATCTTCAGAAACTCATTGTACAGACTAACGCGAACTCAATTTACGCATGGTGCTGAGGCTAAATGCCGTCGGACGTACGCGTTGGCGCTTCGCTTCGGTCTCTTCCAGAAGCAATACAATCGCCGATGCAGCCATCGCTACCATCATGGATAATGCCAGAAGAAATATCATCATCGCGGTATCCTTTCGTTATAGATACGCTTGAGAAGCGAAAAGGTTGCACCAAATTTGCGCCTATCTTGGTAAATCGGTTGTGAACTTGTCGTGAAATCGTTGTTCATATCGCATTCATCTGTTTTCTTGGTTTCTGATTTCTTTCCAATTGTGGTTGTTGTTGAAAATCTGACGAGAAAAGGCTAGCTGGAAGAAATGACGATAGCGATTTATGCTGGCTCCTTCGACCCGGTGACCAATGGCCATATGGATGTACTGAAAGGCGCGCTGCGCCTTGCGGACAAGGTTATTGTCGCCATTGGCGTGCATCCGGGCAAAAAACCATTGTTCAGTTTTGAGGAACGCGTCGAGCTTATCGGTGCGAGCGCCGAGGTTATTCTGGGTAAGGATGCCAATCGGCTTTCTGTGATTTCATTCGATAATCTGGTGATTGATGCCGCGCGCAAACATGGTGCGCAGCTGATGGTTCGTGGATTACGTGATGGCACAGATCTCGATTATGAGATGCAGATGGCCGGCATGAACGGCACCATGGCGCCGGAACTTCAGACTGTTTTTCTACCTGCCGATCCTGCCGTGCGCACGATTACTGCCACATTGGTTCGTCAGATTGCCTCTATGGGCGGTGATATTCGTCCTTTCGCTCCCGCAGCCGTTGCCGCTGCGCTCGAAGCCAAATTCAAATCCTGATCGCAGGGAGTTTTCCGATCATGCCATTTATTCGTTCGGCGCTTGTCGCAGCTAGCATCGTTGCATTTTCTCAAGGTGCAGCCTTTGCTGCTGACACCCTCAATTTGCAGCTCAAAGACGGCAATGTCGCTATTGAGCTGAACCCAAGCGTTGCACCCAAGCACGTCGCGCAGATTGAAAAGCTGGTGAAGGAAGGCGCTTATAACGGCGTGGCTTTCCATCGCGTGATTCCAGGCTTCATGGCTCAGACAGGCGACGTGAAGTTCGGCAACATGGAAAAGGGTTTCAATGCTTCGCGCGTTGGCACAGGTGGTTCGGAACTGCCAAACATTCCGGCTGAGTTTTCCAAGGAACCTTTCGTGCGCGGTACGGTTGGTATGGCTCGTAGCCAGGACCCGAATTCGGCAAACTCACAGTTCTTTATCATGTTCAATGATGGCGCATTCCTGAACGGCCAGTACACTGTTGTTGGCAAGGTTGTCAGTGGTATGGACGTAGTTGATAAGATCAAAAAGGGAAGTGAATCCGACAATGGCTCGGTTGAAACCCCTGACAAGATCATCAAGGCCACGATCGACAAGAAATAAGTTTTAAATTCAATACGCATCCCTTGTCTCAAGAATCATTCAACATTTTGGGATGCGTTCAATAGGAGAGGCCCGATGGCTTACAAAGACCCAGAAAACACCCTCGTTCTTGAAACCACCAAGGGCAATGTCGTTCTCGAACTCTATCCAGACCTGGCTCCTGGCCATGTAGAACGCATCAAGGAACTTGCGCGCGAAGGCGCTTACGACGGCGTTGTATTCCACCGCGTGATTGATGGTTTCATGGCGCAGACTGGCGACGTGAAGTTCGGCAAGACGGGTGGCGCACATTTCAACGGTTCGCGCGCTGGGATGGGCGGCTCTGAAAAGCCTGATCTTAAGGCAGAATTCTCGAACACGCAGCACAAGCGTGGCACGGCTTCGATGGCACGTTCGCAGAACCCGAACTCGGCCAACTCGCAGTTCTTCATCTGCTTCACCGATGCGCCTTGGCTTGACCGTCAGTACACTGTTTGGGGTCAGGTCATTGAAGGTATGGACAATGTTGACACGATCAAGCGCGGCGAACCGGTTACGGATCCAGACACGATCGTAACTGCACGCATCGCAGCAGACATCTAATCCTGTCGTTTCTATAGAAATACAGCGGCTCCGGTTTTGCCGGGGCCGCTCTTGCTTTGATGCATTTCCGGTCGTGACATTCCGACAGAAATGCTCTGATGAGGTTTATGATGCGCGTTGATCTTTTCGATTTCGATTTGCCGGAAGAGAGCATTGCTCTGCGTCCCGCCGAACCGCGCGACCACGCCAAGCTTTTGCGTGTGCGTCCCGGCCAGCCATTCGAAGATCGACAGGTATTCGAGCTGCCTGATCTGTTGCAGCCGGGCGATGCGCTCGTTTTCAACGATACAAAAGTCATTCCTGCGCAGCTTGAAGGTATGCGCGAGCGCGACGGCAATATTTCGCAGGTCAGTGCGACACTTCACATGCGTACCGGCCCTGATCGCTGGAAAGCATTCCTGCGTCCTGCCAAGCGCGTGAAGGAAGGCGACCGCATCCGTTTCGGCCATTCCGGTTCAAGCTGCTTCCTTGGAACACTCGACGCAACCGTTGCTGAGAAGGGTGACGCGGGTGAAGCTCTGCTGGTGTTCGATCTTTCTGGCGCGATGCTGGATGAAGCCATTGCTTCGGTCGGCCACATTCCTTTGCCGCCTTATATCGCATCCAAGCGCGCTGAAGATGAGCGCGACCGCAGCGATTATCAGACTGTTTATGCGCGTGAGGAAGGGGCTGTTGCAGCACCGACTGCCGGGCTGCATTTCACACCCGATCTGCTCAAGAAAATCCGCGATCGTGGCATCGAAGAACATTTCGTAACGCTGCATGTGGGGGCGGGCACGTTTCTGCCGGTTAAAGCCGACGACACCACGGACCATAAGATGCATTCCGAGATTGGTTACGTTTCGCAGGAAACTTCCGATGCGCTGAATGCCGTTCATGCCCGAGGTGGCCGGGTAATCTGTGTCGGCACAACATCGCTGCGCCTGATCGAGAGCGCTGCCGGTGAAGATGGCATCATTCGCCCATGGGCGGGCCCGACCGATATTTTCATCACACCGGGCTATAAGTTCCGGGCGGTCGATCTGCTGATGACTAATTTCCATTTGCCGCGCTCGACGCTCTTCATGCTTGTTTCGGCCTTTAGTGGCTTTGAGACGATGCAGGACGCTTATAAGCACGCAATCGAGACAGGCTACCGTTTCTATTCCTATGGAGATTCCAGTCTTCTTGAGAGGAAATGAAACGGTTCCCTTTTTCGGCATAATTCATTAGAGACACGGCATGACCAGCGAAAATTTTGAATTCAAAGTGCTTGCGCGTGATGGCGCAGCCCGTCAGGGCGAAATCTCCATGCCGCGCGGCGTGGTGCGTACGCCTGCCTTCATGCCGGTTGGTACAGCCGGAACCGTCAAGGCCATGTATATGGATCAGGTGAAGGATTTGGGCGCCGACATCATTCTCGGCAACACCTATCATCTGATGCTGCGTCCGGGTGCGGAACGCGTTGCTCGTCTTGGTGGTCTGCATGAATTCGGCGGCTGGAAAGGCCCGATTCTGACCGATTCCGGCGGCTTTCAGGTCATGTCGCTCGCGCAGCTGCGTAAGCTCAATGAAAACGGTGTGACTTTCCGCTCGCACATCGACGGTAAGCCTTATGAAATGACGCCGGAGCGCTCCATCGAAATTCAGGGGCTTCTCGATAGCGACATTCAGATGCAGCTTGATGAGTGCGTGGCACTCCCATCGCCTGAAAATAATACGGAACGCGCGATGGAATTGTCGCTGCGTTGGGCAGAACGCTGCAAGGTGGCTTTTGGTACACAGGCTGGCAAGGCGATGTTCGGCATCGTGCAGGGCGGTGACAATGCGCGCCTACGTGAACGCTCTGCCGAAGCGCTGAAGGCCATGGATCTCAAGGGCTATTCCGTTGGTGGTCTGGCGGTTGGTGAACCGCAGAGCGTCATGCTCGATATGCTCGAAGTGGTTTGTCCGATTCTGCCCACCGAAAAGCCACGCTATCTGATGGGCGTTGGCACGCCGGATGACATTCTAAAATCGGTTGCACGCGGCATCGACATGTTCGATTGCGTGATGCCGACACGTGCAGGTCGTCATGGTCTAGCATTTACACGCTTTGGCAAAGTGAACCTGCGCAATGCACGTCATGCCGACGATCATCGTCCGCTTGATCCAGAATCAAATTGCCCGGCGACGCGTGATTACAGCCGCGCCTATCTGCATCATCTGGTGAAGGCCGGTGAAGCATTGGGCGGAATGCTGCTGACATGGAATAATCTGGCCTATTACCAGTATCTCATGCAGGGCATCCGCGCGGCGATTGCTGAAGGGCGTTTTGAAGATTTCGCGGCAGAAACGACTGCTGGATGGGAGAGGGGCGACATATCACCCCTTTGAGCATGTATTATAATCGAAAGAAAACGCGCCTTTAGGGCGCGTTCTTTATATCTGAATTCAACAAAATACAGTTTTAGCCAGCTTCCAGTATCTGCTCAAGCCGACAGATTACTGAATGCCGCTCTTCATCACTGATGATATCACAATCAAGCAAACGGCCACATTCCAGACCCGAAAGAGCTAGATAGGTAATCAAAACGAGGTTGGGGTCTGTCGCATCTTTCAACATTCGATCCAGAACGGATCGATGATAATGTCGGACCGGAATCATGAAATCCGGATTCTCGACAAGTGCAGCCAGAATTCCGCTGGCTGGCGGCTCGTCATCGGCCTGAATGCGATAAACGTCGAAAAAGGCGCGTGCAATGCGGTTTTTATCGCCGCTTTGGAGGTTCTCCTGAACATCCATCGCACGTTCATGCTCCTTCATATACTCCTCGACCACACCTTCAAGCAGCTTTGCTTTTGTCGGAAACGAATAAAGCAATCCTCCTTTTGAGAGGCCTGCGCGGGCGGCTACCGCGTCGAGAGATATATGGGCTGGTCCGACCTCTTGGGCGAGTTCCACTGCTGCGCGCAAAATGCGCTCTCGCGAAGAGACCTTATTCTTTGTGTGCAATTCTGAGCGTCTCCTGACAGTTCGATAGTTGACAATACCGTCCAGACGGTACAGTTATTTTCATCTGATATTCAAGTAAAATACGTGCGACCAAATTGTGAGGAACATAAAGGAAGCACGCCAACGAGGCCCTGGAGTGCATCCGCAATGATCAAACGCCTTATTCTGGCAATAATTTTCCTCGTGATCGTCGTGGGGGGGCTTGTTGGGTTTAACCTGTTCAGAACACAAGCGATCAAAGATTTTTTCGCTAATATGCAGCAGCCAGCCAAGACGGTTTCTACCGTTACCTTGCAACCCGGTGTATGGACACCCGGTTTCGAAGCCATTGGTTCGGCCAATGCAATCAATGGTGTAGACCTGACTGTCCAGGTCAACGGTATCGTTGATAAAATCAACTTCAAGGCCAACCAGGAAGTGAAGCAGGGCGACGTTCTGCTTGAACTGGAAAACAGCATCGAGACTGCCGATCTGGTGGCGGCCAAGGCTGAAGCCGTTCTTGCTGATCAAAACCTGAAGCGTGCTGAAACTCTGCGCACGCGTGGTGTTGGTGCTGTTTCCGACGTCGATACAACAGCTGCTGCTGCGAGCGCCAAACAGGCAGCTGTTGCGAAAATGCAGGCTGTACTCGACCAGAAAACCGTTACTGCTCCCTTTGACGGCGTAATTGGTATTTCGAAAGTCGATCTTGGCCAGTATCTGACCCCCGGCACCGTAATCGGCACCTTGCAGGAAACTGACAAGATGCGGATTGATTTCACTGTTCCCGAACAGTCGCTAACCTCACTTAAGCTTGGTCAGGCTGTGAAGGTCGGCCCAAGCGCTGATCAACTCAATTACAACGGGACGATTGTCGGTATTGATCCGAAGATTGACTCGTCAAGTCGTCTGGTTTCGGTCCGTGCAGAAGTACAGAACGATGAACCGCGCCTGACACCTGGGCAGTTTGTTCAGGTCCGCATCGAACTTCCACAAGAAGAAAATGTTCTCGCACTTCCCCAAACTGCAATCGTGACCAGCCTTTATGGTGATTACGCCTATGTTGTTCGTCCAGCGCAGCCGAAGGAAGGTGAAAAGGCTCCTGAAGGACAGGCTGAAAAGCTCGTCGCACAGCAAGTCTTCGTCAAGCTCGGTCGTCGTTATGGCGGCGTTGTAGAAATTACGGATGGCTTGAAGGCTGGCGATATCGTGATCAATGCAGGTCAAAACCGGCTTTCGCCGGGAGCTACTGTAACGATCGACAACACAGTCAATCCGCTGCCTGCGGCTGACAAGTAATAGGCGAGCAAGATGAGCTTTTCCGATATCTTCATCCGGCGACCCGTACTTGCTACTGTGGTCGCTCTCATGATCATTCTTCTGGGGCTTCAGGGGATTGCGCAGCTTACGGTGCGTGAATATCCGAAAGTCGACGAAACCGTTATTACCGTTACGACGGCTTATGCCGGCGCAAGCGCGGAGCTTATTCAGGGCTTCATCACGTCGCCAATCGCTGAATCGGTGGCAACCACTGAAGACATTGACTACGTCACTTCTTCCAGCCGTCCTTCGTCGAGCACGGTGACGGTCCAGATGAAGCTTGGCGCTAACCCGGATGCCGCACTCACCGAAGTGATCGCGAAGGTTAATCAGGTTCGCGGCAACCTACCGTCTGAATCCGATGATCCGGTAATCGTCAAAGGAACTGGTCAGAGCTTCGCTACCATGTATCTGGCAGCGCAAAACCCAAACATGACCAGCGAGCAGATCACAGAGTATCTGGAGCGTGTTATTCAGCCTCGCATGTCCACCATTCAGGGTGTGGCAAAGGCTGAAATTCTCGGTGGCCAGGTCTATTCGATGCGTGTGTGGATTGATCCAATCCAGTTGGCAGCGCGTGAGATCACGGCACCTGAAGTTCTGGCTGCCATCAATGCGTCGAACTTCCTCTCGGCACCGGGTACGACCAAGAACCAGTATGTCTCGTCTTCGATCACACTGGAATCGACCTTGCAGACACCTGAAGCCTTCGGTGCTATGCCGATCAAGACTTCCGGCGATGAGGTCGTTCGTCTTCGTGATGTCGCAAAGGTAGAACTGGCTGCGAAAAGCACAGATACAATCGTTGCGTTCAACGGTTCTGCCGGTACGTTCTTGGGCGTTTACCCAACGCCTGCTGCAAACCCAATTGATATGGCGAACGCCGTTCGCAAGGAACTGCCGTCGATCCAGGCATCGCTGCCTGAAGGCATGAAGCTTGATCTCGTCTATGACGCGACCGAGCAGATCAGCTCTTCGATCAAGGAAGTGTTCACGACCATTGGGGAAGCCGTGGCCATCGTTATTCTGGTCATCATCGTTTTCCTCGGTTCGTTCCGTGCAGTGCTTATTCCAATCGTAACGATCCCGATTTCGCTGATCGGCGTCTGCTTCTTCCTTTATATCCTCGGCTTCTCGATCAACCTTTTGTCGCTTCTCGCGATGGTGCTGGCGATCGGTCTGGTGGTCGATGACGCGATTGTGGTGTTGGAGAATATTCACCGACATATCGAGGAAGGATTGCGTCCAATGGATGCGGCCTTCAAAGGTATGAAGGAAATCACCGGCTCAATTATCGCGATGACCATCACTCTGGCTGCAGTGTTCGCACCTCTCGGGTTTACCGGCGGTTTGACCGGTTCTCTGTTCCGGGAGTTTGCCTTCACACTGGCCGGCGCTGTTATCATCTCAGGCGTTGCGGCATTGACGATTTCGCCGATGATGTGTGCGCGCATGCTTAAGCATGGCGAAGCATCGCGGTTCCAGAAGTTCATCGACGGCACCTTCTCGAGATTCGAGAAGTGGTATCATCGCATGGTATCGGGCTCGCTTAATTATCGCCCGATTACATTGATGATCGTTATTGCTCTGGTTGGTCTCACAGGCTTCCTGTTCGTCAACACATCAACCGAACTGGCACCTGAAGAAGATTCCGGCGCGCTGTTCTCGATGTTCCAGGCTCCGCAATATGCAACGTCCGCTTATACCAACCTCTATGCCGAGCAGATTGATGGTCTGACAAAAGATCTGCCAGAACTGGATACACGCTTCCAGATCGTCGGTATGGATGGCGGTACGAATTCGGGTATTGCGCTCTGGGTGTTGAAGGATTGGTCTGAGCGTTCGCGTTCGCAGAAGGCAATCCAGCAGGATCTGACCGCACGCATCGATAAGGTGGCTGGTGTTGAAGCATTCATCTTCGCGCCACCATCCCTACCAGGTACGGGCGGCGGTCTACCGATTTCGATTGCTCTTCAGTCGACTGGTCCTTCTGATCAGGTGTTCGAGCTTGCTGAAGAAATCAAGAACGAGGCACAGGCGACGGGTCAGTTCATCATCGTTCAGAACTCGATGTCCTACAATGCGCCGCAGACGACGATTACGATTGACCGCGATCGTGCTGCGACGCTTGGTGTTCAGGTCAGCGACATCGGTTCGACGCTTGGTCTTCTGACAGGTGGTGCAAAGATTGCCCAGTTCGACCGCGATTCCAACAGCTATGACATCATCAGTCAGGTGCCGGATATCTATCGTTCAAACCCGGAAAAGCTTGGCGAATTCTACGTCCGCAGTGTTTCGGGTTCGATGGTGCCTCTGTCATCGGTCATTCAGATCAAGCAGAATGCTTCGCCTGCGGCTATTGAGCAGTTCAACCAGCTCAATTCTGCAACGATTTCCGCGCTGCCAATGCCAAGCGTGACTACGGGTCAAGGCCTGCAGACGCTCGTCAATCTGGCTCAGCAGAAGATGCCTGAAGGCTTCTTCCTCGACTATTCTGGACAGTCGCGTCTCGAAGTAGAGCAGGGAAACACGATTCTGATCGCTTTCGGCCTCGCCGTTATCGTTATCTATCTCGTGCTGGCTGCGCAGTTCGAAAGCTTCCGCGATCCGTTCATCATCATGATGTCGGTTCCGCTTTCGATCTTCGGTGCTATCGTTCCGCTAAACCTTGGCCTTGGAACGCTGAACATCTACACACAGGTCGGTCTCATTACACTCGTGGGGCTGATAACCAAGCACGGCATTCTGATGGTGGAATTCGCCAATCAGCAACGCCGCCTGCATGGTCATTCGCGTCGTGAAGCCATCATTCTCTCCGCAGAAACTCGTCTGCGTCCGATTCTGATGACGACGGCTGCAATGGCGCTGGGTGTTGTTCCACTGATCATTGCAAGCGGTGCGGGTGCAGCGGCGCGTTACTCGATGGGTCTGGTGATTTTCACCGGTATCACCATCGGCACGGTCTTCACGCTGTTCGTGGTTCCGATGTTCTATACGTTCATCGCCAAGAAGGACGTGGAAGGCGAGTTCGTACCGTCGCAGGAAGATGGCAAGGAGCCTGCGGCAGCAGCCCATCACTGAAATCTGTCCATCACTGAAACTTGTATTGAATAATCAGATTAAGGGCGGCCACATGTGGGCCGCCCTTTTTGTTGGGATTTGAGCGTATTTCGATCTGATTTTATCAGATCGGCGCTCTGATTTCTTTCCAACATAATCTTGTCGATCCTCGTTTCACTCCGGTCGGATTACGCTCTGTTGCATTCCAACCGTTCCACACCATATGAGCAAGCATGATACCTTTATCCGTACTCGATCTTTCACCCGTCCCTGAAGGCAGCGATGCAGGACAGTCTCTGCGCAATACGCTCGAACTGGCCCAGCAGGCCGAAAAACTGGGCTTTACGCGCTATTGGCTGGCCGAGCATCACAACATGCCGGGTATTGCCAGTGCTGCAACTTCGGTAGTTATCGGCCATGTGGCGGCGGGCACGTCCACCATTCGCGTTGGGGCAGGTGGAATCATGCTGCCCAACCATTCGCCACTGGTGATTGCCGAACAGTTTGGGACGCTGGCATCGCTGTTTCCGGGGCGTATTGATCTGGGACTTGGTCGCGCGCCGGGCACCGATCAGCTGACGGCGCATGCGCTGCGCCGCAATCTGGAAAGCAGCGCCAATGATTTTCCGCGCGATGTTGTGGAGCTTCTCAATTATTTCAAGCCGGCCGATCCCGCACAGCGCGTACAGGCCGTGCCGGGCGCAGGGCTGAATGTTCCTGTCTGGATTCTCGGCTCTAGCCTTTTTGGTGCGCAACTGGCTGCGATGCTGGGACTGCCTTATGGCTTCGCCTCACATTTTGCACCGGCTGATATGGAACGCGCAGTAGACCTTTATCGCGAACGATTTGAGCCGTCCGAATATCTGCAAAAGCCTTATGTGATGCTGGGACTCAACGTCATTGCAGCCGATACGGATGAAGAAGCGCATCATCTGTTCACGTCGCAATTGCAGGCATTTGTGAACTTGCGCAGCGGTCGTCCGGGCAAGTTGCCTGCGCCTGTTGCGGGTTATCAGGAGCAGCTTGATCCGTCAGCACAGGCACTGGTTCGCCAGATGCTGTCATGCCGTGTCGTGGGTGGCCCTGAAACCGTCGACAAGGGCATTCGCGAGTTTGCCGAACGCACCGGCGCTGATGAATTGATGGTGACGGGCATGATCTATGACCATCAGAAGCGTCTTCGTTCCTATGAGATCGTCAGCAACTCGATGGCGTGAGGATCAAATTCGCGGTTAACTTCAGTGAGAAGCCAATCTCGAAAAGCTTTGACCGCAGGCGTGTTTGCGCGCGCCTGCGGTGTTACAAAGTAATAGCTGCTCGGGCTTTTGACCGTGTGCTGGTAGGCAACAACAAGCTGCCCGCTTTCAATTTCGGCGCTGATTAGAAACAGCGGCATCAGCGCAATACCAAGCCCAGCTACACAAGCCTGAGAAACATTCGAGAATTGCTCGAAGCGCATTCCGCCCGCTATCGGCGCTGCAATGTCGAGGCTTTTGAACCAGTGGTTCCATGCGCCGGGTCGTGACGCCATGTTGAAAAGCGGCAGTCGCAATAAGTCGCTGGGTGCAGTAACCGGGTGCTGTTTCAGAAAAGCCGGGCTGCACACAGGCGCAACCGTTTCCTCCATCAAAAATGTGCAGTCTGCATTGGGCCAGTTCGGTTGGCCAATATGAATTGCTGCATCAAGTCCCTCTCGTTCAAAGTCGAACTGACCTATACGCGTGGCAAAATTTAGAATGATATCTGGATAGTGAGCGACAAAACGAGGTATTCGCGGGATCAGCCACCGCGTTCCAAAGGTTGGTAGAAACGCCAGATTGAGTGTTGTCCCACGCATTTGCGACATGACCTGTAGCGAGGCTGCGCGGATGGAAGCAAGGGCTGGACTGATAGCATTCCGATAGGCGCGTCCGGCATCGGTCAGCAAAACATGGCGGCTGGTGCGGTCAAACAGGGCGGCACCGAGTTGTTCTTCCAGTGTTGCAATCTGGCGACTTACCGCGCCTTGCGTCAACGAAAGCTCTTCTGCGGCGGTAGAAAAGCTCTCGTGTCGCGCCACCGCGTCAAATGCGGCAAGCGCGCTCGTTGAAGGAAGCAGGCGTCTCGATAGTGAAGTCATGATCTATTACTAAACGGAATAGATCGATGAGTAAACGTTCATTGCATGACTCCGATTTTCAGGCCACATTTGGGCAACTGAATTTGAGGAGATTATTCATGTCGCGTGCCGTATTTAACTGGGAAGATCCGTTTCTGCTCGATGAGCAGCTGACCGAAGATGAGCGCATGATCCGCGATTCGGCGCAGGCTTTTGCGAGCGATATTCTCCTGCCGCGCATTGAAAAAGCTTATCTTGATGAAACGACTGATCCCGATCTGTTTCGTTTGATGGGGCAGGCTGGTCTTCTTGGCGTAACGCTGCCTGAAGAATATGGCGCAGCCAATGCTGGCTATGTTTCTTATGGTCTGGTGGCGCGCGAAGTTGAGCGTATCGATTCTGGCTACCGCTCCATGATGAGTGTGCAGTCTTCGCTCGTGATGTATCCGATTTACGCTTACGGTTCGGATGAGCAGCGCAAGAAATATCTGCCGGGTCTGGTTTCTGGCGAGTTGATTGGCTGTTTCGGTCTGACCGAACCGGATGCGGGTTCCGATCCTGCTGGCATGAAAACGCGCGCCGACAAGATTGATGGCGGTTATCGCATCAGCGGTTCCAAGATGTGGATTTCCAACTCGCCGATTGCCGATGTGTTTGTGGTCTGGGCCAAGTCGACAGCGCATGACAATGCAATCCGCGGCTTTGTGCTCGAAAAGGGCATGAAGGGACTTTCGGCTCCAAAGATTGGCGGTAAGCTTTCGCTGCGTGCGTCTGTCACCGGCGAAATCGTCATGGATGGCGTGGAAGTATCTGAAGATGCAATTCTGCCGAATGTTTCAGGTCTTAAGGGGCCGTTCGGCTGTCTTAACCGCGCTCGCTATGGCATTTCGTGGGGTGTGTTGGGTGCAGCAGAAGATTGTTGGTTCCGCGCGCGCCAGTATGGGCTTGATCGCAAACAGTTCGACAAGCCGCTGGCTGGAACGCAGCTTTATCAAAAGAAGCTTGCCGACATGCAGACCGAAATCACCCTTGGCTTGCAGGCATCGTTGCGTGTTGGCCGTCTGTTTGACGAAGGCAAGATGGCGCCTGAGATGATTTCTATCGTCAAACGCAACAATTGCGGCAAGGCACTGGATATTGCGCGTCAGGCGCGCGACATGCATGGCGGCAATGGCATTCAGATCGAGTATCACGTCATGCGCCACGCCCAGAACCTTGAAACCGTCAATACCTATGAGGGTACACATGACGTTCATGCGCTGATCCTCGGACGTGCACAGACCGGCATTCAGGCTTTCTTCTGATCGCAGTTTATCGCTCGGAGAGGTTTTGAGAAATGCAGAATACACCGCTTGCGGGTCTGAAAGTCATTGAACTGGCCCGCATTCTGGCGGGCCCATGGGTCGGGCAGACGCTGTCCGACCTTGGCGCGGATGTTATCAAGGTTGAAAGCCCGGAGGGTGATGATACCCGCAAATGGGGCCCGCCATTTATCGACGTGGAAGGTGAAAAGTCGGCAGCCTATTTCCACGCCTGCAATCGTGGCAAGCAATCGATCATTGCCGATTTTCGCACTGATGAGGGCAGGGAGCTTGTACGCAAGCTCGTTGCCGATGCGGATGTGGTGATTGAGAACTTTAAGCTCGGTGGACTTGATAAATACGGCCTCGACTACGAAAGCCTGAAGGCGATCAATCCGCGCCTCATCTATTGCTCTATCACGGGTTTCGGCCACACCGGGCCTTATGCAGAACGTGCGGGTTATGATTTCATGATCCAGGGCATGGGTGGCATTATGGATCTGACCGGCGAACCCGATCGTGAGCCGCAAAAGATCGGCGTGGCCTTCGCAGATATCTTCACAGGGCTTTATAGCGTCATTGGTATTCAGTCGGCTCTCATCATGCGTGAGCGCACGGGCAAGGGGCAGCACATTGATATGGCGTTGTTTGATTGCATGTCGGCAGTTCTTGCCAATCAGGCGATGAATTATATGGCATCTGGGGTTTCGCCCAAGCGTATGGGCAATGCGCATCCGAACATCGCGCCTTACCAGACGCTGCCGGTCTCAGACGGCTATTTCATCATTGCCTGCGGCAATGACGGGCAGTTTGCGAAGCTGACGTCTCTCTTGGGGATAGGTGAACTGGCGAGTGATTCCCGCTTTCTTACCAACTCGTCCCGCGTTGCCAATCGCGATGCGCTCACCGATTTGCTCGAAGAGCGCACGAAGCAATGGTTACGTGACGATATTCTGGCAGCACTTGCCAAAGCAGGCGTGCCTGCTGGGCCGATCAACATGGTTGAAGATGTGTTTGCCGATCCGCAATTCATCGCGCGCCAGATGAGAATTGATCCCGATGGTGTGCCGGGCTTGCGTACGCCAATCCGATTCTCGGACGCTGAACTGAAATTGGATAAGCGATCCCCCAATCTTGGTGAACATAGCAATGATATTTAACAAAAACCCCGCTTTAAGCGGGGTTTTTAGTAGGTCAGTCGTCGGTGGCGACCATCACGTCTGATGCTTTAACGACTGCATAGGCCGTCTTGCCACCCTTGAGGTCAAGTTCATCCACGGCTTCATTGGTGATGGACGAGGTAACAACGACACCATTTCCGATGTCGATTCGGATATGAGCCGTGGTGGCACCCTTGGTCACATCAACGATTGTGCCTTTAAGGCGATTGCGAGCGCTGATTTTCATATTCTCTTCCCGAAGTTGATTAGCGTCTGATGGAGGCAATACTGCATTTGAGCAGCAACAATAACATCTCCAAATGGAGAAGCTATTGATAACCACAGCGCTACAAATAGGAGTATTCTCGGGAAGAGAATGGTGCGGTCGAGAAGACTCGAACTTCCACGGGTTGCCCCACAGCGACCTCAACGCTGCGCGTCTACCAATTCCGCCACGACCGCACGTGGTAGAGCTGAACAATGTCAGCGAGTGGCGATGTAGCAAATCACTTTCGACTGCACAAGGCCATTCTTTCAGTTCAGCACAATTGAATGAAATAAATTTATCACAAGCTTAAATGTATGATTTTAAAACGCAAAAGGCCCCGCATTCTCTGGGATGTAAACCAGATTGCAGAGCTTCGTCATAAGTGCATCATAAATTAGGAGAGAGAATGGTGCGGTCGAGAAGACTCGAACTTCCACGGGTTGCCCCACAGCGACCTCAACGCTGCGCGTCTACCAATTCCGCCACGACCGCACGTGGTAGAGCTGAACAATGTCAGCGAGGAGGCATCTAGCAAATCGATCCGAAAGGTACAAGCCTGTTCTTGTGCATCTGCCAATCTTTTTCATAAAAGAGTGGGTAAAAGTCGAAATACTGCAATTCCAGGCGCTTAAAACTTTAATTTTCCTGGCTTTTTTGTGTCAAGATTTTGGCTATTTTGGGAGTTTAAGCGCTGATCTATGTGAATTTGGCATAGATCGTGACGAATCTTTTTCGTTCCATCAACCGCTTATGCCCTGAAGCCTTTTGATGTCTTCCAGTCGTTTAACGGTTTCCACGTAGCCAATATCGATTGCTTCCGATGCGCGGTGAAAGTCGGCTAGGCCGATTTGTCCGACGGTTGGCATCAGCGAAACATCGGGTGGATCGCCAGCCATGCGGGCACGAGAAATGCGGTCCTGGATAATGTTGAAAGCCTCCATCATCACGCCGGTAATACCGAGTCGGCTTTCCTTCTCTCCATGGATCGTTTCGCTGAGTGTGTCCTGCCGTGACTGTGCATGTTTGATAACAGCCGCGCGGCCGAACTGGTCGTAGTGGAGATTTACGGCAAGCACGAGCCGCTGTTCATAGGCACGACACACCGAGACGGGGACTGGATTGACCAGCGCACCATCGACCAGCACACGCTCTTGCCAGCGCACAGGTTCGAACACACCGGGCAGGGCGTAGGACGCACGCATGGCTTCGACAAGTGGGCCAGTAGAGAGCCAGATTTCATGGCCAGTGCGCAATTCGGTACAAACCGCAACGAATGGACGATCCAGATCTTCAAGGCGCAGGCCGTCGAGGTGCTCGCGCATTCGTCCATCGAGCTTCATGCCGCCGAACAAACCACTGCCGCGAAATGTGATGTCGAGAAGGTTGAACATGCGCCGCCGCGTCAGGCTGCGCGCGAATTCTTCGAGTTGATCAAGCTTGCCCGCCAAATAGCAGCCGCCGACAAGTGCGCCGATTGACGTGCCGGCAATCATTTCAATTTCGATTCCTGCTTCATCGAGTGCGCGTAGAACACCGATATGAGCCCAGCCGCGCGCGGCACCGCCGCCCAATGCGAGAGCAATGCGACGCGGTTCATGCCTGACTTGCGGCAGATCGATGATTTCTTCTTCCGGCTTCAAGGGTTGCGTATTGGCTGCCTTGCGCCTTTGACCCCATGCGAGCATATCGACTGAGCACCTCTTGTTTCGGTTAGAGCATTTCCACCTTTGATTGAATAAGGAGAAACGCTCTCAGTATTTGTTTTGTCGCATTGTCCTACGCAAAACCACTACGCACTTTTGCTGGAAATGCTTTCATTTATCAAAACACTGTATCGAAACAATAAATGCTGCAAATTGAAGGCGCGAGAGAAAATCGCGCCATCACATCGATTTGAGCGAGTTCATAGATCGTGAGAGAAAATTAGTGTTCGTGCTCGCACGAGCCATTCAGGGAAAGGCTAACCTTGCCATCTTCAGACTGAACCTGACGATAAAAGCACGAGCGACGGCCCGTGTGGCAAGTGGGGCCATCTCCAGCAACGCTGACCTTCAGCCAAAGCGCGTCCTGATCGCAATCGGTGCGCAGTTCGACAACGCTTTGCAGATTGCCGGAGGTTTCGCCCTTTTTCCAAAGCGTGTTGCGTGATCGCGACCAGTAATGAGCAATGCCGGTTTCGAGCGTCAGGCGCAACGCTTCCTCGTTCATATGGGCGACCATCAGCAACTCACCATCACACGCGTCTGTTACGATAGCAGTGATAAGACCTGATGCATCGAAGCGCGGCATGAAAACCGCGCCTTCTTCAATGGCCTTCTTGTCAGAGGGCTGGGCAGAAAAAATGCTCATTGTTGCGCCTGAATATATGTCTTACTTGCGAATAAGGCTCATGAAACGAACCTGTTCGTTCACTTCTTCCTTAAAAGTGCCAGTAAAGGTCGTCGTGATTGTGCTTGAACCCTGTTTGCGGATACCGCGCATCGCCATGCACATATGTTCTGCATCAATCATAACTGCAACACCGCGCGGTTTCAGAATGCGCTGAATGCTGTCTGCGATCTGTGCGGTGATGCTTTCCTGTGTTTGCAGGCGGCGCGCAAAAATATCAACAACGCGCGCAATCTTCGACAGACCAAGCACCTTGCCATCTGGCAAATAGGCGACATGCGCTTTACCGATGATAGGCACCATATGATGCTCACAATGCGAGAAGAAGGAAATATCCTTCACCAGCACCATGTCATTATAGCCGGAGACTTCTTCAAAGGTGGTGCCAAGAACATCTTCAGGGCTTTCGGCATAGCCGCCGAACAACTCACTGTAGGATTTGGCAACGCGCTTTGGTGTATCGAGCAATCCTTCACGGTCAGGATTATCTCCTGCCCAGCGAAGCAGTGTGCGTACAGCGGCTTCTGCTTCGGCCTGCGTTGGCTTTGGCAAATCTGCGGGCAGATTGGATTCGTCATCGATTTTAAGGATGCGAGCGTCCATCAGTATTCTCCAGTAGTCTCCTTCGAGGAGGAGACGAGTTAAACGGACAATACAACGATGCGCTTTGCGAGCGGGCGATGTATTGATCCGGCAACACCAAGCTGCCGGACGGATAATCGTGCGGCTGCTCATAACCATGTGATAATCTGTCCATGGCGCAGTCACGACTTGCCTATTATATAGACAGGAAAATGCAACTTCAAACGTTAACCGGGCGACAAATTTACGTTTTTATCCGGTGAGGCGGAAGGTTTGTCTAAATGATCGACGAAGTTTACAACAAACGTATCCTTGAATTTGCAGGGAATATCGAACGCATAGGGCGAATTGCTGCCCCAGATGCGGTAGCAACTGTTCACTCAAAATTGTGCGGGTCGACCGTTACTGTCTATTTGAAGATGGTTGACGGTGTTGTCACGGATTTCGCGCATGAGGTGAAAGCTTGCGCATTGGGGCAGGCATCGTCGTCGGTTATGGCACGAAATGTCATCGGCTGCTCATCAGAAGAGCTGAGAGCTGCACGTGACGCGATGTATAAGATGCTCAAAGAAAATGGCCCTGCACCGGAAGGCCGTTTTGAGGATCTGAAATATTTCGAGCCAGTGCGTGAATACAGGGCGCGCCATGCTTCGACGCTTCTGACTTTCGATGCGGTTGTCGACTGCATTCGCCAGATCGAAGAAAAGGTGCAGGCCGCCTGATATGTGCAGTTGCGGAAAGGATCACCTAAATAACGCTGCGACAACGAAGAATCGTCAGACCCGCAACTTTACCGATCCATGGCGGAAAACACCGGGCAGGGTGCTGGGAACAAGCTTCATCAGGCTTTATCAGCTCACGCTGTCCTCATTCATCGGCAATTCCTGCCGCCATATGCCGACCTGTTCAGAATATACCTACGAATCTGTCGCTCGTTATGGTTTGTGGAGCGGTAGCTGGATGGGCTTGTTTCGTATTATGCGTTGCGGTCCGATGGGCACACATGGCTTTGATCCAGTGCCAAAAGATTTGCCTGGCCATTACCATTGGTATCTGCCGTGGCGTTACTGGCGGGTTTCCTCACCGAAAAACTGACAGCATTATTTTCATCAGACAGACAAAAAACTGTTAAGTTAATCATGCTTGATTAGAGTTCGTTAATAATAAATCGGTTTTATGCGGAAAAGGAAATCAGGTTGATCGGGCGTCTTTTTGACGCCGCAATTGACCTTCATTTGCATCCAGTTTTCTTTTCTTGCGAGTCATTATGCCGAAATCGTCGTCCCGCACCTCCCTGCTAGTAGCCGGTGTTGCGCTTGGTGCCAGCATTCTATGCTCCACTAGCGCCATGGCGAATGTATCGTGGGTGGTTTTCGATGCCGATACCGGTATCGTTCTGGGACAAGATGATGCAACGGAGCAACACGCTCCCGCATCATTGGCCAAGATGATGACGCTTTACCTGACATTTGAAGCGCTCAAGACCGGAAAACTGCATTGGGATGATGAAATGCCCATCTCCAAGAATGCAGCTGCAAAAGTTAGAATGAAGCTGTATCTGAAGGCTGGCGAGACGATTTCCGTCCGTGATGCCGTCAACGGTATGGTCATTGTTTCTGCAAATGATGCCGCAACCGTTGTTGGCGAATATCTGGGTGGTTCGGAATCAGGTTTTGGTCGTCTCATGACGCAGAGAGCCCGGAACCTTGGCATGAAAAGCACATATTTCGCCAACCCATCGGGCTTGACCGCAAAGATGACACAGCTGACGACCGCCCGCGACATGGCCGTACTTGGCATGTCGCTCCGTCGTGATTTCCCGCAGGAATACGCGCTGTTTTCCCAGCGTTCGTTCACCTACAAGGGCCGTCCGTTTAACGGCCATAACAACCTGATGTATCGTTATCAGGGCGTCGATGGGATCAAGACCGGCTATACCGATGTTTCGGGCTACAATCTTGTTTCTTCTGCAATCATCAATGACAAGCATCTTGTGGGCGTTGTGCTTGGTGCCGGTTCGTCGCGGGAACGTGATGACCGGATGGCAAAGCTACTAACGCGCTTTGGCACTGAAGGCACTGGAACGGCGACCGAAGAAATTGTTGCGGCAGTTCAGACACCATTGCCGGTTATCTCGCCGCTTAAGCCTCAAAAGCCGAAAGTCGATGCTGTAGCGGACATGATCGACGATTCCAAAATCGAGCAGGGCGATGGTGGCTTTCTGGTGAAATCTGCAATATCTGCCTGGCGCGTTCAGGTTGGCGTGACGCCATCGCGCAAAGGTGCAGACGAGTTACAGGCCAAGTATATGCCTGTTGTGAGCCGTTTGGTTCCGGGTACGAAGGCTGAGATTTCGACGGCTCCGCGTGGTCGCAAGGTTTATCGTGTTCGTTTCACAGGCTTTAAAGATTCGAATGCCGCTGAAAAGACCTGTGCGAAGCTCAAGCAGCAGGGCGTTCCCTGCCTCGCCATCCGTAACTGAGTTCATTTAGTTTCTGGAGTTTTAACGGCGCCGTGATGCAGTTTGCCACGGCGCTTTTGCTTTACGGACTGGCGAAAAAAGATTAATAGCCAGTCTTCATTCAAAGTTGCATAAGCATTTTAATCGAAATGTAGAGCAGCAAATGGGCAGTTCTGTACTTATATTGGTGCAGTGCTGCTTCGTGAGTAAACCACCCGCAATCGTTGGCGGGACTGGATAAGGAAGAATATGATGTCGAATGTTTCCATGCAATTTCCCGATGGCTCGGTGCGCGAATATAATGCCGCCACAACCGGTGCCGAACTTGCAGAATCAATCTCCAAATCACTTGCAAAGAAGGCTGTGGCTTATGCCGTAGACGGTACCGTGCGTGATCTTTCTGATCCGCTTGGTGCTTCCGGTGCCATCGAAATTCTGACCCGTGAAGACCCGCGCTCGCTGGAACTGATCCGTCACGACACGGCTCACGTTTTGGCTGAAGCCGTGCAGGAGCTTTTCCCGGGAACGCAGGTAACGATCGGCCCAGTCATCGAGAATGGCTTTTATTACGACTTCGCGCGTAATGAACCGTTCACGCCTGATGACCTGCCCGTGATCGAAAAGAAGATGCGCGAAATCATTCAGCGCAACAAGCCGTTCACCAAGCAGGTTTGGTCGCGTGAGAAGGCCAAGCAGGTTTTTGCCGATAAAGGCGAGAGCTACAAGGTTGAGCTCGTCGATGCGATCCCTGAAGGCCAGGATCTTAAGATCTACAATCAGGGCGAATGGTTCGATCTTTGCCGTGGCCCGCATATGGCGTCCACTGGCCAGATCGGCAATTCCTTCAAGCTGATGAAAGTTGCAGGCGCATATTGGCGCGGCGATGCCAATAACCCGATGTTGACACGCATCTATGGTACGGCATTTGCCAACGACAATGATCTTCAAGCTTATCTCCATATGCTTGAAGAAGCTGAAAAGCGCGATCACCGCCGCCTTGGCCGCGAAATGGACCTGTTCCATTTCCAGGAAGAAGGTCCGGGCGTTGTGTTCTGGCATGCCAAAGGCTGGCGTATGTTCCAGACGCTGGTAAGCTATATGCGTCGTCGTCTCGACAGCCATGGCTATCAGGAAGTGAATGCGCCACAGGTACTGGACAAGTCCCTTTGGGAAACGTCCGGTCACTGGGGCTGGTATCGCGACAACATGTTCAAGGTGACTGTTGCCGGTGATGATACCGACGATGATCGCGTGTTTGCGCTCAAGCCAATGAATTGTCCAGGTCACGTTCAGATATTTAAGCATGGTCTTAAGTCTTACCGCGATCTGCCTATAAAGCTTGCAGAATTTGGCAATGTGCATCGCTACGAACCATCGGGCGCGCTGCATGGTCTTATGCGTGTTCGCGGATTCACACAGGACGACGCGCATGTGTTCTGCACCGAAGAACAGATGGCTTCAGAATGCTTGCGGATCAATGATCTCATTCTGTCGGTCTACAAAGACTTCGGCTTCAAAGGGATCACGATCAAGCTGTCCACACGGCCTGAAAAGCGCGTCGGTTCGGACGAATTGTGGGATCGCGCTGAAAGCGTGATGATGACGGTTCTTGAACAGATCAAGGAACAGTCGGATGACATCAAGACCGGTATTCTGCCGGGCGAGGGTGCGTTCTACGGTCCGAAGTTCGAATATACGCTGAAGGATGCAATCGGTCGTGAGTGGCAGTGCGGAACGACGCAGGTTGACTTCAATCTGCCGGAACGCTTCGGTGCATTCTACATCGACAGCAATTCTGAAAAGACCCAACCGGTTATGATCCATCGTGCAATCTGCGGTTCGATGGAGCGTTTCCTGGGCATTCTGATCGAGAATTTTGCTGGACACATGCCGCTTTGGTTTGCGCCGATTCAGGTTGTTGTTGCGACAATTACCTCGGAAGCTGACGGTTATGCAGCTGAGGTTGCGGCCAAGCTCAAGGCTGCTGGCTTGCAGGTCATCACCGACGTGCGCAACGAGAAGATCAACTACAAGGTCCGCGAGCATTCGCTGCAGAAGGTTCCGGTCATTCTCGTTTGCGGTATGCGAGAAGCTGAAGAAAAGACGGTCAATATGCGTCGTCTTGGTTCGCAGGCTCAGGTGTCGATGACGCTGGACGAAGCGATTGCTCAATTGTCAGAAGAAGCAACGCCACCTGATCTGGTACGTTTGAAGAACGATGCGAAATAATAAAAAGGCCCGCGAAAGCGGGCCTTTTTTATGAAAATGCGTGTTCAATCAGTCTTGCCCTGAGAAACCGTCATCGGGTGCTTCGGATTCACGGTTTGCGACCACTTCTACTTCGCCATTTGCGCCAGATGTCACTTTGAAATCGCGCTGATAGATTCGGTCTTTGTTCTTGGCGACAGCAACATAGTCGCCTTCAATCAAAACCATCGACGAGTAAGCACCAGCGCTTTCGCGTACAACATCGCCAGAAGCGTTCAGGATTGACCATGACGTGTCGGCAAGAGCCTCGCCGCCTTTTTCACGCACCAGCTTCAATACAACTTCCGCCGCGCGATGCTGCACTGTTGCTTCGGTCAGCTTGCCTGCTTCCACGCGAATATCTGCGCGGATAACAGCATTTGCGGAGCCATAGTTTGAAACCACGTGATAAGTGCCGCTATTCAATCGGATGATTGTGTCCGGCTTCACATCCGGGACAATGAGAGAACGGTCGTTGTTATCTTCGTCGGCATAAATGGAGAAGCGAACGAGATCGCCTTTGATCTTACCTTCATCCGGCAGGACAGCACTCAGCTTCATGCCACCCGCATCGAGAGTCATCACTTCATGACGACTGGCATTGGTGAGTGTAATGCGCTTTGTCGCGCCCGCACGGCCATAAGCGGCATGCACCAGATAACTGCCTTCTGGTAGATTGAACACTGTGCTGCCGCCTTTTGACGAGGCGATAAGTGCGAGCTGACCATCGGGGCCAACTTCAGGTGCAAAGACACGCCATACGAGGCCGGTCGAAATATCCGGGCCGTCCTGATTGAGACGTGCTTTCAAATCCAGCTCACTCGTTTTGACCAGAGGATTGTTCTCAGGGCTTGTCGGGCTTGCATAAGGACTGAGCGTCGGCAAATTGAGCTTTGGCTCCGGGAAATTCGGAAGGCCGATTGTGGTATTCGTCTGAATTGTTCCGTTGCTACCCGATGGAGCCTGCATAGCTGGTGGGGCAGCAGGTGCTGGTGCTGGGGGCTCCAGTTGGAAACTTGGCAGTTTGAAGCCGCTACCGGGATTGCCTTGCGGACCTCCGCCAAAGCCACCCCCTATGCCACCGCCGGATCCACCCGGCCCGCCAGGGCCTTGAGCGAATGCAGAAGAAGCAATCAGGACAACCGACAGCGTCGCCACAAATGACTTGCTGCGCGATGATTTTGCACTGCTTGTTTGAAACAGACCCAGAATATCTGACATGATGATGTTTTGAACCCAAGCGGGTGGCGAATTCAAGGCCAAATCGACCGTTATCATGGCAAATTTATACACGGGAGATATGCTGCGTCACAGATTTTTGGCTTTACACCTTTATGATGTCGCGCGAGAAGAACCCGCCTCCGTTGAGAGTGCGTTCGATCTGATTTTATTAGATTAGCGCTCCGAAGTTTTCTGGTTGAAGCATAATCTTATCGATCATTGTTTCATTCCTGTCGGATTATGCTCTAAGTGGAGTCATATATGCAGATTTTAGCGATGAGGGATTTCCGTGACGCATCCGGTGTTTGATTTTCTGGCCCAGCGCAGCTCTACGCCTATTTCCGCCATTTCAGAACCAGCACCGCAGGGGACTGAACTAGACGAATTGTTGAAAGTGGCAGCACGCGTACCGGATCATGGACGTCTTACACCGTGGCGCTTTATTCTTTATCGTGGTGACGCTCGTCACAAGGTAGGCGAATATCTGGCCAAGCGCGCAGAAGAGCGGGAGGGGCCTTTGAATGATAGCCGCAAAGATCAGGAACGTGCGCGCTTTGCTCGCGCACCGTTGGTCATTGGCATTGTTTCGTCACCAGTTGCCCATGAACGTATCCCGGAATGGGAGCAGTTTCTTTCGGCAGGTGCCGTGGCCATGAATCTTTGTACTGCTGCGAACGCGCTTGGCTACGCAACCAACTGGATCACCAACTGGTATTCAGACGATGCGCCAGCACGTGCGTTTCTTGGTCTCTCACCTGAAGAGCGGGTTGCTGGGTTCGTTCATATTGGTACGGCGCAAAACAAGATGCCCGAACGCCCGAGAGCTGAAATGGACAAGATTGTCTCTGATTACAGCGGGCCGTGGTCATCCTGATCTTTCGCTTTATAGCTCAGCCTTAACTAATGGAAAAACAGATGTTTTATGAGCCATCAGTCGGTCATAATCTTCCTCACAATCCATTCAAAGCGATTGTCGCACCGCGTCCGATTGGCTGGATCGGGACGCGGTCAAAAAATGGCGCGGTCAACCTCGCTCCATATTCATTCTTCAATGCAATATGCGATACGCCGCCGATGGTGATGTTTTCATCAAGCGGTTTTAAAGACAGTGTTTCGTTTATTGAAGAGACGGGCGAGTTCACGGCCAATCTGGTGAGCGATCATCTCAAAGAGAAGATGAACGCTTCATCGATCAACGCTCCGCGCGGGACCAGCGAATTTGAATATGCTGGGCTGACGATTGCGCACAGCAAACTCATCGCGGCGCCATATGTGAAAGAAGCCTACGCTGCGCTGGAGTGCGTCGCCGTGGAGATTAAGCGCTTGCAGGACAAAGAGGGCAGGCCGACCGACAACTACATGGTGATTGGCGAGGTCGTTGGTGTGCATATTGACGACCGAGTGCTTACGGATGGTCTGTTCGACATTAAAAAAGCTAAGCCGGTGACCCGACTTGGCTATATGGATTATGCGACCACAGAGGGCGTCTATCAGATGTTTCGACCAAATTGGGAAGACAAAATTTGAATTATCGGGGCTAGTTACAGCCCGTTTTTCTTTGCCTCGACCCAGATTGCTTCCATGTCATCGAGCCGTGCTGCCTCAAGGCTGCTGCCTGATTCCTTCAACGACTTTTCGATGAAATCAAAGCGACGCTTGAATTTGTCGTTCGCTGCAATGAGCGCTGTTTCGGCATCAATTTCCAAATGCCGGCCGAGATTGACCATTGCGAAAAGCAGATCGCCATATTCTTCCGCAATATTGGCTTTGTCCTGCGCCGCCATTGCTTCTTTGAGCTCGGCTGTTTCTTCCGCGATCTTGTCCAGTATAGGTGCTGCTTCCGACCAATCGAAACCGACTTTGGCTGCTTTTTGCTGTAGCTTTAACGCGCGTAGGAGAGCCGGGAAGGCGTTCGGGATATCGTCAAGATAACGTGTTTTATCAATAGTTTCCAAGCCAAGCTTAGCGCGGCGTTCTGCTCGCTCGGCCTTTTCTTCAGCCTTGATGCGGTTCCAAGAGCCTTTGGCCATGCCAGCGCTTCGGGCTTCTGCGTCGCCAAACACATGCGGATGGCGACGGATCATTTTGTGCGTGATGGCCTCAACGACGTCACCAAAAGCAAACTGGCCCTGTTCTTCCGCCATGCGTGAATGAAAAACCACCTGCAGCAACAAATCGCCGAGCTCTTCACGAAAATCATCAACATCGTCGCGCTCGATGGCATCGAGGACCTCATAGACTTCCTCGAGTGTATAAGGCGCGATTGATCTGGAGGTCTGTTCTACGTCCCAGGGACAGCCCGTTTCGGGGTCACGAAGGGCAACCATGATTTCGAGAAGACGGTTGATATTGCGGGAGGGTTCCATCTTCGCTCCATTAAAATTGATGTCGCATTCTTGAGGCAGTCTGCAAGAATCGGAGGGTTTGGGTTGCAGTTCGCTACGGTTTTTGCATAGTCAGCCAACAAACGCTCTCGGGATCGCACATTGGGGCTGTATGTTCAACAAGCAGGTATTTAAAGCATGACGATTCTTGTAACTGGTGGCGCCGGATATATCGGTTCTCATACATGTGTACAGCTGATCGAGGCCGGCCATGATGTGGTGGTGGTCGATAACTTCGATAACAGTAATCCGGAAGCTCTCCATCGCGTGGAAAAAATCACTGGTTGCGCACCTATTCGCGAACCGGGCGATATTCGCGACCGTACTTTGCTGGAACAGATCATCACGCGTCATAAATGCACGGCTGTCATCCATTTTGCCGGTTTGAAAGCAGTGGGTGAGTCGAGTGAAAAGCCGTTGCATTATTATGATTGTAATGTGCTTGGCACGCTGCGTTTGTTGCAGGCTATGGAAGCCACAGGCGTCAAGACACTTGTCTTCAGCTCGTCTGCGACGGTTTATGGCGATCCAGAAAAATTGCCGATTACCGAAGATCAGCCGCTTTCCGCGACCAATCCATATGGGCGCACGAAGCTTATTATCGAAGATATGCTGCGCGATCTTTATAACAGCGATAACAGCTGGAAGATCGCGATCCTGCGTTATTTCAATCCGGTCGGCGCGCATGAAAGCGGCCTGATCGGCGAAGATCCCAAGGGTATTCCAAACAACCTGATGCCGATCATCGCACAAGTGGCAACCGGCCGCCGCGAAAAGCTCAACATCTGGGGTAATGATTATAATACGCCGGATGGTACGGGGGTTCGTGACTATATCCATGTCGTTGATCTTGCCGCCGGACATCTCAAGGCGCTCAAGAAACTTGATGAGCCAAAGTGCTTTTCTGTCAATCTGGGGACAGGGCAGGGCTACAGCGTTCTTGATGTAGTAAAAGCCTTCGAACACGTTTCAAATCGTGAAATTAAATATGAGCTTTCGCCACGCCGTCCGGGCGATGTGGCCGAGTGTTATGCCGACCCTGCTTTTGCACGTGATTTCCTTGGCTGGACTGCCGAGAAAAATCTTCAGGAAATGTGCAAGGACATCTGGAACTGGCAGTCGAAAAATCCAAATGGATATGAGATGGATTGAGGGTTGAAAGGCCCTTATGCAGCTCATTTTCCCGGAAAAGTGATCCGATTGGCGGCTAACTCCGTCCTTTAGTGTTGTGCCGATTTCTGATCGGCTTATTACAAACTAGTGGATTGAATTTGACGGTTGAATCCCGACTGACATACATGCTGTTTCAAACGTCAAATTCGAAAAACCCACTAGATTCATAAACTTGCTAGTGGTCATCTTGATTCCGACATTTGTCCGACGCCAGTATCCGAGGGATGCAAATATCGGAATCAGACCGCTAGGGATCACAACTAGCTCGGAACGTTCTCGGAGGCATGTGTGTGTGTTCTCGGGGAGCGTTCAAGTATGAAGTGCTGAAGGACTGACGAGAAATGCGTTTTCTGCCCGATAAGTTCACCTGCATGTTGATTGCGACCATTCTGCTTGCATCATTTCTTCCTGTGCAGGGTGATTTTGCTGAATGGTTCGGTATTGCAACCAAGATCGCAGTTGGACTTCTGTTCTTCCTGCACGGCGCGCGTTTGTCGCGTGAGGCAGTTGTGGCTGGCGTCACTCACTGGCGACTGCATCTGGCGGTCGTCTGCTCAACATTCGTCCTGTTTCCAATTTTGGGACTGACCGCAGGCTGGACTATTCCGGGGCTTGCGCAATCGCCGTTTTATCTCGGTATCCTTTATCTCTGCGTTCTTCCTTCAACCGTACAATCTTCAATCGCCTTTACCTCTATGGCTGGCGGCAATGTTTCTGCGGCCATCGTTTCTGCATCGGCATCGAATATTTTCGGCATGTTCCTGACGCCGTTGCTTGTCGGACTGCTGTTTGCGGTTAAAGGCGGCGGCGGGATTTCAGTCGATGCGCTGGAAGCGATTTTGCTGCAATTGCTTGCACCATTTGTTCTGGGGCAAATCTTGCAGCCATGGATTGGTAATTTCATGCGTCGTCACAGCAAATCGCTTGGCTTTGTCGACCGTGGTTCGATCCTGATGGTTGTCTATCTCGCATTCAGCGAGGCTATCGTTGAAGGCCTGTGGCACACCGTTTCCTGGAGCGATCTTGGCGTCATGATCGGTGTAAATATCCTGCTTCTGGTGATCGTCATGCTGGCCACATGGTATGGAAGCAAGTGGTTCGGCTTTAATCACGCTGACCGCATCACCATTATGTTTTGCGGTTCGAAGAAAAGCCTCGCCAGCGGCGCGCCGATGGCCAGTGCGATCTTTGCGGGCGCGAATGTCGGTAGTGTCGTGCTGCCGCTCATGCTGTTTCACCAAATTCAGCTGATGGCTTGCGCAGTGATTGCGCGCAAACTTGCCGATCATAAGCCTGCTTCCAGTACGGCAACTGCGGCGGCTGAATAGAACTGGTTCTTGCTGTCATCTTCATATGAGGGTAGGAGGGCAGGCGAGTGGTTCGCCTCGCCCTTTCCATCTATGGAACACGCGCCGTAACCCGTATAATAGCTCTCTACTGGCCTTTTCAGTTCGCTGACGGCTCAACAAAAGGCAACGCAGATGTCCAAGCAGAACGGCAAATCCCATAACATGGATTCTCTTGACCAAGAGGCGCTTGCTGAGGCTTACAACCATGCGCTTGCCTTGGAAAAGGCTGGCGATCTGGATGCTGCTGCTGAGGCCTATAAAGCAGTTCTCGAAATTGATCCCGAAGACCACGGTGGCGCTGCCGTACGTCTCGCAAGCATGGGTCGAGGAACTGTGCCGCCGAAAGCACCGGACGCTTATGTTGCAACGCTGTTTGATCAGCATGCCGAGATGTTCGATACAATTCTCGTTGATCAGCTTGGTTATGACGTGCCGCTGCAATTGCGTGAAATGCTTCTGGAACTGGATGAAGAGTTTCAGGTCGAGCGCATGCTGGATCTTGGCTGCGGTACCGGGCTTTCTGCCGATGCGCTGGACGACATGGCCGATCACAAGACCGGCGTCGACATATCTGAAAACATGATCGAAGTGGCTTATGAAAAAGGCGATTACGATGCGCTTTTTGTCGGCGAAGCAGTTCGTTTTCTTGAGACCACAGAGGAAGACGCTTGGGACCTGATCGTCGCAACAGACGTGCTGCCTTATATGGGCGAGCTTGACCGCTTTTTCTCGGGCGTTGCGGAGCATCTGCGGACTGGAGGCTATTTCGGGTTCTCCAGTGAAACGCAGTCAGATGAGCGTTTCGCTGGCCGTGATTTCATGGTTGGCGATTTCCAACGTTTTGCACATGCGCAGTCCTATGTACGTTCGCTGCTCTCAGAACACGGTATGGACTGTATTCGTTGCACGGATATCACTGTTCGAAGTGAGCAAGGATCGCCAGTTCCAGGACATCTCTACATAGCTCAGCGTCGCTAACGTTTATTGGGTCTTGTGTGCGAACTTAGATCGTCTTGTTCCATAATCTATCTTATGTGATCGAGACATATAACAGGGGTGGGTTCTAGTTTGAAGTGCGACTTGCAAATGATAACAATGAGTTATTCAATGCCAGAAGCCTTCATACAACACGCCTACTCGCACATAGATCTAGATGAACGTCGTAAAATAGCACACTGGTGCACTGCAAACCTCATTGTTGGCGTTCTGTAAGGAAACGGCAACAATACAAATTGATGCTACCAGCTAAAGAAGGTTCCCAACTTTAGCTGCAAAACTATTGCTAATTCACGGCAGGTAAATTTCCTTTCAGAAAGAATTGGCGCTTAGATACAAAACCGATTTATGTCATTCATGTTAAAGTGCTCATAAATGAACCGGATTGGCCTAACCATGAGCATTTTGTTCATTACACGGAGAGGATGGGTTTCATGGGTAAAATTTCGATTGCGCTAGTTGCAATGCTAATCATTACAGGCTGTACGACTACTGAGAAGGACGTCAGTATTGGAACCGTCGCGGGTGCCGCTATTGGAGGAATTGCCGGTGGTGGTCGTGGTGCACTGATTGGTGCGGGCGCTGGCGCTATTGGTGGTTTGCTGGTTCGCAACCTGCGTAACGGTAAGTGTGAATACCGCGATCGCCGTGGACGGATCTATACAGCTCGCTGCCGATAATAAAATTGCTAGGCAGGACTTATCCCGCCCTGCCTAGCACACTAGATCTCAGAAAAGAAAACAGCGCTTTCAGTTTAGATATTCGACAATAAAAAAAGCATCATTCTGCTTTGTTATTGTTAAGTTTTTGTCCGACGTCGATACGGTTGCCGTCCGGGTCTTCAAAAACAAACGCCCGCAAACCGTAGTCTTTGTCTTGCAGACCTTTTATGATCCTCATGCCATGACGCTTACAAATTGCGTACATAGCATCGACGTCTTTCACCAGCATGTGAGCAATGTTGAAATTCGCGGCTTTGTGATCTTTTTGCAGTGAGAGGTGTAATTCACCTTCGTCGCGCTTCAGGATCATGAAACCCACCGGGTTTCCGTTTTCAAAGACTTTTTTGAAGCCTAGTGCGCCGCAGTAAAATTGACAGGCCGCATCCATTTCTTTGACCGGAATCATAACCGCAATTCGGCCAAAACCGACACTCTGATTAGCGATATCGTTCATCGCATAACCTCTTCTTCTTGCGAAGACACAATTCCCAGTCAGACGGTGCTGCTGAAAGAAATGCGCTTCAGTGTTTTTATGAGAAGGACGGTGCCAACAACGTTAGATTTATCCTGAAATCATTGCGTTGGGAATAGCTTCGGCCATGTTGCACTGGCTTGATTTGATTGAAATCATTCCTTGGAACGGTTTTGCGATGTAATTCCACATTGCCGATCTAAGACCAAAGCATGCGTGTAATCGCAGTCAGCATGCGCTATTACCTGCATGCGCTGACTCCGGCTACCATGCTCATATTAGTTGCGCGTACTGGAGAGCGTTGTTTCCGGCCTAAAGCCGGTCTGCAAGGAAGGTAGATTACATGTTGGAAGCACGTATCAGGAACGCGTCTCTGCGTGACAAGATTATCACTGCGGAAGAAGCCGCAAGCCTGATCAAAGATGGCATGATTGTCGGCATGAGCGGATTTACACGCGCAGGTGATGCCAAAGCCGTTCCACTCGCAATGGCTGCACGTGCAGCGAGCGATCCCTTTCAGATTACCCTGATTACCGGCGCCTCTCTGGGCCACGATGTCGATAAGCTGCTGACGCAAGCTCATGTGCTGGCCCGCCGTATGCCTTTTCAGGTGGATCGTACTTTGCGCGCAGCGATCAATCGCGGCGAAGTCATGTTCATCGATCAACACCTGTCTGAAACTGTCGAGCAGCTGCGTTCCAACCAGATTGGTCCCATTGATTACGCTGTCGTCGAGGCACTTGCTATCACCGAAAATGGTGGGATCATTCCCACAACGTCCATCGGCAACTCGGCAAGTTTTGCTATTCTTGCCGAGAAAGTCATTGTTGAAGTCAATCTGAACCAGCCATTGGCGCTTGAAGGATTGCACGACATCTATATTCCGACCAAGCGCCCTTCCCGCGATCCAATCCCGGTTATAGCCTGCGACAGCCGTGTTGGTCTTCCATACATCCCGATTCCGCCGGAGAAGATTGCCGGTATCGTCATCACACAGGAAAATGATAGCGCTTCAACTGTAGAGCCTGCGGATGGTGAGACGATTGCGATTGCTTCACACCTCATCCAGTTCCTCTTGAACGAAGTCGAGGCAGGTCGTCTTGATCTGACACTCAATCCTTTACAGGCGGGCATCGGTACAATTGCCAATGCGGTTCTCAATGGCTTTGCAGATAGCCCGTTCCATAATCTTCGCATGTATAGTGAAGTGCTGCAGGACAGCACCTTCGATCTTTTTGATGCGGGAAAACTCGATTATGCTTCTGGTTCATCGATCACATTGAGCCCTGCCTGTGGCGAACGCGTCTTCAACAACATTGACCGCTATCGCGACAAGCTGATCCTACGTCCACAGGAGATTAGCAATCATCCTGAGGTCATTCGCCGTCTTGGTATTATCGGTATCAATACTGCTCTTGAGTTCGATATCTATGGGAATGTAAATTCGACCCATGTCGATGGCACGCATATGATGAACGGCATCGGCGGTTCGGGTGATTTTGCACGTAACGCTTATATTTCGATTTTCGTGAGTAAATCAGAAGCCAAAAACGGTGCTATATCGTCGATCGTTCCGATGGTGACGCATGTCGATCATACCGAACACGACGTAGATATTCTGGTAACCGAACAAGGTCTGGCAGATCTTCGTGGTCTTGCGCCTCGTGAACGGGCAAAGCTGGTTATCAACAATTGTGCTCACCCGGATTATCGCGATCAGCTTAATGATTATTTCGAGCGTGCTTGCAGCCGAGGTGGGCACACCCCTCACCTCCTTGAAGAAGCATTCAGCTGGCATAGCCGACGCCAGCAAACAGGGTCTATGCTGAAATAGCGCATAGTTTCAAATCACAAACCTAAAGCATGTCGCGCTCAAATGGATCCATTTGAGCTCCCGCGAACATGCGACATTTAATAGAATCTAGAGCGAGCGCCATGGGTGCGATTAAGCGCGACACGCTCTAGTAAACAGTGGCGTAAGCCGACGTTTTGCTTTGTAAATTATTGGAACCTTATTCTCATTGGAACGTTAACCGGCACATCATTTTCAAACTGAAGATGATTGAGATCAGGGATGTGTGGGGCCAAGGAATATTCCTCGCTTCCCATGATTACCAAGTTCAGTTCGGCGTTGCGAAGGAACCGCGGCCGAATGAGTATAGAAAAGCCGTTCCGGGAAGGGTCCGACTGCCTATGTCCATCCTCATCAGTCTGCTGATAACAATTCTGGTTATCTTTCTCGTTCTGTATCTCATCAATATGCTGCCACTCGATGGGAAAGTGAAACAGATCGCTCAGGTGATCGTCATCATCATCGGTATCATATCGCTCCTGAAATATCTCGCAGTCTTCTAGTGATCTGATTCCGACATTTGCAAGACTCGGCTACAAGCATCGGACAAATGTCGGAATCAAAACGACCACTAGTAAGTTTATAAATCTAGTGGATTTTTCGAATTTGACGTTTGATACAGTGTGAATATCGGTCGGGATTCAAACGTCAAATTCAATCCACCAGTCGCCCGACGATATAGCGTAATGAACATTGAGGGACGCTATAGGGGCGTCCTTCTGTTGTTTGGGTGTTGTTACGTTCTAACATTGTACATTAGTAACATGTTAAAAATTACAATCTCTGTTATTTCTTTTAAAGATAGTTGTCGTTCAGCTAATCTATGGGTAATATATTCGCGACGCTCTACTTTAGATTGTGTCAATAATGGCACGCATATATAAAAAATTGCATCCGTGCAGGCGCGCGTCTTTCTTCGCCAAAGCATTCCTCTTATAAGGCCCACAAAGATCAGGTCTGTTCATAGAGGGTTCAGAGACAGGCATTTAAAACATCTTCGTCGGGGTTGGGGAGTTCGGTATGAAGGCGGCTTTATGGAAGGCAACGTTGATAACGTTGTCTGTAGTCCTGTTTTCCGTCGGGACCAGCCTGACCGTCGGATTTTTCTCGGGCGGCATGCCTGGGATTATCGCCATTAGTCTCAGCGTCGTGATCCCGACCATAACGGCCTTCCCTTCGCTTCTTTATATCTTTTTGCAGCATAGCAAGCTCAGCGATGCCTATATGCAACTCGAAAAAGCCCACACCGAATTACAAGCCCGCTCTCGCGTCGATCACATGACCGGATTGCTAAATCGTGAAGCGCTGTTTGATGCTATGAAAATCAGCCGTTCGCGCATTGAGAGCGGAACACTTCTCGTTATCGATGCCGATCACTTCAAGGCGATAAACGACACGTTCGGGCACAGCGTCGGCGACCGTGCACTCAAGCTGATTGCCTTTGCACTTCAGAATGTTACCCGGAAAGGTGATCTGGTGGGGCGTATTGGTGGTGAGGAATTCTGCGTGTTTCTTCCTGGCGCCACTGGTGAAACAGGAATGCGGGTGGCACAGCGAATTCGCGCAGAAGTAGAAAATACGCCATTCCATGCCACGGAGTATCAAATTTATCCGCTGACGATCAGCATCGGCGTGGCATCTGCTCCTAAGAATGAAACCAATTCCCAAGTGCTAAGCCGCGCCGACCGGTGTCTTTATATGGCGAAGCAGCGCGGACGAAATTGTGTTGTTTTCGACGAGGAAAGTGGGCGTATCACCAGTGCGTCTGTGGTTTCGATTACCAATGGCCGCGAAGTGGCAAGAGGCTAAAGCATTTTGAGCAAAATTTTGAAGCGGTTCTAACGACTACGCTTTGGCAGGAGCTGCTCCAATTGTACCGGTCCAAATTATTCCCAGGGTTTGACTTCTTCCTCGGACCAGCCAACGGGCACAAAACCCATTTTCTGATATAGCTGTAACGCGCGCGGGCTATCGAGCGTATTGGTATGAATGGCCACTTTTTGCGGGCTGTGCGACCAGGCGGTTGAAATGGCTTCACTAAAGAAGAATTTACCAACTCCCCGTCCCTGATAATCAGGAACCAGCCCGAAATAGAGAATTTCAGCGGTTACTGGCAAGGCCGAGAGATCGAGTTCCAGCAATCCGGCCGGGTTGCCGTCCGCATAGAGGACATGGATCTCAGTGGTTTCTGCATGAATGGCCTCAGCCACTTCTGCATCGCTTTGTACGCGCCGCATCATCCAGTGATGTTGGCGCCCTACTCTTTCATATAGATAACGATAAAAATGCACTGGCATTTCGGTCGAGCGCATAATTGCGAGGCGCAAACCAGAGGGAACCGGAACCGACAGCGCTGGGCGCGCTGTCATTTCCAGATGAGTTACTCTGGCCGTCAATTTTTCCGTCATGCTTATTCTGCTTCGCCGGTCACGACAGGCGTATCCTGCCTGCTGCCCCACTCGCTCCAGGAACCATCATAAAGCCGATTGTCTTCATGACCAAGGGATGTCAACGCAAGAGTGATGACTGCAGCCGTTACACCTGATCCGCAGCTCGTTACGACTGGCTTTTTAAGATCGACACCAGCATTGGCGAAAATTTCGCGCAGGCTATCGAGGCTTTTCAGCTCGCCATTCTCCGACAGAGTACCTACTGGCACATTCCGCGCACCGGGCATGTGCCCCGAACGCATACCTTCACGTGGTTCGGCATCGCGGCCTGTGAAGCGGCCTGCAGCACGCGCATCGGTTATCTGGGAGCTACGTCCATCAACGATTTTGCTCATTTCCGCAAAATTGACAACCTTCGCATCATTGAATGAAGGCGTGAAAAGCGTAGCTGCAATTTTTGTTGCTTCATCGGTTACAGGAAAGTTTGCTGCCTTCCAGCCATCAAAACCACCATCAAGCACCAGAACATTCTTCACACCCATGACGCGGAACATCCACCACACACGCGGTGCTGAGAACATGCCCGGACCGTCATAAACGACCACAGTTTCATCGGCGGTTATGCCCATGGAACCGACATGGCGCGCAAAAAGCTCAGGCGACGGCAAGGTGTGTGGCAGCCCCGACTCTTTGTCGGCAATCAAATCCTGATCAAAGAAAACAGCACCGGGAATGTGACGGGCATCATATTCGTCTCGCCCGTTACGCCCTGCCGCAGGCAAATACCAGGAGGCATCCACGATCGCGAGACCTGGTTCGCCCAGTCTGGCCTTCAGATCATCGCGGGAGATAACAAATGCACTTTTGTTCGACATGATTGCTCCTGAATTCAGAACAGCTCCAGTTAAGACTGAGCCGTTGGAACTTCTCTATCTATTTGTTTTTACGTACTATTTACGCAAAACCGCTTCGCACTTTTGGCTCAAATGCTTTAAGCCTGCGGTGCATTGCCAAATCGAATACGGAAGCGGCGATTTTCCTTGCCCTTCTTTTCGATCTTGCCGATGTGGATTTCCCCCACTTCCTGCGTTTCAGAAACGTGTGTGCCACCGCAAGGTTGCGAGTCGACACTGCCATTTTCACCGATGACAACCAGACGAAGGCGTCCTGCACCGACGGGAGGGCGCACATTCTTCGATTTGACGATATCAGGATTGGCCAGAAATTCTTCGTCGCTTATCCAGTGCAGACTGATCGGATCATTGGCTTTCACCATTTCCATCAGTTTCTCTGTTACGAACTCTTTGGTGTAGCTTGCATCCGGCAGATCAAAATCGACACGGCTTTCCTCTTCACCGACCGATGCGCCGGTAATCGGAAATGGACAAGCAACGGACAGCAGATGACAGGCTGTATGCATGCGCATCAGCTTATGTCGGCGATCCCAGTTAATGTTCAGAGCAAGCTTTTCGCCAATAGCCGGCCCAGTCTGCCCGTCTACTGGAATATGGATGATTTCGCTTTTGCTTTCGCCTGTGACAGTCGCCGCAATTTCAATGCGTGAGCCATCGGCGCGCTCAAAAAAACCGGTATCGCCCGGCTGACCACCAGAAGTCGCATAGAAATTGGTCTTATCGAGAATAATTCCGCCCGTTTCGGTCAGGGCAACGACTGAACCCTCCGCGGTTTTAAGATATGCATCTTCGCGGAACAGAGCTTCAGTCTCGTATGCCATGATTATCCCTCGTACGGTATGTCGATCTCGGTTTTCGCTTCCAGCCAGCCCGGCACCGGTAAATCTTTGCCACGCAGGAAAGTCGGATTGAACAGCTTGGACTGGTAACGATTACCATAGTCGCACAGCACGGTCACGATGGTGTGGCCCGGCCCGAGATCTTTTGCAAGGCGGATTGCACCAGCAATATTGATGCCTGATGAGCCACCGAGGCAAAGCCCCTCCTCCTCGACCAGGTCAAATAGGATATCGAGTGCTTCGGCATCGGAAACGCGATAGGAAAAGTCTGGTGAGAAACCATCCAGATTGGCCGTTATGCGCCCTTGTCCGATGCCTTCAGTGATGGAATCACCTTCGGATTTCAGCTCACCTGTCGTGTAAAACGAATGAAGTGCAGCGCCGTGCGGATCAGCAAGAGCGATTTTGATGCTCGTATTCTTCTCTTTTAGCCCGAAAGCTGTGCCTGCAAGCGTGCCACCTGAACCGACAGCCGATACAAAGCCATCAACCTTACCGCCGGTATCATGCCAGATTTCCTGCGCAGTGGTTTCGACATGCGCCAAGCGATTGGCGATATTGTCGAACTGATTGGCCCATATGGCACCATTCGGCTCGGTTTTGGCGAGCTGTTCTGCAAGGCGACCTGAGAGGCGCACGTAGTTGTTGGGATTACGATAAGGAGCGGCGGGAACTTCGATCAGTTCCGCACCCAGAAGGCGCAAAGCGTCCTTCTTTTCCTGACTTTGGGTTTCCGGGATAACGATCACCGTTCGGTAGCCTAGCGCCTTGGCAACCATTGTAAGACCAATGCCTGTATTGCCCGCAGTGCCTTCGACGATTACGCCACCGAGCTTTAAAAGCCCGCGTTTCTCAGCATCGCGGATAATGTAAAGCGCCGCACGATCCTTAACCGATTGGCCGGGATTGAGAAATTCAGCTTTGCCGTAGATTTCGCAACCAGTGACTTCTGAAGCTTTCTTCAAACGGATCAGTGGCGTGTTGCCGATAGCGTCGAGTACCGAATTGAGCATAGCTTCTATCCCCTATGGTTGAGAGGAAACTATGAGGAAGCATGCTTATCTTCAAGCAAGTCTGAAATAATTTTCCATCAAGTTTTGCAACTGCAAACTCATAAACATGCCCATAACGAAAAAACCGCCCCGTTAAGGGCGGTTTTAAAGAAAAGTCGTACTTAGAGCGGTTGAAATTTCTCTAAATCAGGGAAAACGCTCCAACTATTTGTTCTTGAGCGCATCTTGTCCGAAAACCGATTCACACTTTTCGGGATGCGCTCTAAAAATTAAGCTACGCGCTGGCCACCACCGCCATCGCGACGCTTGCGATGGAATGGACGTTTTGGCTTTGCAGCGCCTTCACCAGCGGCTGGCTTGGCAGCAGGATTTGCACGATGTTCACCGGACTTTTGCGCCATCTTGCTTGCTGGACGACGGTGCTTCTGCGGCACGCTATGCGAACCGGGTCTGCGGTTCTGCTGTGGCTTCTGGTCGTCGTCAGCTCTTGCTGCCGGTGCTGGTGCAAGCTTAACCGGAGCTTCCTTGATCGTCAGCTTGTTACGCGTGACGCGTTCAACAGCACGGAGCTTCGAATCTTCCGTTGCCTGATCGTAAAGCGTGATCGAAGCGCCGCTTGCGCCGTTACGGCCAGTACGACCAATACGGTGCACATAGGTTTCCGGTTCGTCTGGCAGGTCGTAATTGACGACATGGCTGATACCCGGAACGTCGATGCCGCGTGCTGCAATGTCGGTTGCAACCAGAATGCGCAATGAGCCATCGCGGAAGCCATTCAGCGCACGCTGGCGGGCATTCTGCGATTTGTTGCCGTGAATAGCTGCAACATTAAAACCATCGCGTTCCAGATGGCGAACAACAGCATCGGCACCATGTTTGGTGCGTGTGAAGACGATAACCGACTTCAGAGTCTGATCCGACAACAGACCTGAGAGAAGACGACGCTTGTCCTTGGTAGGCACCGGATGCACGACCTGCGTGATTTCAGCAGCAGTTGTACCCTGTGGTGCAACTTCAACCCGTACAGGATCGCGCAGAAGGCTCTGTGCGAGCGTTGCGATTTCCTTTGGCATGGTTGCCGAGAACAGAGCTGTCTGGCGGTTCTTATGCGTGCCTTTGGCAATGCGCTTCACATCATTGATGAAGCCCATGTCGAGCATACGGTCGGCTTCATCGAGAACCAGCCAGCGGGTTTCTGACAGATCAACGCAATTTTCGCGTACGAGATCTGTCAAACGGCCTGGCGTTGCGATGAGAACGTCAACGCCGCCCTGCATACGCTTGATCTGGCTCAGTCGCGACACACCGCCGAGAATAAGTGCAGTTGAAACATGCGCCTGCTTGGCAACCGTGCGGATCGTTTCTTCGATCTGCACAGCGAGTTCGCGTGTCGGTGCAAGGATCAGCGCGCGCGCAGTCTTGCCTTTGCGCTTGTCGCCAAGTGCAATGATCTTCTGGAGAATAGGCAGGCTGAATGCAGCGGTTTTGCCCGAGCCGGTCTGAGCAATACCCAGAATATCGCGGCCTTCCAGCTGATGCGGAATGGCCTGTGTCTGAATAGGCTTTGGTTCGGTCATGCCAGCGGCTTCAACGCCCTTAAGCAAAACGCCCGTGACACCCAGAGCGGCAAAGCCGCCGGTGTTTTCGCCAATAGTTTCGATAGTCAATTCAATCTCTTTCGGCGGCACCGCTTAATAGCAGTCCGCTTTAAAATTTCGGACAAGCGCAACTTGCCGAAGGGTAATTTTGTGATGATACGACGGGACGCCGGAAAACACCGGTCGACTTGCGCTGCCGTGCCCGAAACCAGCCGGGTCTCCCCTGCTCTCAGACCATTCTGATTGCAAGAGGCGAGACGCAACGAGTCCGATTCCGGGAGAGCTGAAATAGTTCAGCCCATGCGCCTAGTCGGCCATATGGGGTGCTTTTCCCAAAAAAGCAAATGATTTCTGTTTGAACACCAATCAGATGATGAAATCAGCAAGCACCTGATTGTCTGTAATATCCTGATAAGCCCAGCCTGCTTCTGCAAACTTCTTTTCCAAAATCTTGAAGTTGCCAGCGTCTTTGGTTTCGATGCCAATCAGTACTGAACCAAAATTGCGCGCAGACTTTTTCAAATATTCAAAGCGTGCAACGTCATCTTCAGGGCCAAGCAGATCGAGGAACGAACGAAGCGCACCCGGACGCTGCGGGAAGCGGAAAATGAAGTATTTCTTCAGGCCTTCATAGCGAAGTGCCCGTTCTTTAACATCTGGCAGGCGTTCAAAATCGAAATTTCCGCCCGACACGACAATGACAATACGCTTGCCTTTGAGTTCGCTTTTCTTGAAATCCTTCAGTGCATCAATTCCGAGCGCACCAGCAGGCTCCAGAACAACACCCTCGATGTTGAGCATCTCGATGATCGTTGAACACAAACGGTTTTCCGGAACCGTGATGACAACGTTTTTATCGAACTCTTTGAGAAGCTTGAAGTTTTCTTTTCCAAGTTCTGCAACAGCTGCACCATCGACGAAATTATCGACCTCAGTAAGCTTGATCCGTTTGCCAGCTTCAAGACTGCCTTTCAGGCTAGCCGCACCCTTTGGTTCGACAAAGCGATAGGCAGTCTTCCAGCCAAGCGCTGAAAAATATTGGGTTACGCCTGCAGACAGCCCCCCGCCACCAACGGGCAAGAATACAAAATCCGGCTTCTTATTGTCTGGCAGCTGTCGTTCGATTTCGAGTGCTACAGTCGCCTGCCCTTCGATGATGCCTGTATGGTCGAAGGGCGGCACCATCACGCCCTTATGGGCTTCAGCAAACTCTTGCGAGGCCGCATAGCAGACATCGAAAATATCGCCGATAAGCTTGATTTCGATAAACTCCGCACCGAATGTGCGGGTTTTGTCGATTTTCTGCTGTGGCGTTGTGACAGGCATGAAAACCACGCCCTTGCGGCCAAAATGGCGGCAGGCAAAGGCAAAGCCTTGCGCATGGTTGCCGGCCGAGGCGCATACGAACACAGCTTTTTCATCAGCTGTCTTTACGGCACGCGAAATGAAGTTGAAAGCTCCACGTATCTTATAGGAACGGACAGGTGTGAGGTCTTCGCGCTTGAGCCAAATTTCCGCACCGTACTTTCGCGAAAGATAGTCATTGAGCTGCAAAGGCGTCTCTGGAAAGAGCGCACGCATTGCATTTTCAGCTTGAGCTACGGCTTTAACGAAGGCGGTCATTGTTCAGCTTTCTGCATTTCCTGCGGTATTTGCGCATGGCTACATGGCTTTAACGCTGCAAACAAGCTTGAAACGCAAAACATGAGTAAAATGGTGATGTTTTATACTCGTATGTATATACCGATAGGAATGGTGGTGCGGTCGGCGGGACTTGAACCCGCAAGCCTAAAAGGCGACGGATTTTAAGTCCGTTGCGTATACCAATTTCGCCACGACCGCAGCATGAGAGTTTCTATGTCATGATTTGTGAAGCAAATTCAAGCCGTTTCCAGCACTTGTAACAACTGGTTTTGATGACAGTGGAAATTTCTGAAAGAGCGTTCCCGAAAAATTCAACAAATCGCTGGCAACGAATTCGGCTCAAATAAGTTATTGCAAAACGAATAATCGCGCATCTCGCCTTGCAAGAGGATTCCAGCTTGAAACGCAGAGAAAATCAGTTGCAGCATGTGTCTGCCGGGGATTAACTGTGAAGACACAGAATGGAGTCTGGGCATGACGAATACCCTGCAGCGAGCCGTTACGGCTGCAATGCTTGCAATTGGCGATGAACTTCTCTCAGGACGCACGAAAGATAAGAATATTGGACATCTGGCTGATGTGCTGACTGCTGCTGGCATTGATCTCAAAGAAGTTCGCATTGTTCCAGACGATGAAGACGCCATAGTTACGGCTCTTAATGCTTTGCGCCCCGGTTTCGATTATGTTTTCACATCAGGCGGCATTGGCCCAACTCACGACGACATAACTGCAGACGCGGTGTCACGCGCTTTTGAAGTGCCTTGCATTTATGATGAAAAGGCAATGGAAATGCTCGCCGCGAATTACGCCAAGCGTGAGCTGGAGTTCACCGATTCACGCAAGCGTATGGCTCGCATGCCGCAAGGCTCCGAACATATTGATAACCCTGTCTCGACAGCCCCCGGTTTTCATATCGGCAATGTCTATGTCATGGCTGGCGTACCTTCGGTATTTCAGGCGATGCTCGATAATGTTTTGCCGACGCTTAAAACAGGGCGCAAACTTTTGTCGAAGGCTGTTCCCTGCCCGTTTGGCGAAGGCGTCATTGGTGCGCCGCTTACGGCGATCCAGAAGGAAAATCCTGAAACGATCATTGGTTCTTATCCGAAATTCGAGAACGGTAGATTTAGCACCGAGCTGGTTGTTCGGGGCAGCGATGAGACAAAAATCGATCTTGCTGTAAGTGCAATCGAAGCGATGATCATCACCTTGCAAACGCAGGGAGCAGCCTGAATTAAAGCGGAGATCATTGAGCAGCTCTAACTATCTGTTTCTAGGCATTATCCAATGCAAAACCGCGAAACACTTTTGCCGGAAATGCTCTATATGATAAAATGGAAATATAGCCGGAAGGAGAACTGATATGTCCTACAAGACGGTGGTCGCCTATTCCCGCAGTGAAGCCGAGTTGAAGCGGGTTTTGTCTGCAGTTGCGCTTTTGATGCGCAGAATGCCTGACATGCACGTCATCGGACTTTACTCTGTTCCCTCTCCTGTTGTGTATGCCGATCCCAACGGATTCATTGATCCGGGCATGTTTGAGCTGCATGACAAGCAGCATAAGGAAATATCGGAGCGTCTAAAGCACCTTTTCGAAGAAGAGATGCGTCGTCAGGGTGCCAATCACGAATTTCGCGTTACCCGTTCCGAAACAGGGACCGCAGCTGATGGTGTTCTGACGTCATGTCTGGGTGCGGAATTGCTCGTGGCGGGTCAACCTGACCCAGACGATCCCGCAACCAACGATGAAACTGCCGATACACTGGTGTTTAACTCCAGCTGTCCAGTATTGTTGGTGCCCTATGCACCAGTTCACACGATGGAGGCGCTGGATCGCATCGTTGTGGCGTTTAATGGCAAGCGTGAGGCGGCGCGTGCGACTTTTGATGCTCTCCCTCTGATGAAGCATGCAAGGCGGACTGAAATTATCTGGGTCGATCCCCCAGAACGCGAAGGCGAAGACGAAGCACTTGCTGGAAGCGAGCTTGCCGAGGCTCTGTCGCGTCATGGGCTGGACATCAGTATAACTCCGCTTCCGTCGCATAATCGTTATGCACAGGATGTAGTGCGTGAGCATATTATTGCAGAACGTGCAGACCTTTTAGTCATGGGGGCTTATAGCCACTCCAGGCTCCGTGAACTCGTTTTTGGTGGCGTGACCCGTGCGATGCTTAATGATTTGCCGATCCTGACGCTTTTTTCGCGTTAAATCATTTTCTCGAAACGTCGGCCTGTTCCCGCAGGCCGACGTTTAGTTTCCAGCAATTATTTAGTTCAATTTTAGTTATTAGCGGGGGCTGCGATCACACGCCGCTCTTGCAAGATAGGCTTATTTGCGGTTATCAGCATTTCCCGGCGCTGAAATTGCCGGGCGGAAAGCCTTTCTATACTTGTGCTGCATGCATTTAGAGTGCTGTGCGCGCATGAAGGAAAGCTGCAGATCCAGACAGTTCAGCGCGACTGGCAACAGCCATCGCGCATTTTTGGTTTGACAGGTCCGGAGTGAAACTCCCGGATTTTCCATGGAGCGTTTCGATGTCGTTGCCCGATAAAGCCTTTCCCGTTTCCTGGGATCAGTTCCACCGTGATGCCCGCGCCCTCGCCTGGCGCATCGCCGATATGGACCGCGAATGGCGTGCCATTGTCGCGATCACGCGTGGCGGATTGGTCCCAGCCGCTATCGTTTGCCGCGAGCTCGGCATCCGTTTGATCGAAACGGTCTGCGTTGCATCTTATCATGATTATACATCGCAGGGCGAGATGGAGGTTCTCAAGGGAATCAGTGCTCCACTTCTCGAAAATGATGGTGAAGGCGTGATTGTCGTCGATGATCTGACGGACACAGGCAAGACCGCGGCTATCGTCCGCGAAATGATGCCAAAGGCGCATTTTGCGACTGTTTATGCGAAGCCAAAGGGCCGCCCGCTTGTCGATACATTCGTGACCGAAGTTTCGCAGGATACCTGGATTTATTTCCCATGGGATATGGGCTTTACCTATCAGGAACCAATTGCTGGCGGAAAACGCGGGTAAACGAAAACAAATGAAAGCGGATTGCGGTGGTAAAACCGCCGCAATCACACTATATTGAAAGTCTGCCGAAATCAGATGGAGGCGGACTGCACGGTACTGATTTGAAGCCGTGCGACCGTTAATTTCAGCAAGCCCTTAAAAATAAAAGCATTTTTCGCTTTTTATTGTGAGGCGTTGTCGAACAAATTCATTGTCATTTTGGCGAATCAATCCATTCTGTTTGGAAAATGGTGGGACTTTCGCAGTGAAAACACAGGCCAAAAAATTTGTTGCAACGGAAAAGCGTATTCTGACGCCTTCCGGTCGTTTGCAGCAAGTTGCGGCACTTGTGTACCGCTACGAAGCGCATGAATTGCAGGTTCTTGTCATTACCAGTCGCGGAACCGGCCGTTGGGTGATCCCTAAGGGATGGCCTCAAGTCGGTCGCACGCTGGCAGAAACAGCTGCTCGTGAGGCGTTCGAGGAAGCTGGCATACGCGGCGAGATAACATCTCAGCCTATTGGTAGCTTCGATTACTGCAAGAATGATCTACCGCCGGAATGCATCAACCAGTTTACGGTTGCTGTCTACGCCCTGCATTTTGCTGAGCGCGCTAAAGACTGGCCGGAACGTGATCAACGTGTTTGCGAGTGGGTTTCGCCGCGTGAGGCGGCTGAACGGGTGGATGAAGTTGATCTTAAGCGCATTCTGCTGGATTTTGATGGTTCGCGTATGGCCATTGCCGCTGAATAATACTCGCTATGCGGGGCTTGGACCGCTCTAATGATTATTCCAGACTATTCCCAAAACATATATTGGCGTTCCGGTGAGGTGTTTCTTACAGCGGTTCCAGTTAAGACTGAACCGCTGTAACTATTTATTTTGACGCATTATCCTACGCAAAACCGCTTCGCAATTTTTTGCTGGAAATACTTTATGACCAGAAAATAGAGCGCTGGTTTGTTTCAATCAGACCGAAACTCGCTCCAGTGTTGCGGATCAGCATGTGTCTCGCAATAAACTGAGCTGTCTTTCATATAACTGTCATTCTCCCCGTTATCCACATTTCCCCGCAAAGCTTTCTCACAATATCTAGCGTCTGCCGCCTTATAGTAAACCAATGCTTGACGCTCATGGCCGAGTCGTTTTTTATGAAAGTGTCGTTGCGTAAGTAGCGTGGCCGAGCGTAAAGATTCAGTCGGTCTTTTCTTCAAATTTGTCGAGTTCAGAGCGGGCGTTGCGTCGAAGAGACGTGTATCGCGCGAGATTTTTTGCGTCGGAAATTCAGGACGTTAGCTCTGCAATAGGAATGAGTTTTGTTGGTGTCGATGTCGTATTAATACTAGATTTAGTATTTCCAATCATGATAACATACCAGATAGTGAAAACTTATCCGCAAGCTCATACAAGTTTGAATAAGCTGGCCAAATGGCTGGAATGTCAGACATGCCTCTCTCGAGGTGTTATGTCTGAGTGAATTTTCGGGGAGCATACGCTCCTTAACCTGATTGCCCTCCCGCATGGGAGGACGTTCGAAACAAATATGCGAGACACATACCGTGGCTGGCGCGCCGGGGCTGAAATTTATCAGTCCAGCTACTATATATAGAACGTTTGGATGGGACAGATGAAGATCGAACGCCGTTTCACAAAAGAAAACCAGTCGGCCTATGCGGAGATCGAATTCCGCACGGCGACGAGTGAGATCAAGAATCCCGATGGCTCTGTCGTATTTCGCCTTGAGAACATCAATGTTCCGGCGCAGTTCAGTCAGGTGGCTGCAGACATTCTTGCCCAGAAATATTTCCGCAAAGCCGGTGTCCCTGCCCGTCTGAAAAAGGTTGAAGAGAACGATGTTCCATCGTGGCTCTGGCGCTCTGTTCCGGATGAAGACGCCCTGTCCAAGCTTCCTGAGAATGAGCGTTTCGGTTCTGAAATGGATGCGTGTCAGGTTTTCGACCGCCTGGCCGGCACCTGGACCTATTGGGGCTGGAAGGGCGGTTATTTCAATTCCGAAGAAGATGCGAACGCTTTCCGCGACGAGCTCGCTTATATGCTGGCAACGCAGCGTGTGGCACCAAACAGCCCGCAATGGTTCAATACGGGTCTGCATTGGGCCTATGGTATCGACGGTCCTGGTCAGGGCCACTTCTATGTTGACTGGCAGACCGGCAAGCTGACGAAATCGAAGTCCGCTTACGAACATCCGCAGCCGCATGCCTGCTTCATTCAGTCGGTTGGCGATGACCTCGTCAATGAAGGTGGCATCATGGACCTCTGGGTTCGTGAAGCGCGCCTCTTCAAATATGGCTCCGGCACGGGTTCCAATTTCTCCCATCTGCGTGGCGAGGGCGAAAAGCTTTCAGGCGGCGGCAAGTCGTCGGGTCTTATGAGCTTCCTCAAGATCGGCGACCGGGCAGCGGGCGCGATTAAATCAGGCGGCACAACCCGCCGCGCCGCCAAGATGGTGGTTGTTGATGTCGACCATCCTGATATTGAAGACTATATCGACTGGAAGGTGAAGGAAGAGCAGAAGGTTGCTGCCCTCGTAACCGGTTCCAAGATCGTCAAGCAGCATCTGGCTGCGATCATGAAGGCTTGTGTCAATTGCGAAGCCGACAATGACGACTGCTTTGATGCTTCTAAGAACCCGGCTCTCAAGCGCGAAATCAAGGCTGCAAAGAAGAATCAGGTTCCTGAAAACTATGTTAAGCGCGTTATTCAGTTCGCGCGTCAGGGTTATACGGACATTCAGTTCAAGACCTATGACACGGACTGGGATTCAGAAGCCTATCTGACTGTTTCAGGCCAGAACTCGAACAACTCGGTATCGCTCAAGGATGGGTTCCTGCGCGCCGTTGAAAATGACAGCGATTGGAACCTGACCGCACGTCGCGATGGCCGCGTCATGAAGACCCTCAAGGCGCGCGATCTTTGGGAAAAGATTGGTTATGCCGCCTGGGCTTCGGCTGATCCGGGGCTTCACTTCAATACCACGATGAACGATTGGCACACCTGCCCTGCGGCTGGTCCAATCCGTGCGTCCAATCCGTGCTCGGAATATATGTTCCTTGATGACACGGCTTGTAATCTGGCGTCAATCAACCTGCTGACCTATCGCAACAAGGACGGCTCGTTCGACATTGCAGCGTATGAACACACTGCACGTCTCTGGACAATGGTTCTCGAAATTTCGGTGATGATGGCGCAGTTTCCTTCCAAGGAAATTGCTCGTCTCTCTTACGAATACCGCACGCTCGGCCTTGGCTATGCCAATATCGGCGGTTTGCTGATGACGTCTGGTATTCCTTACGACTCCGATGAAGGTCGTGCGATCTGCGGTGCCCTCACCGCTATCATGACTGGTGTGGCCTATGCCACTTCGGCTGAAATGGCCAAGGAACTGGGAACCTTCCCGAGCTATGAGCCAAATGCCGAAAGCATGTTGCGCGTCATTCGCAATCACCGCCGCGCCGCCTACGGCGAGAACGACGGCTATGAAGGTCTTGCTGTTAATCCGGTTGGCCTGATTGCTGAAGATTGTCCTGATCAGGACATGATCGCTCATGCACGTGCTGCATGGGACAAAGCGCTGGAACTTGGACAGCAGCACGGTTACCGCAATGCACAGGCGACTGTTATCGCGCCAACTGGCACCATCGGCCTTGTCATGGATTGCGATACCACTGGTATTGAACCTGACTTTGCACTGGTGAAGTTCAAGAAGCTTGCTGGCGGCGGTTACTTCAAGATCATCAATCGCGCTGTGCCTGAAGCGCTACGCACGCTCGGCTATTCGGAAAGCCAGATTGCTGAAATCGAAGCTTATGCAGTTGGTCACGGCAACCTTAATCAGGCACCGGGCGTCAATCCTTCGACACTGAAGGCCAAGGGCTTTACTGACGAAAAGATTGAGACACTCAACGCAGCCCTCAAGAGTGCGTTCGACATCAAGTTCGCTTTCAATAAGTGGACGCTTGGCGAAGATTTCTGCAAGGACGTGTTGAAGCTTACCGATGAGCAGCTCAATGATTTCTCGTTTGAAATGCTTCCGGCACTCGGTTTTGCGAAGAAGGAAATCGAAGCAGCAAACGTTCATGTTTGCGGTGCGATGACGCTTGAAGGTGCCCCTTTCCTCAAGCAAGAGCATTATGCTGTGTTTGATTGCGCCAATCCTTGCGGCAAGATCGGCAAGCGCTATCTTTCGGTTGAAAGCCACATCTGGATGATGGCCGCAGCACAGCCGTTCATTTCCGGTGCGATTTCGAAGACGATTAACATGCCGAATGAAGCGACTGTTGAAGACTGCAAGAGCGCTTACATGCTCTCGTGGAAGCTCGCGCTCAAGGCCAATGCACTTTATCGCGACGGCTCCAAGCTTTCACAGCCGCTCAATGCATCGCTTATCGCTGACGACGAGGACGAAGATGATGCGGTTGAAGCACTGATCGAAGCACCTGCAGCTGCTCGTGCTGTTCAGATCACAGAGCGCGTTGTTGAAAAGGTTATCGAAAAAATCGTTCACGAGCGTGACAAGCTGCCGAACCGTCGTCAGGGTTATACGCAGAAGGCCGTTGTTGGTGGCCACAAGGTTTACCTGCGCACCGGTGAGTTTGGTGACGGTCGTCTTGGCGAAATCTTCATCGATATGCATAAGGAAGGCGCCGCTTTCCGTGCAATGATGAACAATTTTGCTATCGCCGTATCGCTCGGTCTTCAATATGGCGTGCCGCTCGAAGAATATGTCGAGGCATTTACCTTCACGAAGTTTGAGCCTGCTGGCATGGTCATCGGCAACGATGCGATCAAGACGGCAACGTCGATCATCGACTATGTCTTCCGCGAACTGGCTGTATCCTATCTTGGCCGAAACGATCTCGCTCATGTCGATACGAGTGATTTCTCCAACACGGCGCTTGGTAAGGGCATCCAGGAAGGTAAGACCAACCTCGTTTCAACTGGCTGGACGCGTGGCTACAAGCCGACCTTGGTATCAAACACTCAGCCGGGAAATGAATCGAAGGGATCGGTTACATCCGCGCCACAAGGTTCGAATGTGACGACGTTGAAGTCCTCTTCTCCTCGCGCTGGCACTGTTGGTCTGGTGACAGACGGTGCAACGGCATTCAAGCGTGAGTTTGAAGAGCAGCCAACCCCAGCGGCCCAGTCAGAAAATCAGGCAGCGACTGAGCTGTTTTCTGACAAGGCTGCAGCTGATGCGGCATCTGCTCGAGCAGAAACGACAAACGCGGCCAAGAAGATTGAAGCTGATCGCCGTATTAAATCGATGATGCAGGGCTATACGGGTGACAGCTGCACGGAGTGCCAGAACTTCACAATGGTCCGTAACGGCACCTGCCTTAAGTGTGATACATGTGGTGCTACAAGTGGCTGCAGTTAATCTTCAGTTAGATTAAATATAAAAGGCAGGCCGGGTAAAACCGGCCTGTTTTGTTTCTATAGTATATTCTTTGCTGATTTATATTTCTCATCAACATCTCAATTTTTCATAAAATTTTTAAAAATTTCGGAACTCAATGCACATCTCTACGTTCAACTAATGCAACCGAGCGTATAAAGGAGATGGTTATGCTTAGAACAACACTTCTGACAACGACGTGTGCACTGTTTATCGGTGGATCAGCTTTTGCACAGACTGCAACTCCGGCGCCGACAGAAGCAGCGCCTGCAGCAGCAGAGCTTCCAGTTTCATCTCAGAACATGTTTGGCAGCCCGCCTTCTGAAGATGCCGATAAGGTTGGCTTTGTTGAGCCGAAGGATGGACAACTCCTTGTATCAAGCTTTATCGGTCAAACCGTTTATGAGAGCGACGCAGCCGATGCTGCCTCTGTTGGCAAGCTCAACGATTTGATCACCAGCCCTGAAGGTGAAATTCAGGCAGCCGTGATTGGTGTCGGTGGCTTCCTTGGTGTCGGCGAGAAGGACGTTGCCGTGAGCCCTGATCAGTTGCAGCTTGCAACGCGAAGCGACGGCAAAAAGTGGTTGGTTATCAAGGCCACGAAGGAGCAGCTGACCGAGGCACCGACTTTTGATCGTTCGGCACTCTTTGCCGACGGTGTAGCGGATAAAGCCGCAACAGGTGAGACAAAGACTCCGGCGACAGACGCGCCGACGGCTGATCCTGCTCCAGCGCCAGCAACACCTGCTCCTGCGCAGTAAAGCTATATCCTTGAGTACTGTATGGGTAAAAGTCCTGGCCTCTGGCCGGGGCTTTTATTTGAAATGAGGTACAAAGGTTGATTTCAGAAGTTCATCCAATTACCACTGTTTCACAATCACCAGATCATTTGGTTTAGTTCGTTCAGGAAAATCTATTGTCGGAATTCTTTATTGCCCATCCCTGGGCGCAGACGGTTGCGTCACTTGGCGGTCTTTTTCTTGCGGCGTTTGTCGCAAACTTCCTTATCAAAGCGATACTATTGAAGGTTCTAGATAGGATCGTTCAACGAACACCTTTCGGTCAGGACGAAGAACTCAAGAAAAACGGCGTGATTGGGCATCTGGCCAATATCGTTCCTGCGTTGATCATTTCGTCGGGCATCGCAGCTGTACCTGAATTGCCTCAAACTGCGCTGACGGTAATCAGCAATGTAGCGACTGCATTTATTATTCTGACGCTGGCTTTCACGGTAAGCGCTGTTCTGAGTGTGGTTGATACGCTTTATAGCCGCCGGGAAGAGTCCAAAGACCGACCGATCAAGGGCTATATTCAGGTTAGCAAGCTCGTAATCTACATTATTGCGATCGTGTTGATCATCGCGACGCTTCTTGATCGATCGCCTGTGATCCTGCTGTCTGGTGTGGGTGCCATGGCTGCGGTTCTTATTCTAGTGTTTCAGGATACGCTGCTCTCACTGGTTGCCAGTATGCAGATTGCTTCATCGAACATGGTTCGCGTCGGAGATTGGATTGAGATGAAAAATCTCGACGCCAATGGCGATGTGGTCGAGATCGCACTTTATACGGTGAAGGTACAGAACTTCGATAAGACAATCACTACTATTCCCATCCGTAAACTCATCACTGAGCCGATGAAAAACTATCGCGGAATGCAGCAGTCTGGTGGCCGACGTATCAAACGAGCGTTGTTTATCGATCAGGCGACCATACGCTTTCTAAGCGAAGGTGAACTTCAAAGCCTTACCTCCATCGATCAGCTCACAGGCTACCTGTCGAAGAAGGAAAAGGAAATTGCCGACTGGAATGCGAAGCTTGGCGACAAGGCAAAGAACCCGGTCAATACACGTCGCTTCACCAATATTGGCACGTTCCGCGCTTATGTAGAGACCTATCTGCGGAACCATCCCGGCGTTCACAAGGGCATGACCCTGCTCGTGCGCCAGATGGACCCGACGCCGGATGGTTTGCCGCTCGAAATCTACTGTTTCACCAATACGACCGTCTGGGCATCTTACGAACAGATCCAGTCCGATATTTTCGACCATCTCTATGCAGTGATGCCGGAATTCGGCCTCTATCCGTTCCAGAATCCAAGCGGCGGCGATTTCCGCAAGCTCAGTCTTGCGGATTTGCCTGCAGTCACTGCAAAGCCTTGATGATAGCGGCCTGAAGTTCGGGAACCTTGTAACCCGTGCGCAACGGTGTGAGACCAAGGCGAATGATGGCCAGGTTCATCGAAGGTACAATGATCAGGCTCTGGCCATCATGGCCCGACATCCAGAAGGCATCTGCCGGGATGCCTTCTGTACCCGCTTGAATTCCAGCGCTTTGCAGCCATGTCTGAGCCGATCCGTAACGCCCCTGCGATGCTGGGGCTGGCGTCTGCATCAGGCGGACAAAATCCTCGCTCAAGAGCTGCTTGTCGCCGACTTTGCCCTTATCAAGCAGAAGGCGGGCGATGGAGAGCCAGTCACGCGCATTGGCATAAAGATAAGATGAGCCAACGAAGATACCGCTCGCATCCGCTTCCAGTGTAGCACTTGCAATACCCAATGGTTCAAAGAGCACTTTCTGCGCGTAGTTAAATGCTTCTTCAGGCGTGTCGAAGCTTTCCATATAGAGCTTTGACAGGATGTTCGCCGTGCCGCTCGAATAGTTGAACTTCGTTCCAGGTTGCGCTTCAAGCGGTAAAGAGGCAGCAAATTCTGTCATATTATTTTCGAGGAAAAGCATACGTGTTACGTCGGTAACGTTGCCATAGTCTTCATCGAATTTAAGGCCGCTCTGCATCCCAAGAAGATCGGCAAGCTTGATATTCGAACGGTCGTCACCTTCCCACTCTGGCAGAAGATGGTCGCGCTGAAGGTCCATTTTGGCTTCCGAAATGCGCATACCAATCAGTGTTGCCATAACGGATTTCGTCATGGACCAGCCCAAGAGAGGCGTATCGGCATCAAAGCCCTGCGCATAGGTTTCGGCGACGATCTGGCCGTCTTTCAGCACAGCGATGGCACGCATACCGGGGCCTGCAAATGCCGGTTTTTCGATGATGCTTTGAACTGCCGGGTTGATATTGATGTCGGCTATGAGAGCGGCCGCATCCATGGGCGTTGTCAGTTGAGGACGCAGATCCGTACCATGTACGTTGGCGCAGCCAAGGCCCGGACGATAGACGGCCTTGTTTGGCGCGAAGAAGCCAAAGATATGTGCAGTTACTGTCTCGCCGGAGTTATCGACCGAAACATCGACAAACTTCAGAAGCGGGTGGCCGGGCGCCTGCACATCAAGTGCAAGCACTTCCTGCGGGTTGCGGTTTGCCAGAAACACATTGGAGCAGACGATTTTTGCGGCATAGCCGGTGCCGACTTTAAGAAGCTCCGGTGGCCGAAAGCCGAGCCATAAGACGACACCCAGCAGGCTTAAGAGGACAATGGAACCGGCAATCTTCAAAAAGCGTATCATATTCCCTCCCATGAGCCTGAATAGTGAGGCGTCTAACTGCCTCTTGAGAGCCAGTTATCCATGCCTTCTGCTGCGGCCTTCGCAATCGCAAAACATGCGGTGAGAAGATAGCCGCCCGTCGGTGCTTCCCAGTCGATCATCTCGCCAGCAACAAACATGCTGGGCAGTTTTTTGAGCATATAATGCTCATCGATTTCGCTCCATTCTATGCCGCCCGCAGAAGATATGGCTTCCTCAATGGGGCGTGGACGAAGGAGTGGCACTTCCAGTGACTTGATAGTCTGCGCCAGTTTGGCGGGGTCTTTTTCGCGCTGAAACTCAAGCACAAGTGCTGCTTTGACACCCTTAAGGCCAGCGCCCTTTCGCAATATATTACTAATACTTAGCTTCTTATCCTGAAGCGAAATATCAAGTTTCAGCCGTTCAAGCGTACGGCCCGGCGCAAGATCGAGAATGAGGTTGGCATGGCCGTCGCGTTCAAGGTCATCGCGCAAAGCAGCTGAATGTGTATAGACAAGGCTGCCTTCCACGCCGCCGCGCGTAATCACAAACTCGCCTTGTGTTGTTCCTGCCTTGCTGGTGATCGTCACCGACTTGACAGGCTCGCCTGCGAAGCGCTCGGAAAAGACGCCACTCCAGGCAACATCGAAACCGCAATTGGCCGGACGCATCGGCGTAATCCGGATGCCCTGCCCCTCGAATATTCCACTCCATGCGCCATTGGAACCCAGCTTGGGCCAGCTTGCGCCTCCGAAGGCAAACAGTGCGGCATCGCACGAAACAAGTTCAATTCCATTTGGCGTTTGCACGAGAGGCCTACCAGAATCGAAGCCTATCCATTTTTGCCGGGTCAGGATTTTAACGCCTTGTGCTTCCAATCGACGTACCCACGCGCGCAGCAAAGGCGAAGCTTTCATGGCTTTGGGAAATACGCGGCCGGAGGAGCCGACAAAACTTTCTGCGCCGAGCGCATCGGCCCAGTCGCGTAAATTCTCCGGTGTGAACTGTTGTAAAGCTGGCAACAGGGGATCGTTGCTCATGCCGTAGCGCTGCGCGAATTGCGCAAATTCTTCGGAATGTGTGATGTTCAGACCGGATTTGCCTGCCAGCAAAAACTTGCGCCCAACGGTTGGCATCTGCTCATAAACCGTTACGGAATGTCCAAGTGTCGACAAGCGTTCGGCGGCGAATAACCCTGCAGGTCCGCCACCGAAAATCGCAATTATGCGTTCACGCATCGCTGTCCGCACCGCGCTCAAGCATCAATCTTCTTTCTCCAGCATTTCTTTAACAGCAGTTGCTAACTGTTTGAGAGAGAATGGCTTTGGCAAGAAGCCAAACTTGGCATCGGCTGGCAGATTGCGCGCAAATGCGTCTTCTGCATAACCTGAAACAAAGATGAACTTGATGTCCGGATGCGTCTTACGCAATTCGCGTAATAGCGTCGGTCCATCCATTTCAGGCATGACAACGTCGGAAACAACGATATCGACCTGTCCATTCAGTTCTTCAAGAACTTCAAGCGCTTCGACGCCTGATGCCGCTTCGTGGACTGTATAGCCACGCGACTGCAACGCGCGCACACCACCCATGCGAACCGCGTCTTCGTCCTCAACGAGCAGAACGGTCGCGGAGCCGGAAAGGTCAGTTGCCTTTTCGACCTTCTTCTCCTTGACCGCAATCGGTGCGTTATCTGCGCCCTTTTCTTCGATATGGCGCGGAAGGAAGATCTTGAAGGTTGTGCCCTTGCCGACTTCGGAATCGCAATAGATGAAGCCGCCGGTCTGCTTGATGATGCCATAGACCATAGAAAGGCCAAGACCGGTGCCTTTGCCGACTTCCTTGGTGGTGAAGAATGGTTCGAAGATTTTCTCAAGCACATCGGCAGGAATGCCAGTGCCATTGTCTGCAACTTCAAAGACGACATAATCGGCTTCAGGCAAGTCTCGATAGTTGAGCTTTGCGGCTTCTGACGCTTTGACATTGCGCGTTCGCAAAGTGATCTCGCCACCTTCAGGCATGGCGTCACGAGCGTTTACGGCCAGATTGACAGCAACCTGCTCGAACTGGCCCAGATCGGCCTTAACCGGCCAGACGTCGCGTCCATGTTCAATCTTAAGTCCAATATCCTTGCCAACGAGGCGTGCCAGAAGCATGCGCAAATCGGCCAACACATCGGTAAGGTCAAGAACTTCTGGGCGTAGCGTCTGACGGCGTGAGAATGCCAGTAGCTGACGCACGAGAGAAGCCGCACGATTTGCGTTCTGCTTGATGTTCATGATGTCCGGGAAGGATGGATCAGAAGCGCGATAATTGCTCAACAGCAAATCCGATGACATGATAATCGCGGTCAACACGTTGTTGAAATCGTGGGCGATACCGCCTGCCAGTTGCCCCACTGCCTGCATCTTCTGGCTTTGCGCCATCTGATTTTCGAGCGCTTTCTGCTCGGTGGTTTCCACTGCAGAAATGATGGCAGCTTCTTCGCTGGTCTCGCGCAGATCGGTGACAGCACTTAAATAGAAACGAATATGACGCTCTTCATTACCCGGAAGAACAGTATCGACCGGAGAAATGCTTGCCTGACCCGCAAAAGCTGCGGCGAGTGCTTTGTTGAAAGTCTCGCGGTCACGTTCGTGAACGACATTCTCAAGCTTCATGCGGTTGTCGATGGCATCGCGATCAACCACAGGTGCAAAAATGTCAAGGAAGCGCGCATTGGTGCGCAGCGTATGCCCTTCAGCATCTACAGCAGCAATCGCCATCGGTGCCGAATTGAAGAAGCGCGTGAACCGCACTTCGGCAGAACGCAATGCTGCTGATGAATCTTCACCCTCGGCGCGATCAAGCACGATTGTGCGACTTGTGCCACGTGTTCCGTCGCGTGCAGCTTGAACGCGATGATAGAAGCGAACAGCAAGACTCTGGCCGTTACGCTTGATCAGATCAAGGTCGATGACCGTATTGCGACTGGTGCCCGGCTCCGCCTTGACGGCCTTGATGAGCGCCATCCCGCTACCCGCAACAATATCATTGAGTGTGAGTGAACCCGGGGTGAATTGGGTGAGGTCGACGCCAAGCCATTCGGCGAGCGTCGCATTGAGATAGATGATGCGACCCGACGGATCAGCCGAGAAAAATCCGGCAGGTGCATGATCAAGATGGTTGATCGCTTCCTGAAGTTCCTGAAAGAAGCGTTCCTGTTCGGCGCGTTCATCGGAAATATCCGCAATCTGCCAAGCAACCAACTGTCCCTTGAAGTCTGGCCCGCCATCAACCGGACGAGCCTTGATACGATACCAGACCGGGGCGGCAGAGCCGTGACCATCACGTGAAAGACCGCCCGATATGCGTACTTCTTCCTGTCCCGACAGGCCGTCACGGACCGCATTTGTCAGGCGATAGATGGCGTCGGAAGCAGCCGGTTCATTCGTCAGAATATTGTCGAGTGAGCGCACGCCGTCGGCAGTCGCAACGCCGGTCATGCCGGCATAGGAATTATTGGCGTAAACGATCTGGCCACGGGAATCCGAAATCACCGTTCCTTCGGGCAGCGTATCCATGAAGGTATGGGCCAGGTCCTGCCCGCCATGGCGCTGGCTGAACTGAATCAGACCTGTGGCAGCACCGAAAAGATAGAACACGCCGATCATGGACAGGATGCCCATCAGGACGATAGCAAAACCGTCACCTAGCTTGTCTCGAAACAGGAAATAGACAAGGGCTGCAACTGTCAGCACTATGCCGATGATCAGGAGCCTCAGTGCTGAGCTTGAGCCACGCTTCGGCATGACGAGCGGTTTCGGATAATTATTGTCCGTCTGTCGCGACATCAGGCCCACTGCCCTTTCATGCTGTTTGGCTGAACTGCATGGACGACAAATCGTCCGTTTGCTGTTACTTCCAGCTCAAGCGCTATCTTATTCATCAAGCAAAACCAATCACGTTCCCTGCATCGTTTTCCAGCTTCATGTCTTGTGCCAGATTTTGTCGCATATTGCAGGGTATATACGATTCGCAGAATGCGTTAATTGCCCGGCAGCACAAGCTTGCCGACCTCAAAACAGCATCAACTAAGCTGTTTTGCACTGTTTTGGCTGGGGATCATATGTTTCTCACAAATTGATGGAACATTCCCAAGCAGGGTAAATTGAACTAGTGTTCTATAGGACATGTGTTGTCACGTTGATTTGAAGCGCGGGGATTTGTGGTTTCCGTCAACCGGACATTATTCGTTTTAGTATGAGAGGGTTACCCGCATGAAGGAATGGCTCAGCGGTCTTGTTGGAGAAAGCGCGGCAAATATTGTCGGCTTCATCCTTATTTTTGCGATCATTTTAGGCGGAATTTTTGTTGTTCTGAGTATTATTCGTCGCTTCAGCGGTGGAACTTTTGCCACGAACGGTCGAACTGGACGCCAGCCAAGACTTTCAGTTATGGATGCAGCAGCAGTCGATAGCCGCCGCAAGCTGGTTCTGATCCGCCGTGACGACGTTGAACATCTGTTGCTGATCGGCGGCCCTACTGACGTTGTCGTTGAACAGAATATCGTCATGGAATCACGCGCGAATTCGCGTTCACAAAGCGTTCGTATCGAAGCAGAACATATAGAGCGTTTCCGTCAGCATGAGGCGAGCATTACGTCCGAGGTGACAGACCGCCCGGCTCTCACGCAACACACGACGCAGTCGGTGGAAAAAGGTGAAGCCATTCAGCTGAATTCTCCGATTGAAACACCGGTTCAGCGCAAACCTGAACCAGTACGGGAAACGCCAGCTCAGCAGGTGAGCCCTGAAACGCCGCAGTTTCGCGCTCCTCCACGCCCACCTGTCACGCCAGTTGCCCCTCAGGCACCAAAAACGGTTGAGGCACCTGCCTTTCAGGCGCGTACACAGCCGCCACGCCCAGCTCCCAACTATCCGCCGCAGCCGCGCACTGTGCTTCCTGCTGAACGTCCGGCGGAACAGCCCCAGTCACCACGCCTGCATCCTGCCTACCCTCTCAGCCAGGTTTCTCGCGGAGTTCTGAGTTCAACCTCAGGCCTGGGTGCCAGTGCCGCTGCAGCAGCTGCAGCAACAGTTGCAGTGTCCGATCTTGGTAGTGTTACGCCAGAACGTGAAGTGACGACGAGTGCAAAAGCACCTGCACCTGAAATCGGTGACATCTTGCAAAGCCCAGCGGTAACGACGTCATCGGCACCAGATTTCACGCCACCTGCCCTCAAGGCAGAGCAAGTTTCAGCTCCGTCAAATCCAGAGCCAGAAACTATAGATGATGATCTTGGTGATCTTGGTGGTGCTTTCCACGATGCCATCATGGCTGATCTTGAAACAGAAAGCCCGGCAGGCTCTACCAGTCACGAACCTGAAATGCTGGAAGTAGATATTTTTGAAGAAGAGCTTCTGGGCTCACTCGATATCTCTCCAAATGGCGGGAAACCGGATGACAGTATCGAGGATGAAATGGAAAAGCTTCTCGGTGAGCTTACCAAGAACGAGACCCGCAACTTTTAGGTAATTCTCATTGCGTGAAAGCGACGGTTACAGCGATTCCAGTTAATACCGGTTCCCACTTTTGCTGGAAGTGCTTTTAAATCAAGGGTATCAGTCAAACAGGCTGATACCCTTTCTTTTCGCCTGATTAAAACATAAAGAAAAAAGGCTGCGGGAGCCGCAGCCTTTAAAGAATTTTCTAATCGACTTACCGCATAATTCCTTAAACCTTTAACAGTTTAAGGTAAAATTACGCAGCAAATTTAATCTGTTAGAGCTTCATTTGTGCGTCCAAATGGACGCATGGCGCTCTAATTAAGATCAATCGTCGCGATAGACCTTTTCGCGGCGCTCATGGCGCTCTTGTGCTTCAATAGAAAGCGTTGCGATTGGTCGTGCATCAAGTCGTTTCAAACTGATTGGATCGCCGGTTTCTTCACAGAAACCATAGGTTCCTTCGTCAATACGGCTTAAAGCTGCATCGATTTTGGAAATCAGTTTGCGCTGCCTGTCACGAGCGCGAAGTTCAATTGCCCGGTCCGTTTCGGAGGATGCCCTATCCGCCAGGTCCGGGTGATTTGCATTTTCCTGCTGCAGCGCTTCGAGCGTTTCGCGCGCTTCGCGCAGAATATCATTCCTCCATGCAACAAGTTTTGCACGAAAGTAAGACTTCTGCCGTTCATTCATGAACGGCTCGTCTTCAGTGGGCCTATAGTCAAGGTCGATCAATTCACTCATTCTGAATCACCCCACATCTAGGAGACGCGAGCGGTTATATAAGTCCATAGCAACAAGGACACAACATCAAACACACGCGTCTCGCTACTTTTTAATTCATCAAAATTGTATGATTTTGATGAAAAAATAAGCAATTTAATTTCAAAATGTAATTTATTCGGTTTTGTTTTTATAAAAGACTTCAAACTATTAGGTAGTCACCTGCTTAAGAAACATAATTACAAATGAAGAACAATCGATCCTGCTGATTATGCCCAATTATGCATCAAAACTATCTGTGAATATTCACACGCCACACCAGAAAGTTGCCCGAAACTGCATGTAGTCGGAGCAAACTTGCAGAAAATGTGGCATGAATTGAGCTGCAAGCGCATCAAAATGCAGTCAGGAGCCCTCAATGAGTCGCCTTTTCCTCCTCCGCCATGCCAAAGCAATATGGGCAAAGCCTGCAATGAAAGACTTTGACAGGCCGCTGGATGAAGAAGGTATTTCCTCATTAAACGAGTTGGCCGAAGCCATGAAGGCGTCAAAGCTATTCCCTGAAAAGGTTTTACTTTCGGCTTCCTGTCGCACGCGCGAAACTGCGTTTGGTTTGATTGAACGGCTCGGAATAGATGCAGAAATGATCATCGATGAGACGATCTATAGCGGCGGAGCTGGTGAATATATGCAGGCAATAAAGAAAAATGCAGATTCAGACCATTTGATGCTGGTCGGGCACAATCCAAGTATGGAAGATCTTGCATTGGCGCTTTGCGGCGATGGTGAACCCTCAAGTCTTTCAAGGCTTGAAGCTGGCTTCCCAACCGCAGCCCTCGCTACAATTACCTTTGATGGACCATTGTCGGATATTGCGCGCGGAAAGGGCTTCCTGGAAAGTTTTCCTCTACCCTGTTGAGGACTATCGATTGAATCCGATGCTTCCTTGTTGATATGCCTCACGAGTTCCTATGTATGGCAGTGACAAGATGTAATTTTCACGAGGGAACAATTGGCAAAACTGACCAGTTTCGGCGATGAAGCAAGGATCGCACTCGACACGCTGACAGATCGGGCAACGGGTTTGATGTCGCCTTCGCTGAGGCTGGGTGTCACGGGTCTTTCCCGCGCTGGTAAGACGGTTTTCATAACCGCACTGGTGCACAATATGGTGCATGGCGGCCGCCTGTCCTTGTTTGAGGCATATAAGTCAGGCCGCATTTCACGTTCCATGCTCGAACCGCAGCCGGACGATGCAGTTCCGCGTTTTCAGTATGAAGAACACCTTTCAGCTTTGCTCGACGAACGTATCTGGCCGGATTCGACGCGTGCTATCTCGCAACTTCGTCTTACGATTGAATATGAAACCGCATCCGCATGGGGCCGCTGGTTTTCGCCGGGGCGACTGTCGGTTGATATTGTCGACTATCCCGGTGAGTGGTTGCTCGACCTTCCCTTGCTGGGAAAGACCTATAGCGAGTTCAGCGCGGATTCATTTGCTCTGGCCAATGAGCCAACGCATATCGATCTCGCACAGATGTGGTTGCACGACGCGCAAACCGTTTCGCCGTCCGACAATGCAGACGAATTGACTGCTCAGCGACTGGCCAGAAGCTTCACGGCTTATCTGCGTGCTGGCAAAGCTGATGAGCGCGCTCTGTCTACACTGCCGCCGGGACGTTTTCTGATGCCCGGTGATCTTGAAGGTTCGCCAGCCCTTACTTTTGCGCCCTTGCCCGAGCTGAAGCCGGAAGATTTCAAAGCAGGCAGTTTGGCTTCAATGATGGAACGTCGTTACGAGGCCTACAAAACGCATGTGATCAAGCCATTCTTTCGCGAACATATTGCCCGGCTCGATCGCCAGATCATTCTCATTGATGCCATGCAGGCCATGAATGCAGGCGGAGCCGTGGTGGCCGATCTTGAGCGCGCACTGACTGATATTCTATCTTGCTTCCGTCCCGGACGTGCCAATCTGCTCACCGGCCTTATCCAGCGCCGTATTGGCCGTATTCTGGTTGCGGCCACCAAGGCTGATCACCTTCACCACGAGAGCCATGACAGGTTGCAGGCGATTGTTCGCCGTCTTGTCGAGCGGGCAATAGAACGCGCTGATTTCTCAGGCGCCGATATTGACGTGCTGGCGATGGCTGCTGTGCGTGCCACGCGTGAGGCGACGGTAAAGGAAGGCAAGGACACACTGCCTGTCATTATCGGAACACCGCTCAAAGGCGAACGAATTGATGCGGAAGTATTCGATGGTGAAACAGAAACTGCTATATTTCCCGGTGATTTACCAAAGAATCCTAATGTAATATTCGAACCGTCAGTTTCGAGCGACGAACCAGCTATCCGCTTCGTGCGTTTTCGGCCTCCACGGCTTGAACGAACTGCCGAAGGTCTAACGCTTTCATTGCCACATATCAGGCTTGATCGCGCACTCCAGTTTCTCATCGGGGATCGTCTGGCATGAGCGAGCAGCCTCCACGCAAACCCGCAGCCTTTACCGTCAAAAAGCCAACTGAGACGGTTTCAATTGCCGAAGCGATGCAAGAAGCACCGCGTCGTCCGCGTGCCGTCACGGATCTGGACAAAGTCGTTCCAGAGATCGATGTCTTTGCCTTGAGCGATGAAGAAGCCGCTGAACTGGAAGTTTTGGACCCGTCATTTGAAGCGCCGCCTCGGCGACGCTGGTCTTTGAGCAAGATCTTGTTGGGTGCTCTGGGTATATTGGTTTCATTTGCCATTGGCATTTGGACCGAAGACCTTATTCAGGCGCTTTTCATGCGCGCTGACTGGCTTGGCTGGACGGCGCTAGGCGTCGCAATGATCGCGCTTGCTTCTTTCGTTGCAATTATCGTGCGTGAATTATTGGCTTTAAGGCGACTGGCATCAGTGCAACATCTGCGCAAGGATGCCGCAGATGCGGCGGAGCGTGATGATATGGCCGCAGCCCGTAAAGCAGTTGATGCGCTGCGCACAATTGCGGCAGGCCTGCCTGAAACTGCGCGTGGACGACAGATGCTTGACGGTCTGACCGATGAAATCATTGATGGCCGCAATCTCATCCGCCTTGCGGAGACAGAAATATTGCGCCCTCTAGACCGAGAAGCACGCGCACTAATCCTCAATGCATCAAAACGCGTTTCAATCGTCACCGCGATCAGTCCACGCGCGCTCGTCGATATTGGCTATGTGATTTTTGAATCCGCCCGACTGATCCGGCGGCTGTCACAGCTTTACGGTGGGCGTCCGGGCACCTTGGGGTTTCTCAAACTTGCACGTCGGGTCGTGGCGCATCTGGCCGTGACTGGGACCCTCGCGATGGGTGATAGCGTCATTCAGCAGCTCATCGGCCACGGATTGGCATCGCGCCTTTCTGCGAAACTCGGTGAAGGTGTCGTCAATGGATTGATGACTGCCCGTATCGGTATCGCAGCGATGGATGTCGTGCGGCCCTTTCCGTTCAATTCGGAAAAACGCCCCGGTGTTGGGGACTTTATCGGCGACATTGCGCGCATAACCGGCGACAAAGGCGTGAAGCCGAAAAATAAGGATTAATGCTCTTCCCGAAAAAGATGAAGCTGTATTCGGACTAGGCGCACTTTTACGCAATTCAATGTCACACATTCCCGGAAATCTCGTTGACTTTAACAGTCGTGACAACGAAGCATTAACCATTCGCAACGAATATAAGATAGATGTATCGGGTGCTCGAATCTGTGATCCTTGCGCCGTAGAAATGCACTGATGCCCGATTGTGGGACATTCGGTTGCGGAGTGTTTACAGATAAATTATTGGAATGGTGCCTTAGGGTCGAGATTCCGGGACAGAGCTGAATATGAAAAACTACATCGCTGCATGCCTCACGCTACTGCCCGCATCGTTTTTTGCTGCGCCAGCTCTGGCCGCAGATAAGGATGAACAGTTTTTCCAGACGATTGAGGGCCAATGGTCCGGTCCGGGTGAAATTGTCGCCGGAAAATACAAGGGCACCAAGTTTGTATGCTCGCTGGCAGGCACAACGCCTAACGACGCAGTCGGTATGACGTTGGATGGCTCCTGCCGGGTGGGTGTTTTCTCTCAGCCGATGAAGGCGACGGTCACGCGCGTTGGCACCAGCTATTCCGGGAAGTTTAATGACGGCGCAGAAGGCAAGGGCCTGAATGTAACGTCAGGTTCCGTGACGGGAAACAAAGTGGTTCTTGGCTTAAACCGCAAGGAACTGAATGGTGCGATGCTCGCGCGCGTTGCCGACAAAAACACCATGAACGTCACGGTTTCGGTTCGCGTTGACAAGGAATTGGTTCCAGTGATCGGGATGAGCCTCAAGCGCATCGATAACATCGCTGTTGGCAGTATTGCCAAAAACTAACCGGCTCCGGTTAGTCTATGTATTCAAGCCACCAGCCCGCATCAGTGCGGGCTTTTTCTATTTCAGAGCAGGCGCACGCCAATTCCCACTCAGAAACGCTTTTGCCTGCAATCTTAAGCGTTGGCGCAATATCGTTAAGCGGTACGAGCACGAATGCACGTTCCTGAATGCGCGGATGCGGTAACTCAAGCGCCGGTTCATTCATGATGACCGCCTCACCTGACTTTTCCATAGCAAGAATATCAATGTCGATAATGCGTGGTCCCCAACGCTCTAACCGCACCCGTTTAAGCGAACGTTCAACGTCGAGACATGTCTCAATAAGCTTTAATGGTTCAAGTGCGGTTTCGATCTCTGCGCAGGCATTGTGAAACCAGGCTTGATCGGTCTTACCCCATGGCGGCGTGCGATAGACATTTGAAACAGCGACGACCTTCGTGTCTGCACGAGCTTCAAGCAGTTTCAACGCCTTGGCCATGGAAGCGACTGGATCATCGATGTTACCGCCTAGTCCAATCCAAGCGCGATAGAGCCAAGCGTGATAGATAACGGCATTACTCATCAGCGCGGATAAACCACTGTTACTTCCACATGGTCCAGAACGCCCGGAACCGGGGCATTCGGCTTGCGAACAGTGATTTCAGCGCGCTTGATCTGAGGAAAACGCGCGACCAGTGCCTTACCGACATCAAGTGCAAGCGTTTCGATGAGATAACGCTGACGACCGGTGATGATGTCTTGAATGACAGTAAAAGCGATCCCGTAATGGACTGTGCCTTCAATATCGTCATTGTCCAGCGAGGCGCCGGGATCGACGTCCAGTATCGCATCGACATAGAAACGCTGGCCGAGTTTATGTTCCTCGTCAAAGACGCCGTGGTGCGCGAAGAACGCGCAATTCATGATACGGATGGTGTACACGGCCATGTTTCCTATTTTGAATTTGCTTTGCTTTGCAGGATAGCATCGGCAACTGCAAGTGCGTCCCTATTAAAAGCGACATTGTGAACACGGAAGATGTCGGCTCCCGCCAAACGCATTGCAACTGATGTTGCGGCAGTTCCAACGTCGCGCATCATGGGATCGGCCTGTTCAGTAATTGCACCGATGAAGCGCTTGCGCGAGGTGCCGACAAGCAAAGGATAGCCGAACCGTTGCAATTCCTCCATGCGTGCCATCAGCGCAATGTCTTCGTCCTTGTCTTTGCCGAAACCAAAACCCGGATCAAGAACGATACGGGAGGCTTCAATGCCTGCCCTGCCCGCGATCTCGAGCGATACATCTAAAAATGCAAATTGATCGGCAATTACATCAGGATCGGTGTTTCTATCGCGACTGGTGTGCATGATGACCAGTCCCGCGCCTGTCTCTTTCGCAATTTCTGCAATTTCAGGTTCACGTTGCAGCCCCCACACGTCATTGACGATATGCGCGCCCGCTTCCACTGCACGTCGTGCGGTTGAGGCGCGATAAGTATCAATTGAAACGATGCAGCCTAAACGCTGGGTAATCGCTTGAATAACCGGCACAACGCGCGCTGCCTCAGTTTCAGCATCAACTGCAGCGCTGCCTGGCCGTGTCGATTCACCACCAACATCGATAATCGTTGCCCCATCTGCGAGCATTGTTTCGGCAACCGCTAAGGCTTTATCGAGATCGTTATGGCGACCGCCATCGGAAAAGGAATCCGGTGTAACGTTGAGAATACCCATAATGACAGATTTTGCACCCAATTGGAGGTTACGACCATGGGCAAGTTGCCATTGTTTCATCATTGACGGATATTCCAATTGTCTTTTTTAGAACTTAGAGCGGTTCGAGTTAAAATTGAATCGTTGGAACCGCTCTAACTGTTTATTTTTAAGCATTTCCATTCCATACGCAAAACCGGTTCCCGCTTTTGCTGGAAATGCTTTAATGCAGCCAAACAGGCACTATGTCATTTTGTGAGGGGCGTTATAGTTCTCTTGACGATTGCATGCCATGTTGCTCATCAATGAATTTACGAGTTTCTTTCTGGTTTTATGAAGAGGTGCCGGAACATGTCTTTGAAAAAACGGGTTCTGGCTCTGGGGTTAGCGCTTGCTGTTGTTGCCCCGCATGCTGAAGCCGCATCCATTTTCCGAACGTTCAGCTATTACAATGTCAACGGAAAGACTGCCGAGGATCTCGACAAGGCATTGTCACGCAGCGGCCCGTTTCTCAAGAAAACTGGTCAGCATCATCCAGGTGCAGCTGAAATCCGCTTCGACGCCAAGGTGCGTTATGGTCGGGCTTCCGGTGATCGCGCGTGCAAAGTTCAGGGCGTTTATGTGAATGTCCATGCAAAGGTCATGTTGCCACGCTGGAAGCAACGCCGAAAAGCCTCTCCTGAGCTCGCACTGATCTGGGATACGTTGTATCAGGATATCCGACGCCACGAAGAAAGCCATATCGTGATTGCCCGTAGTCACGCCAGTGATATGGAACGTCAGATACGCTCATTGCGTAGTCGTACAGATTGCGCAACCTTGCGTGCGGACATTGATAAGGTGACGGAACGCCTGATGGCAGCGCATGATAAGGCGCAAGAACGGTTCGACCGCGTCGAAACGATCAATTTTGAACGTCGCTTTGAACGCCTGCTGACCTATAAACTCGAAAAAATGGTCCAGTAGAATCTGAAGCTTATCTGGCTTGCTGCAATTCGTGCCTGATGGCTTGGGTCATCAGGGCAGCCTCGTGAAAACCGGAAAGTATGAGTTTCAGCTTTCCCGGATAATGACAAACGTCTCCAATAGCGTAAATTTTCCGTTGCGATGTGCGAAACGTCTCGGAACTGACGACGATTGCGTTTCCAAACCGCTCAACAGAAGCCATAGCGCCAGTCGCAGCCAATGGATCGGGGCGCACGATCTGACCAGCAGATGTCAAAGCGCCGAGCCCTGAAGCGATTACCAGGGCTTTGGCATTGAAGGTGACGCCAGTGGCGGTCGTAAGCTGAACGCCCTGCTCACCAGCGGTGATGTCTGAGATCAGCTGACTAAATTCAAAGTCAGGATGATAGGGCTCGATCTGCTTAAGCAGACGATCAATCAACTCGTCACTCATAATTTCAGGGAAAGCCGGAATATCAAAGATGGGCTTGTCAGCATAAAGTGCTGTGCACTGGCCACCCGCCCGGCTCATGGAATCAAACAGCCGACATTTGAAACCGAACAATCCGAGCTGGAAGACAGAGAAAAGGGCGACAGGTCCGGCGCCGATGATTGCGATGTCAGACTGACGTTCGGCTACCATCGACGCTCCTTACATGTCATCACTCTACTTTAAAATATTAATTCTGACGTTCCGGAACTTGAACGACGAGGCCGTCAATCTCATCCGTCACGCGGATCTGGCAAGAAAGGCGCGAGTTAGGCTGCGGTTCATAAGCGAAATCCAGCATGTCCTCTTCCATCGCATCCGGACCGCCGACGATCTCAGTCCAGTCTTCATCGACATAGACATGGCAAGTCGCGCAGGCGCACGCGCCGCCGCATTCAGCATCAATGCCAGGAATGCCGTTGCGAATTGCAGCTTCCATTACGCTCGATCCGTTGTCAGCTTCAACTTCGGTGCGCGAAGCGCCATCAGCGGATACGAATACAATTTTTGTCATTTTAAGTTCCTGCACACGCCTTCCCGGCGCGATTGATATCTTGAAGAGGCAAATACGGCCTTATGCGCGCAGTTTCAACCACCGGAGTATATTCGGCAGATAACTGCGCCAATATGCCATTGTTTCCCAGCAAGTTTTGATCCGTAAATATAAGTATTTGCTGATATACCCTTGTGGTGCAGGCGCAATAAGCATTAGTGTGGCTCGTGGAACAGTGCATTTGAACGCTGTGCAGATTTCTCGCCTTATGAATCAAACCATCGGTAGAATAATAATAACAGCTCTCCTTTAGCGCGTATTTTTGTTAACGATTTAGCGGAGATGAGTTAAGGTGCTTTATCGCATCGGTTTGATTTCCACAGAATGATCGTTAATGTCAAAACACCGGAAATCCGGCATTTTTTGCAAGTCTTCCCTTTTTTGTTAACCTTGTATTTAAAGTTTTAGACATCAGGCGCGGGTGCCTATTTCCTTAACAAGCCCGAGCCGATACGATGAAAAATGGCGGAATAAGTTTTGTAACGGCTCTATAATGATCCGGCCGTCACAGTAATGAGTACGAGGTAGGCAAGGCTATGGCTTCTAAATCCAAGGCGCAAAAGCTCGACCATGAGGTCGAACAGGCACTTGAACAGGCACTCGATATCGATTTCGGTGACGATTTCGACATTGATATGGACCTGAGTGCGATTGGCGAAGAATTTTCAGTCGATGACCTGGAAGAGCAGATTTCGCGTGCGGCCGAAGAATTGGTTGCAGAGCAGAACACGAAAGTGGTCGATGCTGCGAAAGTCTCTCCCGTAGACATTACGACAGAAGGAACGGCAAAGGCCGAAACGATTGCTACCGTTTCCGTCATTGCAAGCCCTGTTGCACCGCCCGTGCCTCCAGTTGTCAATGCTGCATTCCCATCCGCCTCGCCTGAAGCTGCTAACGTTGCGCCGAAGCCAGCCAACAAAGCCAAGCCAGCAGTTCAGGAAGGCGCGCCAAAGCCTGTAACGCCATCTCCAGCTGTCGTAGCCGCCACGCCTGCGGCTGCCCTCACGCCTGCCAATGATGATTCCCGCAACGGCAGAGCTGTTGCCGCCGCACCGCGCCGTGTAACCGAACGTTCTTCCAAGCTCTATTGGACAACGACGGCCATGAGCGTGCTCTGGGCCGCAGGTGGCGTTGCGATTAGCAAGGCAATCAGCCCTGATGTCTTCTCCAGCTTTCAGGCAACCAAAGATTTATTCACATCCCCCGCCGGTATTGGCGTAACTGCTGGCACAGTATTGCCTATCGTTATGTTCTGGGGATTTGCACATCTCGTCCGCCGTGCGCAGGAGATGCATGTCGCAGCACGCAGCATGTCGGAAGCAGCTCTTAAGCTTCTGCAGCCAGAAGCCGCTGCTGGTGATCGTGTATCCACACTGAGCCAGGCTGTTCGCCGTGAAGTTGCTGCGATGAACGAAGGGATAGAGCGCACACTCGCACGCGCTGTTGAACTTGAGACGCTTGTTCAGTCCGAGGTTAATCAGCTTGAACGTGCATACAGCGACAACGAAGTCCGTATCCGTTCGCTCGTCAGCGATCTTGGCAATGAGCGCGAAGCCGTAGTCAGCCATGCTGAGCGCGTTCGTTCTTCGATCACAGGTGCTCATGAGCAGCTGAAAGAAGAATTGTCGAGTGCAGCCAATATCATACGCGACAATGTTATCTCGGCCTCTGAGCAGCTTAGCTCGCTTCTCGGTGATTCTGGTGAACGTCTCATCGGCAGCATCAATGAAAGCGGTGGCGCAATTGCTGAGGCGATTGAAAAGCGTACCGGTGATATTGCGACACGCATCACCACTTCAGGTGAAGCTTTTGCAAACGAACTCGACACCCGTATCGCAACGCTCGATCAGCAGTCACGTGACATTTCGGAACGTGTAAGCTCTGCTCTCGATGAGCGTACCGCTGGCATTGCTACCCTGCTCGGCGGTGCTACCCAGTCGATGGTCAGCGAATTCGATGCACGTCTGATGCAGCTCGACACGACGCTCAATGAGCGTGGCCGTTCGCTGCTGACCGAGTTCGAAACACGCGCTCATGCGCTCGACAGCAGCACCGAAAAGCTGAATGCAGCTCTCGAAACCCGTTCGCGCCAGATCAATGAAAACCTCATTGCTCGCACCCGTGAGATTGCAGAAACCTTCTCCGGTGGCCGTACTGCCTTCAGCACCATGATCGATGAAACGAAGACCAAGATCAGCGATGATCTGACTTCGATCAGCGAAAGCGTGGGCAATATTCTCAATGAGAAGGCTTCGTCCTTCGCAGGCAAGCTCGCTGAAAGCCGCGATATTCTGGCTTCTTCGCTTGAAGGTGAAACAGAGCGCGTTTCCGCGGTCATCCGTGGTCATGCCGATACGCTCTCTGCACGCACAACCGACATCGAAAACGCAATCAACAACAGCTCTTCGGCTCTCAATTCTGCCGCCGAACAGCATGCAGCAATCCTTGCTGACAGAACCAGCATTCTGCAGGAAGAGATGGCTAACAACGCCTCGCGCCTTGATGCCACCTTTGCTGATCACGCCCGCTCGCTGGACGAACGCGCTGCTTCCTTGCACAGCGTCATTGCTGGAAATCAAGCAATGCTTGCTCAGCTGATGGATGAACGTACGACCGCACTACGCGATAACTTCAACGAAAATCGCGAAGTTCTGGCGCGTACATTCGATGAGCGCGTGAACACTTTGACCGCGCTTATCGCTGATAATCAGCAGGAACTGGCACGCGTCTTCGACGAACGTTCGCAGGCAATCAGCGACACGATCGGCGCAAGCCGTGATGCATTCGAAGCGACATTCACTGATCACGTTCAACGTGTCGAGGAACGTACAAGCGGCCTCCGTTCAGTTCTGAACGATCATAACAACGCCCTAGCCCACATTCTTGATGGACATGAACAGACTATTGAAGGTCGTACAGCTGCAATCCGTGAAACACTGACTGACAGCACCGCTTCGCTCAGCCAAACACTTCAGGATCACGGCGATATTCTTTCGCAGCGCACTGCAAACCTCCACAATGCGATTGAAAACAGCAGTGATGTACTCACCCGCGCATTCGAAGGCCAGACTGGCATTATCGAAGAACGCACCCAGACAATGGAAAAGGCGCTCACCATCGGCGTCGATAATGTTCGGCGCGCACTTGAACAGAGTGCAGGTGTCGTTGCTGGCTCGCTGCGTGAGAAAATCACTGAAGCTGCAAGCATTCTGTCCGCAGAAGCGGCCAAGGCCGGTGAATCGCTCGACGGTTTTGGTCAGAGCTTCAGCGCCGATCTCACCACCAACCTCGCAGCTACTGAGGAACGCCTTGGTGAGCGTGCAAATGCAATTGCATCGCGTCTGGCACAGATTGAAAGCAGCATTGCTGACACAGCAAGCAAGACGAGCGAAACCCTCGCAGGTCATAGCGAAGCATTTGCTGCAAGCGTCGCCGACAATCTGGCCGGAACAGAAGCCCGCCTGAACGAACGTGCAAGCGCAATTGCTGGTGGACTTGAAGCAATCGAAAGCCGCCTCACCGGCGAACTGTCGGCAATCGAAGCCCGCATTGCCTACACTGCGACCAAGACTGGCGAAACACTGGCTGGTCATAGCGAGGCATTCTCGGCAAGCGTTGTTGATAATCTCGCTGGTACGGAAGCGCGTCTTGCAGAACGTGCGAGCGCGATTGCTGGTGGCCTTGAAGCTATCGAAAACCGCCTCACCGGTGAATTGTCGGCAATTGAAGCTCGTATCGCTGATACTGCGACCAAAACCAGTGAAACGCTGGCCGGTCACAGCGAAGCCTTCTCGTCGAGCGTTACCGAGAACCTGTCCGGCACAGAAGCACGTCTTGCTGAACGTGCAGATGCCATTGCAACCCGCCTTGGTGACATTGGTTCGCGTATCACGATGGAACTTGGTTCCGTTGAAGCACGCATCGCTCAGGTAACAGACACCACGGCTGTAACGCTTGAAGAGCGCACGCGTGAACTCAATGCAGTTCTTGCGGCCCGCTCGCAGGAAATCACGCAGATCCTCAACGATACTGCCGAACCTCTCGTGCAGCGTCTGGCAGATAGTGGTCGCGGACTGGCAGAACAGCTGGAAGAAGCAACTCACGCAGCCACTGATCGTCTGCGTGCTGAAAATGCTGCGCTCGTTAACGCATTGGCCAACCGTACGGCAGAAACCATTGCAGCGGTTCAGCAGGCAAAGACCGGCCTTTCGGAAAATGTCAGCGAATTGATCGACCGTCTCGCCGCTTCAAACGGCGAACTTGGCAAGCTTATCGATGCTGCCGCTCGCAACCTGACGAATATCGATGGTCGCCTTGTCGAAACAACAAGCAGCTTCGTCGAAAACGCCAACCGTGCAGCGCAGATGTTCCAGGCTTCGACTGGTCTCATCGACAACAATATCGGCACGCTGCGTGCACTGTCCGACGGCACGCTGTCGCAGATCGCAGACATTGCTGAGCGCTTTGAAGAGCACGGCAAGGTTCTCTCCACTGCTTCGGACATGATCAACTCGGCACAGAATGGCCTCGCAGGCACACTTGAAGATCGTCATCTGGCGCTCGACAAGCTTGCGTCCGGGCTGGTTGAAAAGTCAGAAGGCATCGAGAAGTTGATGCAGTCGTTTGAAACCGTGGTTGCTTCGGCATTCCAGCGCGCTGAAGGCCAGACACGTTCTTCGGCTGAGAAGATGCGCGAGAGCGTTGCTGAAATCGTTGAACAGGCATCGCAAAGATTCTCTGCTGCGACTGACGACATTCGTCGCACTGCAACGGAAATCCGCAGCGAACTCGACACGACCCGTGGAGAACTCAAGCGCGGCGTTCTTGATATGCCAGCTGAAGCCAAAGAAACGACTAGCGCAATGCGCAAGGCCGTTGGTGAACAGATCAATGCTCTTAAGGAGCTTGCTGAGATCGTCAACAAGTCGGGTCGTCTGGTCGACGTCGGTGAAAGCCGTGCAGATCGTCCAGTTTCGCGTCCGGTCCAGACGCAGCATGCAGCGCCTACCCCGGTTCAGGCGCCGGCTGCGGCTCCGCGCCCCCAAACTCCGGCACAGGCCGAAGTTGCTGTTCGTGCCCGCCCGGCTGAAGCTCCAAAAACTACTCAGCCTGCTCAATCGGCTGAAAAGCCACGCGGTTGGGTTTCAGATCTTCTGGCACGCGCATCACGCGAAGACGAAGTTGCGGCACCTTCACAGGCACAGCCGACCCAAGCTCCACGTTCGCCAAGCCACGTGGTTGAATCGCTCAACTCGCTCTCGGTGGATATTGCTCGCGCAATCGACCATGAAGCATCGGTTGAACTTTGGGATCGCTATCGCCGCGGTGAACGCAATGTCTTCACGCGTCGCCTCTACACGCTGAAGGGTCAGCAGACCTTTGATGATATCAAGCGTAAGTACCAGACCGATGGTGAATTCCGCCGTGCAGTGGACCGTTACATGGATGACTTCCAGCGCCTGCTCGAAGACGTCGCCCGCAACGATCGCGACAACATGGTGACCCAGACTTATCTGACGTCGGATACCGGCAAGGTCTACACCATGCTCGCTCACGCAAGCGGACGCCTGCGATAGAGCATTTCCAGCAAAAGTGCGTAGCGGTTTTGTGTAGGATAATGCGAAAAAACAAATGCTTAGAGCGTTTCTTCTTATTCAATCAAAGTAGGAAGCGCTCTAAGCGCAGTCAGATGAACAAAAAGACGCGGCTTTCGGGCCGCGTTTTTTGTTGTTTGCTGTTCTGAGCGCTTCGATGTTTTGATGAGATGGACGGTAGTTGATCCGTCTGCAAGCTGCATAACAACGCATTTCATATTGAAGCGACATAGCGCATTTTTGGCTGGCGAACAGATCAGCCCAATAATCGCTTAGCGGGAACGCGGTTACAAAAGAGCTTAATAAAAAAAAGCAGTCCGGAGTGGGCCGGACTGCCTTGAAAAACCAAAAAATTTGAAGCGTAGAGCAGCCCCAGTTGAGATTAAATCGTTGGAACCGCTGTAACTATTTGTTTTTACGCATTTCCGAACGCAAACCGCTACGCACTTTTGCTGGAAATGCTTTACAGCGAGGATATCGTCCAGCTCACAATGTCACTTGCGGTGCGTTCGAACGCTGCATCAAGGGCTTTTACGTAGCCGCTATTGGTTGTGCCTGAAACAGGAACAGCCGAACGGAAGACGCGTGTTGCGCGGACTTCACCATTCTTGTCGTTCATAAGCTTGACGGCGATTTCAACAACCGCTGCCCTTTGCGCGCCATAGGCTTGAATGCTGAACACACGCAAGTCGGTCAGGATCTGGTAATTGATAGCCAGACCATCGCCAGGCCGTCCTACGCCGCCAAAGGCGCCCGTATTTTCATAAGCCTGAACAAGGCGCGACTGAACGAGATTCGGCAGCCTGTCGCCCCATTGTGCGCCTTTGAGATACTCAATCGCACCGGGGGCTGTGTTGACAACGATATTCTCGCTATCCAGTGCTTTCAGCGCGCTCGGTGCAGGAACCAGAAGCTGAAGGCTCTTGCGGCTCGCGGATGCAGTTTGCGTCTGTTGTGGCGCAGTCAGGCTGAAAGTATCGAGCGGCGTTGTCGTTCCGCATCCTGCCAACAAGGTTGCAAGCAGAAAGGGCGCAGTAATATTCCGGATCGAATTGCGGGGAAATTTGGTCACGACAGAACCTGTAATGGACATTAATGACGCGTCCTTCCGTTATACTGCGGAACACTACCTGGGCCACCAAACAGCAAACGCTGGGGATTGCGTTCGAGGTCTGTTACAGCCTGTTCTACACGCTGCACGGCACGGCGGCTATCACCAATCAGCGCTTGAACATCGCTCAGACCCTGTCCCGAAAAACGCTCAAGGTTGCTGGCGATTGGCGTAATGCGCTTATCCAAATTACTCGACAGCTGGCGAATGGATTCAAGTGTAGCCTTAGCCTGCGCGACCACACCGTCTTTATCATCACTTGAGAGCAACTGGTCGGCTTTTGCAATAACGCTTTCAACACGCGAGGAGGCCGCATTCAAGCGCGACATCATCTCTTGTGCATCGGCAACGATCTTATTGATGTTGGCCGCGTTCGAACCAAGTTCGTCAATCACATCAGCATTTTTCGCAAGCGCATCTGTAAAGGTCTTGGTGTTGTGGATCGTATCGATCAGTGGTCCGCGCGCATCCTTTGCAAATCCTTCCAGCTCGCCAAGCACGGAATTCGCACGCGCGAAAATATCCTGAGCGGTTGCGAGGAGGTTGTTCACTGCTGACGGATCGGCATCAATACGTGCAACCGTATCTTCTTTGGCTGCTTCTGTAAGCAGGTTCGGTTCTTCCAGACTACCGCCGTTAAGTTCGATGTAAGCCTGACCAGTCAGTCCCTGAAAGCCAAGTGTCGCTTTGGTTGAGCGCGTAATAGGAGTAGTCGCATTCACGCGGGTTTGCACGATAACCATGCTCGGATTGGATTCGTCGAGATGTAGTCGGCGTACGTCACCGACTTTGATGCCGTTGAAAAGGACCTGACTACCAATGCTTAAGCCTGTGACGGATCCAGGAATACGCACATCGAGGATGACGGAATCCCGCGCTTCACCGAAACGGGCGATCCAGTACACGAAACCGAAAGCCAGCAGGCTGACGATCAGCGTGAAAACTCCTACCAGTACGTAATTGGCCTTCGTTTCCATATCTTATCCAGTCTGCAAGCGGCTGCCGGGCCGCCGTCTGCTCGGCGCGGATGTGTCGATCTGACGTGCGCGCTTGCCTCGAAAATAGGATTTTACCCATGGATCGTCTACAGTCAGCATGTCTTCAATGGAACCACTAACCAAAACTTTTTTGTTACCCAGGACAGCGATGCGATCACAGATCGCAAAAAGACTGTCGAGGTCGTGCGTCACCATGTAAACGGTGAGCCCCATCGTATCGCGCAGATTGGCGATCAGTTCATCGAAGTCTGCAGCGCCAATTGGATCGAGGCCAGATGTCGGCTCATCAAGGAAAACAATATCTGGATCGAGTGCCAGCGAACGAGCCAGTGCAGCGCGTTTGATCATGCCACCAGAAAGCTCAGACGGGAACTTCTCTGCTGTATCTGGCTTCAGTCCCACCAGATCGATTTTCAGACGCGCCAACTCGTCCATGAGCTTTGGTGACAGGTCCAGATATTCGCGCATTGGAACCTGAATGTTCTCAAGCACGTTGAGGGCAGAAAACAGCGCACCATGCTGAAACAGCACGCCCATGCGCATATCAATTGCCATTTTCTCAACGTCAGTCATCTTGTCGATATTGTTGCCCAATATCTCAATCTGGCCTGACTGCTTTTTGTTAAGGCCCAGAATGGTCCGCATCAGCACAGACTTACCTGCACCGGACGGGCCGATGAAGCCAAGGACTTCACCCTTATAAATATCGAGGGACAGATTATCGAGCACAGGAGCGCGACCGCCAAAACCAACGGTAACGTCACGCACCGAAATGATCGGCAAAGGCTGATCGTTGGTCTCGGCATGCTGCGATTGCGGCTGATTATCGATACTCGTCTCCATCAATATTCTTTATCCGAGCTTACCATGCGACTAAACTGCAAGAAGCAGTTTCGCTTCAGTTTTATTCCAGACTGTGTCCGAAAGACCCCATCAAAATGTAGAAATAGGGGGTTAGAAGTCAATTGCCGCATAGAACATGGCAAACATTCCGTCGACGACAATCACAACGAAGATCGACTTCACCACAGAAGCCGTTACCCGGCGCCCCAGTGATTCTGCGCTGCCGCCAACTTTCATACCTTCAACTGAAGCAAGAATGCCGATGATCATCGCCATAAACGGCGCTTTAATAAGGCCCGCAAAATAAGTGTTGAGTGCGACTGCATCATGCAAGCGGCTGATAAATGCTTCCGGCGAGATGTTTGAGTAGAAATAAGTAACAGCTGCAGCGCCAATCAATGCCGACAAATCGGCAATGATAGTGAGAAGCGGCAGAATCACAACCAGAGCGACAAGCCGTGGGAAAACAAGTACGCCAACTGGATTAAGTCCGATAACGGTGAGCGCGTCAGTTTCCTCGCGCATCTTCATTGAGCCAATTTCAGCGGTGATAGCACTGCCCGATCGACCGGCGATCATGATAGCCGTCAAAAGAACGCCGAGTTCGCGCAGAACCAGAATGCCGACCAGATCGACGACAAAGATCTCAGCCCCGAAGTAGCGAAGCTGGAAAGCGCCCTGTTGCGCAATAATGGCACCCACAATCGTTGACATGAGGACGATGATCGGGATTGCGCCCACCCCCATCCGGTCCATCTGCTTGACGATGGCTGGAATTGGAATGCCTGTTCCGCGCCCCGCTTTCAACTGCGCGCCACGAATGGTTGCGCCCAGAATATGCATCGCCATCAGGAAATCTTCATAGACTGAAACGACGCCACGACCGAGAGAATCCAGCATCGAGACGATGAAGAACGGCTTCTTCGTATGCGTCACATCCAAAGTGCGAACGACCGAATTGCCAACCTCTTCCATAAGAGGAAGCCAGGCCTGTTTTACGCCTTCGAGACGAACATCTATCTCTTGAGACAATAGTCTCTGGCGTAGCCGCTCAATCAGCCATGCGCCGGCAGTATCAAGCCCCGCTACATCCGTTGCATCGATTATAACAGCTTGTGAACCACCGACTTTTTCAAGCTCGCGCATCTTCTTATCGACAATGCTGACGCTTTGCGAAATCCAGCGTCCACTCAAACTGATAAGACGTGCGCCATCATGCTCGGCCAAATCAATCTTTGGCGCAACATTAGCGGCAGCACTTGCTTTGTCGGCAGCGTCGGTCAACATGGCCTAACCTCTTATACGAGTCGTTACACGACCGAAATACTGCGTCCTAAAAGGCATATCCATGCACAATAGCTTGAAAATCATTCATGAACGCTATCCCATTGCCGGGAAATTCACAATCTCTCGCGGTTCCAAGACCGAAGCCTTAGTGGTTGTCTGCGAGATTGGCCAAGATGGCCAGTTAGGACGCGGTGAGTGCGTTCCTTATGCCCGTTATGGCGAATCGATCGAAAGCGTGAGTGAACAGATTGAATCCGTTCGTGGTGCGATCGAGAATGGTGCAACACGGCAGGATATTCAGACAATTATGCCAGCTGGTGCCGCACGCAATGCGGTTGATTGCGCGCTTTGGGATCTGGAAGCAAAGCTGTCAGGGAAAAGCGTGGCTGATATGCTCGGGACGCCAACGCGCGCACTTGAGACAGCGATAACGGTGTCGCTCGGAACACCTGAGGAAATGGCAGTCTCCACAGCTAAAGTCGCTCATTATCCGCTGATTAAGGTCAAGATGGGGGGCGATAACGATATCGAGCGCATCCATGCCGTTGCGAATGCTGCACCGAATAGCCGCATCATCATTGATGCCAATGAAGGCTGGACGGATGAGAATATCGAAGAAAACATGGCAGCAGCAGCCAAAGCCGGCGTGGTTTTGATCGAACAGCCCCTGCCCGCTGGAAATGACGATATTCTAAGCCGCATCGCTCGTCCGGTGATTATCTGTGCTGATGAAAGCGTACATACGTCAGTAGGCCTCGAAGACCTTGCAAAACGCTACGATGCTGTGAATATCAAGCTGGATAAGGCCGGTGGATTGACCGAAGGATTGGTCATGCGAGAGAAAGCAATTTCGCTTGGATTGCAGATCATGGTTGGCTGTATGGTCGGCACATCGCTCGGTATGGCGCCTGCAGTATTGCTCGCACAAAAAGCCAATGTTGTTGACCTTGATGGTCCGCTGCTTCTGGCGCAGGATCGCGTTCCTGGCCTTCATTACGATGGCGCTCTAGTTTATCCGCCGGAAGCCACCGTTTGGGGCTGATTATCTGGTTTACCCACTGGCTGTGCGACACTCTTTGTTGACGAGAGAACGTTTTCGAGAATGTCGGCACAGGCCTTCCACGTGAAGGGCTTCAGCACTTCTGCAGGGTCAAATGCTGGCATTTCGAGCGCTTCCAGACAAGCTTTGTGCAAATCATCAGAAAGAATGCCTGCTCCGGTAGCACCGACAACATCGGCAGAACCTGGCACGGGAAATGCTGCAACAGGTAGACCCGATGATATGGCTTCAAGCAGCACCAGCCCGAAGGTATCTGTTCTGCTTGGAAATACGAAAACATCTGCTGATGCGTAGATGCGCGCCAGATCTTTTCCCTCTTTCTTGCCAACGAACACAGTCTTGGGAAAACGCGATCTGAGGTCTTCTAAAGCTGGACCGTCTCCGACGATAAGCTTCGTTCCAGGCAGATCAAGTTCCAGAAATGCTGGCAGGTTCTTTTCAGTCGCCACACGGCCGACGCAGATAAAGACTGGCTGTGGTAATTCTCTCGTCACATCATCGCGCGGATGAAAAAGTGTGCGATCAACACCCCTTGTCCAGAGCTCCAGCCCAGTAAAGCCGCGTTCTTGTAAATCGTCCAGAATCGATTGGGTTGGGACCAGTGTGTGCGATGCTGCATTATGGAAACGACGCAGAAACGCATAAGTCCACTTTGGCGGGATTGGAAATCGGTCCTGAAGATATTCTGGGAACCGAGTGTGGAAACTTGTCGTGAAGCTCCAACCCATTTTAAGACAGGCGCGTCGTGCCATAAAGCCGAGCGGGCCTTCTGTTGCGATGTGCACATAGTCAGGGTTCAAACGCGCCAGCTTTCGCCGAAAGGCCGACGGCGTTGTCATTGCCAGACGAATTTCCGGATAAGTCGGGCATGGAACCGAACGGTAATCCTGTGGCGAGACGACAATCACCTCGTAACCACGTTCAGCCATCAGTTCACAGCATTTCGCCAGCGTTCTCACAACGCCATTTACTTGCGGATGCCAGGCGTCTGTGACGATGACCAGTTTCTTCATCGGCTTCCGTTCACCGCTTTGCGTGCCGCTCGTGGAAGTCTGATTATTCTGCTACCGGTATTGCCGTCTTGCACGACAGGAAGCGATGGTCGTTGACCAAGTCGTTCAGTCCATTCCAGCAACTCCATACGGCCATCGAAATGTTCGACAACTGCTGTGCAGCTTTCGACCCAATCGCCCGTATTGATATATTCAACACCATTCATCTTCTCGATGGTTGCATGATGAATATGGCCACAAATGACACCATCGACACCGATGCGCTGTGCTTCTTCCGAAACAACGTTTTCAAAATTACCGATGAAATTGACTGCTTTTTTGACTCGGAATTTGGCCCAGGCCGAAAATGACCAATATCGCAATCCAAACATGGCGCGGACGCGGCTCATTACTGTGTTGATCCAGATCGCCGTATCGTAAGCCCAGTCACCAAGATAAGCGATGAAGCGAGCATTGCGCACCACCACATCAAACTGATCACCATGGATGACAAGAAACTTGCGGCCATCTGCAGTTTCGTGGATAGCGCGGTTCATAACTTCAATGCCACCAAAATGCGTGCCTTGAAAGTTTCGAAGAAATTCGTCGTGATTGCCAGCGATGTAGATAATAGTTGCACCTTTGCGGCTTTTGCGCAGAAGCTTCTGAACGACGTCGTTGTGTTCTTGCGGCCAATGCCAGTTTCGCCGCAGGCGCCAACCGTCAACGATGTCTCCAACCAGATAGATCGTTTCCGCCTCATGGCAGCGCAGAAAATCCAGCAAAAGTTCGGCTTGAGCTGCCTTGGAGCCGAGATGCACATCCGAGATAAACAGAGTGCGGAATTGCTTTGGCTCAATCTGTTCTTCGCTCATTTGGTTGTCCTTCTGTTGGCAACCCGGATTTGAGCGCAGAAAACCCGATTCATGTCACAAACATATGACGAAGAAAAAAGAAGCGCGAAACGTCAGGTTTCGCGCTTAAGGGCAGGATCGAGAGAAACTATAAACATCCACTTCAATCGTTAAGGCGGATTATTTCCTTGGTATGATTAGACTGCCAGTTCCAGCTTTGGTCCAATGTAATGTGATTTGGGTCGAATGAGCTTGTTTTCCCTTATCTGCTCGCGACAATGCGCGGCCCAGCCCATCGCTCGTCCCATGGCAAATACGCAGGTAAAAGCCTCACGTGGGAAGTCCAACTGCTCAAGAAGAAGCGCGGTGTAGAATTCGACATTGGTTGCAAGCGAACGGTCTGGCTTATGGCTTGCCAATGCAGAAATTGCCGCAGCTTCAACGGCTTCAGCCAGCATTAGCCTGCTTTCATCTTTACTCTTGTTCTCTAGAACGTGCATGAGAGCTGCCTTGATGGCATCGGCACGCGGATCACGGACTTGATAAACGCGATGGCCAAATCCCATCAATCGTTCACCTCTGGATATTGCATCTTCCAACCATTGCTTGGCATTTTCCGCTTTACCTATAGCGTCCAACATATCAAGTACTGGAGCCGGAGCACCGCCATGCAATGGCCCCTTCAGTGCGCCAATGGCGGCAAGAATTGAAGATGTCATTCCGGCTTGGGTTGACGCTACGACACGCGCAGCAAAAGTCGACGCATTCAAGCCGTGGTCCGAAACAGAGACAAGATAGCTATCCAGAGCCTGAACATCGTATTCTTCAGGCATCCGGACATTCGCCATCCGCAGAATATCGACGCTATGTGGAAGTGACGGATCCGGGGAAACCATTTGTCTGCCGCGCTTTGCACGGATAATAGCGGGTGTAAAAACTGCTGGTGCGGCGACCATATAAAGTGCTGCCGTAAGATCGTCGCCATCTGGGATTCTTGCTATGAGCGCACGAACCGCTTCGATGGGCTGCAAATCAAGAAGCTCATCATCAATGGCGTCGGTGTGATGGAAGACCTGAACCCGTGCTTCGCCTAATGCGCGCTGAAGCTCAGCCCCCTTGGGAAAATCATCAAAAAAGCCATCCCACAATAATTCGATGCAATCCTCGACGCAGGTGTGAGGTATAAGACTATCGAGTGATCGCCCGCGAATTACTAGTTTCCCCAAAAGACCATCGACATCTGATAAAACCGTTTCAGTTGCGACCACATCTTCAAGACCGGCGTTCATGACACATACCTTTGCCTGTTTACTGAATTTTACTAAGTATAATCTTCTTAAAATTGAGCGAAACAGTTCAATATAGTTAGCTACTAAAGTATAGTCTTATATAATAATTCTGATATTAGAGCTCATGCTCACGCGCTTTTATGATATTTAGATAGGAGTAATGTTCCTCACAAAGTGAAGCCCGCCATCCCGTAGAGAGCACAAAACAAGCGGAACAGGTGGACATTTCCGCGCGTCAACCAAAATCCGGTTGATTGGTGGGATCGCTTGGTGGCATGTCTACCGCCATAAAAGAAGCGGCTTGATTTGAAATACCCTGTGGCTGCGGAATAACTGCTTCTTGAAATCGGACCTATAGTGATTTGATAGTTTGAGATAAGAACGATAATGGCTCAAAAGACGCAAATTGGCGTCACGGCGCGGTTTCCTCCCCCGGCTGCGCGTATGAACCGGAAAGCGATGCGATAATGACCAACAAAAAGACCCCCTCCACTTCCACGCGTTCAGATTTTGACGAAGCGGCGCTGTTTTTCCACCGCTATCCAAAGCCCGGCAAGCTGGAAATTCAGGCCACGAAGCCGCTCGGCAATCAGCGCGATCTTGCACTGGCCTATTCGCCAGGCGTTGCGGCCCCGTGCCTTGCTATCCATGAAGATCCTGCTGCTGCTGCCGAATATACGGCGCGTGGCAATCTGGTAGCGGTCGTTTCCAACGGCACTGCCGTTCTCGGTCTTGGTAACATTGGCGCACTCGCATCCAAGCCGGTAATGGAGGGCAAGGCTGTCCTCTTCAAGAAGTTCGCTGATATCGATGTTTTCGACATTGAAATCGATGCTCTTGAAATTGAACGTATTGTCGACGTGGTTTCGGCTCTGGAACCGACCTTTGGCGGCATCAACCTCGAAGACATCAAGGCACCTGAGTGCTTTGAAGTTGAAGAGCAGCTCCGCGCCAAGATGAACATCCCGGTTTTCCATGACGATCAGCATGGAACGGCGATCATCGTCGCAGCAGCCGTTCTCAATGGACTGGAACTTGCAGGCAAGAAAATCGAAGATGCGAAGATCGTGACATCAGGCGCCGGTGCAGCTGCACTTGCCTGTCTTAATCTTCTCGTCAATCTCGGTGCAAAGCGCGAGAATATCTGGGTCTGTGACCTTGAAGGTGTGGTCTATGAAGGCCGAAACACACTTATGGATCGCTGGAAGGAAGTGTATGCGCAGAAGACTGACGCGCGTGTACTCGCGGATGTCATTGGTGGCGCCGATGTATTCCTCGGACTTTCGGCTGCAGGTGTTCTGAAACCTGAATTACTCAAGCAGATGGCTGACAAGCCGCTTATAATGGCGCTTGCAAATCCAAATCCTGAAATCATGCCGGAAGCAGCGCGTGAAGCACGCGCTGATGCTATGATTTGTACCGGACGTTCGGATTATCCGAACCAGGTCAACAACGTTCTCTGCTTCCCATATATTTTCCGCGGTGCACTTGATGTAGGTGCAACCGCAATCAATGAAGAAATGAAACTTGCAGCCGTTCGTGCCATTGCAGCACTTGCGCGCGAAGAGCCTTCAGATGTTGCAGCCCGTGCCTATTCAGGTGACACACCGACATTCGGGCCGGATCATATCATTCCGTCGCCGTTTGATCAGCGCCTGATCCTGCGCATCGCGCCTGCAGTTGCAAAAGCTGCGATGGAGAGTGGCGTCGCGACACGCCCGATTGAAGACTGGGAAGCCTATATGGATAGGCTGAACCGCTTTGTTTTCCGCTCCGGCCTTATCATGAAGCCGGTCTTTGCGGCTGCGCGTGCACAGAGCAAGCCGATGCGCGTTATCTATGCCGACGGTGAGGATGAGCGCGTACTTCGTGCTGCACAGGTCGTGATTGAAGAAGGCATTGCCTCGCCTATTCTCGTTGGTCGTCCGCAAGTTGTGGAAACACGCCTGAGCCGCTACGGCCTTAAAATCCGTCAGGGCAAAGATTTTGAACTGATCAACCCAGAGGACGACCCGCGCTACCGCGACTATGTGGATCTCTATCTGTCCTATACGGGTCGCCAGGGCGTCACACCAGAAGCAGCGCGTACCATCGTTCGCACCAATTCCACCGCCATTGCTGCACTTGCCGTAATGCGCGACGAAGCTGAAGCCATGATCTGCGGTCTGGAAGGACGCTTTGAACGCCACTTGCGCGTTGTAAAGCAGATTATCGGCAAGCTGCCCGGTATCAGCGATTACTCGGCGTTGAGCCTGCTTATTTCTCAGCGCGGTGCACTGTTCCTCACCGACACCTATGTCAATGTGGAACCCGAAGCCAGTGAGATTGCCGAAATGGCGATACTGGCGGCGAAGGAAATCAGCCGCTTTGGCATCGAGCCAAAGGCCGCACTTGTTTCTCACTCGAACTTTGGCTCGAAAGAGTCAGCAAGTGCAGAGAAAATGCGTCGTGCGGCAGCAATCCTTGCTGAGAAGGCGCCAGAACTGGAATCGGACGGCGAAATGCATGGTGACTCGGCGCTGTCACAAGCCCTGCGTGATCGCGTATTCCCCAATTCCCGTCTCAAGGGCGAAGCCAATCTTCTGGTCTTTCCTAACCTCGATGCAGCAAATATTACCCTGAATGTCGTCAAGACCGTTACCGATGCACTGCATGTTGGTCCGATCTTGCTTGGCGCTGCGCGCCCTGCTCACATTCTCACACCATCGGTTACATCGCGCGGTGTGGTTAACATGACCGCGCTTGCGGTTGTTGAAGCACTTCAGCGCTCCGGTGAAGTAAAAAGGCAAGGCTAAATAAGCTATTGCTTTAATATAAATAATACGCTTTAATAAAAAACGCCAAGTACGATTAATCATACTTGGCGTTTATGCTTTTTTAATCGCAATACACGACAATCGACACATACGAACAACAGAACGGGCTTGTTCTATGATGATTGCTTATAAGAATTTTCTTCGTGTATCTTCTTTGGCGACGCTAATGGTGACCGCAGTGCTGGTTGCTGGCTGCACGACAACGCAACCTATACAGCAATGTACTCCTAAAGAAAAAGCACGTTTAACGAGTAATTTGAATTCTACAAAAGCAAAGCTTGATCGCAATAAGGCCGAACTTTCCCGAAGTCGGACAGAGATGGCGAAACAGAGTTGTATTGGGATTTCGGCAAGTAAATCTTCAAGTTGCACACGCCTAAAGGCAAGAGCTAACAAGCTTCAAACAGAGATCAGGACACTAGAGAACCAACTCGCTGAGCTAAATGCTACAATTGCAGGTAGGTCTCATGCTGGCAGGTTTGTGCAAGCATGTTCCGCAAACTGGACGCCAGCTCGGAAGATGCAAAAGGCTGCACCAAAGAAATCATCTGCGAGCAAGACATCGAAACAAAGTCAAGCCAAAGTCGCGAACGCAGTGAGCGAGCCTGTTGAAGATTTCGTTGTACCGGCATATGAAACGCCCGAAACGAGCTATGCGCCAACTGACCAACCAAAGGTGCAGCCCACCGCGTATGTTGCTCCAGTAGCGACTACACCGCCAACGGAGCGAACCTACACGGAAGGTTCGAAAGTCAGAGTAGTCGGCTCTTCGTTCTATCCGGACCAATCAAAACCAGTAGGTCCGCAAGCTCCGGACCATGCGCCTGCCCCGTAAGAGCAATACGCAGGGGCATGAAGAGTGTCTTGCCCTTGCGGCCTGTTGCTGCTTTCACAGCATCGGTCCAGCTTTTCCAGGTAAGTTTGTCCCAAGGTGCAGACGGAAGCATTGCCGACGCCTCACGCACGAAGACTTGATCTTCTTCAGATAGCTCAGGCTTTTCAGGCAAATCAGCATTGATGATCTGCCACCAATGAGCAGCATCATTAAATCGCTCAAGATTACCACGTACAGTCAGCCAGAATTGCTCAGCATTCTCACCATGAATACCCAATGCTTCGAGACGGCTTGCTGCCTTCTCGTATGGCATCTCGTGCAACAATGCCCGATTGAGCGTATCAAGTTCAGCTGGATCGAACTTCGCTGATGATTTCGAAATTGAAGCAAGGTCAAAACGTTCTGCGAGCGCATCCATATCGGTGGCTGCGGAAACAGACTCAGACGTTCCGATAAGCACCGCGAGAGACGCAACAGACATTGGCTCATATCCACTATCGCGAAGCGAACCGATAGACAGTGCACCAGAGCGCTTGGATAGTCCCTCGCCCGAAACCGTGGTGAGCAGGTTGTGATGGCCGAAGACTGGCGGCTCGGCGCCGAGCGCCTCGAAGATAGCAATTTGCACGCCTGAATTGGTGACGTGATCGTCGCCGCGAATGATATGCGTGATACCCAAATCAATATCATCGACAACCGATGGCAGTGTATAAAGATATGTGCCGTCTTCTCGAACGAGGACAGGATCTGACATTGATGCCAGATCGACAGTCTGCGGGCCGCGAACCAGATCATCCCAATGGACTTCGGTGCGTGTGGTTACAAATGGGTCGTTCTCGAAATTAGGCAGAAGAAAACGCCAGTGCGGCTTGCGCCCTTCTGCTTCAAAAGCAGCCTTTTCTTCATCGGTCAGCTTCAGTGCCTCACGACCATAAACAGGCGGAAGACGGCGTGCCAATCGCAACCGGCGTCGGCGTTCAAGTTCATCAGCTGTCTCATAGCAGGCATAGAGCAGGCCTGCCTCTTTCAGCTTTTCGACAGCCTTGGCATAAACGTGAAATCGCTTTGACTGGTATTCAACGCGGTCGGGCTTCACACCAAGCCAGTCAAGATCAACCGCAATGGCCTCAGCATATTCCTGCTTAGAACGTTCGACGTCTGTGTCGTCATAACGCAAGATGAAATTGCCGCCATTCTTTTTGGCATAAAGCCAATTCGAAAGCGCGGTACGCGTATTGCCAATATGAATATAACCCGTCGGAGACGGTGCAAAGCGAACAGTTACGGTCATTACAAAATCTTTCAGCGGTCGCGGAAGCGGTTCGTTATTGGATAACGACGATCACGTCCGAAATTCTTCTTGGTAATTTTTACACCTGGCGCAGATTGCCGGCGCTTGTATTCAGCCAAATTGAGCAGATGCTCAATACGTTGCACTGTTTCAAGCGCATGGCCCCGCGCGACGATCTCGGCGTTGCTCATCTCGTTTTCAACGAGGCATTCCAGAATATCGTCAAGCACGGGATAAGGCGGCAGGCTGTCCTGATCTGTCTGGTTTTCGCGCAATTCAGCCGATGGTGCTTTCGCAATGATATTTTGCGGGATCACTTCGTCAGCGGGGCCCAAACTGCCTACCGGAACATGGTTGTTACGCCATTCGGACAGTGCATAGACCTGCATCTTATAGACATCTTTGATGGGGTTGAAGCCGCCATTCATATCACCATAAAGCGTTGCATAGCCCACCGACATTTCCGACTTGTTGCCCGTAGTCACAACCATCGAGCCAAACTTGTTGGAAATAGCCATCAGAATGGTGCCGCGGGCACGGCTTTGCAGGTTTTCTTCGGTCACACCGCTTTCTGTGCCTTCAAACAAAGGCTTGAGCGCGGATAGGAAACCCTCAACGGGCTCGGCAATCGGCACGATATCGTAACGCACACCGAGCGCCTTGGCACAGTCGGCAGCGTCTTTCAGCGACTCTTCCGACGTATATCGATAAGGCAACATCACACAACGCACCCGATCCTTACCGAGCGCATCGACGCCGAGCGCTGCGCAAATTGCAGAATCAATACCGCCTGAAAGACCAAGCACGACGTCCTTGAAGCCATTCTTGTTCACATAATCACGCAGACCCAGCATGCAGGCCGCATAATCAGCTTCAAGTCCTTCCGGCAATGTTGCTTTCTCGCTGTCTTCACAGCGCCAGCTGTCGCCTTCACGCTTCCAAACTGTCAGTGCGATTTTCTCCGCAAATTGCGGCATCTGTAGGCAAAGGCTCTTGTCGGCATTGAACGCAAATGAACCGCCATCGAAAACCAGCTCGTCCTGTCCGCCCATCTGATTGGCATAGAGCATAGGCAATTCGGTTTCGATAACCTGTTTCAGAACGATCTGATAACGACGATCGATTTTGTCGCGATGATAGGGTGAACCGTTGGGAACCAGCAGGAACTCCGCACCGCTTTCAGCCAGAGTTTCCGCTACACCTAAATCACCCCAGATGTCTTCGCAGATCGGAATCCCAATGCGAACGCCACGGAAATTAACTGGGCCGGGCATCGGGCCAGGCTGGAAAACGCGTTTTTCGTCAAACTCACCATAGTTCGGCAGATCAACTTTGAAGCGTTCGGCTATGATTTCACCGCCGTCGAGCACTGCAATCGAATTGTGTAAGCCGCTATCACGCTGCAAGGGGGTGCCGATGATAACGCCGGGACCGCCATCTGCAGTATCTTTAGCAAGCTCACGCACAGCCTTTTCGCAAGCAGCAACGAATGCTGATTTCAGAACCAGATCTTCAGGCGGATAGCCCGCGATGAACAGTTCTGTGAACATTACGAGGTCGGCGTTCATCTGGGCTGCTTCTGCGCGTGCAGCACGTGCCTTGGCAAGATTTCCGGCAATGTCGCCCATAACAGGGTTGAGCTGTGCAACGGCAATACGAAGCATATCGAGATTCTCGCTAGCGCTGATCATGCCCAAGCTTTAGCGCGCTTGTGCAATTAATTGCAACGGATTGAGTTGAAGAACTGTTGTTCTTTATCAAACCATATAGGTTGTGAAGAGAATGTAGCCCCATGTGGTGGCTACAAAAACAATTGCGATCAATACCGCGAGCGATCCGCAATCTTTGGCAATCTGAATCTCTTTATGAAAATCGCGAGAAACTGCATCGCACGTTGCTTCAATACCAGTGTTCAACACTTCAACCAGAATGAGAAACAAGATCGACCCGGTCATCATCAGGAATGCAAGGCAGCTTGGGGCCAGGAAAAATGCAACGGGTAGTGATATCAGAAAAAGAACCAGTTCTTGTTGAACGGCCTTTTCATGTCGCGCCAAGTGCTTGAGAGCACGCATTGAATTGAGAAACGCCAGAATAATTCGCTTCATCGATGCCCCCAAAAGTGAGTTTTCGTCAAAATCAATAAGCGAGTTCAGCCGAAATACAACAGGGCGAAGGATGAATCCTCCGCCCTGTGTTCAGTTGAAGTGATTATACCCAATCAGGCGTTAACGGCCTGCTTTTCCGAACCCGAGTCACGTTCCTTCTTGAGCAGCTCCGCCAGAAGGAAGGCCAACTCAAGCGCCTGATCTGCATTCAGACGTGGATCGCAATGCGTGTGGTAACGGTCGTGCAAGTCTTCCGCAGAAATTGCGCGAGCACCGCCCGTGCATTCGGTGACATTTTTGCCGGTCATTTCGACATGGATACCACCTGGATGCGAGCCTTCGGCGCGATGAATTGCGAAGAAGGATTCGACTTCCTTGAGGATACGGTCGAAAGGACGTGTCTTGTAACCGCCAGCGGTGATCGTGTTGCCGTGCATCGGGTCGCAAGACCAGACGACCTTACGACCTTCACGTTCAACTGCGCGAATAAGCTGCGGCAGATGATCGCCAACTTTGTCGTAACCGAAACGAGCGATAAGCGTCAGGCGCCCTGCTTCGTTTTCAGGGTTGAGAAGGTCGATCAGACGGATGAGATCATCCGGCTGTAGCGATGGACCGCACTTCAGACCGAGAGGGTTCTTGATGCCACGGCAATATTCGATATGCGCATGATCAGCCTGACGCGTACGGTCGCCAATCCAGATCATGTGGCCTGAAGTCCCGTACCAGTCGCCCGATGTGGAATCAACGCGTGTCAAAGCTTCTTCATAGCCAAGCAGCAGAGCTTCATGACTGGTGTAGAAATCGGTCTCACGCAGCGAATGATTGCTATCGGAAGTGATACCGATAGCGCGCATGAAGTTCATCGTTTCCGAAATACGCTGAGCGAGAGCAGCATAACGTTCAGCCTGCGGGCTCTTGCCAACAAAGCCGAGCATCCACTGATGCACGTTCTCAAGATTGGCGTAACCACCCTGCGCGAATGCACGCAGCAGGTTCAGCGTCGCAGCAGACTGGCGGTAAGCCATGTCCTGACGCTGCGGATCAGGGATACGCGAAGCCTCATCGAAATCGATACCGTTGATGATGTCGCCACGGTATGATGGCAGCTCGACACCATTGAGCGTTTCCATGTCGGAAGAACGCGGCTTGGCAAACTGACCAGCAATACGGCCAACCTTAACAACAGGCTTGGAGGCACCAAACGTCAGAACAACGGCCATCTGCAAAAAGACGCGGAAAAAGTCGCGAATATTATCCGCGCCATGTTCTGCGAAGCTTTCCGCACAATCGCCGCCCTGAAGCAGGAATGCCTTGCCTTCAGCTACGTCTGCAAGCTGTGATTTGAGCTTTCGCGCCTCGCCTGCAAAAACGAGCGGTGGATAGGTACGAAGGCGAGCCTCAACATCGGTCAGAGCCTGTGCGTCTGGATAAAACGGCACTTGCTTGATCGGTTTGTTTCTCCAGGAATTCGGGGTCCAGTTCTTCGTCATTTCACACCTGTTTAATTATCCGCGCGATTTCTCTCGGATTTCTTCCTCCTTAACACGAAAGCCGGCATCCGCTTCTGCCAGACAAATGAATGTCTGCGCACGGAAACCGGCACACGTGACCGCGTTGATATAATGCAGACGCTCGCTTTATACCAGCAAGAATCGTTAACAGGATCAGCTTGCGACGAAAGATTTAGCTGTCTATCTTTTCGCCGTTCAAAATGCGGTAGGTAGGCTTGTACATTGTGACCAGTTCTTCGGCCGCAGTTGGATGAACTGCCATGGTCCGATCGAAGTCATCCTTGGTTGCACCTGCCTTAAGCGAAATGCCGAGAAGCTGTGCCATTTCACCCGCATCCGGCCCCATTATATGTGCACCGATAACCCTGCGGCTCTTGGCGTCTACAATGAGCTTCATGAGCATTTTCTCGTTTCGGCCCGAAAGCGTATTCTTCATCGGGCGGAACAAGGCGCGATAGACTTCCAATTCAGGATATTTCTTTGCAGCCTCATCTTCCGGTAACCCAACAGTTCCAATTTCTGGCTGCGAGAAGACTGCTGTTGCAATCAGTTCATGATCAGGTTTTGTCGGATTATCCTTGAAGGCTGTTTCAAGGAAACACATGGCTTCATGAATGGCTACAGGCGTCAGTTGAACGCGATTGATGACATCGCCAACTGCCCAGATGTTGGAAACACTGGTGCGTGAATAGTCATCAACTTCGATTGCACCGAGAGCATCGGTCTTAACACCGGCTTTCTCCAACCCAAGGCCCTGCGTATTCGGCTTACGACCAATGGCCAGCATGGCCTGCCCGACATTAAGCGTTTCGCCGTTACTCAGTGAGACTTTGAGGCTGCCGTCTGGCTGCTTTTCGACATTCTCGAAAATCGCACCGCAAATAATGCGAATACCCTTTGCTTCCATTGTTTCATGAAGCAAGTGGCGGATATCGGGATCAAAGCGGGAGAGAATTTCCTTACCCCGATAAACAATCGTGGTTTCAACGCCGAGGCCATGGAAAATATTGGCAAATTCAACTGCGATGTAACCACCACCAGCAATCACGATTGATTTCGGCAGCTCTTCAAGGTGAAAAGCTTCGTTAGAGCTGATGCAATATTCATTGCCTGGCAAGGCTTCGTGCGCGCTTGGGTGGCCACCTGTCGCGATCAGAATCTGATCAGCAGTGACGCGGCGTCCGTCTGCCTTCAGCTCGATTGTATGCTCATCGATCAGTTCGGCGCGGCTCGCAAAAATCTCAACCTTCGAATTTTCGAGCCCCTTGCGATAGAGGCCTTCAAGACGGGTGATTTCCTTGTCCTTCGCATCAATCAGCTTTTTCCAATCAAAAGTGCTTTTGCCGACGTCCCAGCCATAGCCAGCAGCATCTTCAAAATGTTCTGGAAACTGGGAGGCATAGACAAAGAGTTTCTTTGGTACGCAGCCGCGAATGACGCAGGTGCCACCCATACGATATTCTTCGGCCAGTCCGACCTTTTTGCCCATGGCGCCAGCAAGACGCCCTGCCCGGACACCACCGGAACCACCACCGATAACAAAAAGATCATAATCGTAGCTGGTCATGGTGTTCTCCATTCAAAATCTGGAGCGCGTTTCAATCTGATTGAATCAGTTTGGCGCTCTAATGCTTTGTTTAAACGCGCATCTTTCCCGAAAACCGCTTCACACTTTTCGGGATGCGCTCAAGTATTGAAACCTATGTAAGCAAAAGAAAAAGCCCGGCCAAGTGGCCGGGCTTTTAAAATCTGCGTTACAATAGCAAATTACTGCTGAGCTGGCTGTTCGGGAGCTGGGGCGGCGGTTGCGCCAGCCTGTGCTGCGAGAACTTCTGCAACTGACGTTGCGAGATCGCGCGCAATACCGTTCTGCCAGATGTTGGCAGCCTTAACGACTTCGCGCGTTACGATTGGGCCTTCTGCAAGAAGCTTCTTACCAGCGTCAGACGTATAGAAAGCAGCAATTGCCTTGAGCTCGTCTTCGCTGAATGCGTTTGCGTAAGCGCGCGCAGATTCGGTTTCGAGGTCTGCACGGCGAGCGGCGAGCGCCAGAGCTTTGTCATCAACCGTCTTGGTGATGAGTGCTTCAAGGTTAGGATCTTTCTGAATGAGCTCACCTTTGAGGGCGCGCGCAGCACTCGGCAGGATCTCGTCGAACTGCTCAGTGGCATTGATCGAGGAGATTGCTGCACGTGCAGCGTCCAGATGCGATGCAGAAATCTCCTGAGCAGAGGCCGCATGAACGCCTGTCATCAGGACGAGTGCGGAAAACGGTGCAATCAGACGGCGGAAGCCAGTTGCCGGGATCATATGGTCAGTACTCCGTTCAAACAATTCTTGTCGGCGTTTTAAGGCCGGTTCATGGTTCGGATGCCGCCAGCGCCTGCGATAACCGCGGCATTTGCCAGTCCGATGAAAAGTCCATGCTCAACAACACCCGGTATGGCGAAGAGAGCGTCAGATAGAATCTTTGGATCGGGAATGCGGCCAAAAGATGCATCCACGATATAATGTCCACCATCCGTTACAAACGGCGAGCCATCTTTTAACCGCAGGACTAGCGGACCTGCAAGGCCGCATTGCGCAGCAGCCATTTCAATAGCGCGCAAAGTTGCGCCAAGGCCGAATCGATTGACTTCAATCGGCAAAGGAAAACGGCCAAGTGTTTCAACAACTTTCGATCCGTCCGCAATGACAATCACTGAGTCGGAAGCAGCGGCAACAATCTTTTCGCGCAGCAAAGCGCCACCGCCACCCTTTATAAGGGTCAGGTTTACATCCAACTCGTCTGCACCATCGATAGTGAGATCAAGGTGTGGAGTTTCTTCGAGGGTGGTCAGAGGAACGCCGAGTTCAGTGCAAAGAGCAGCCGTGCGTTCAGAAGTCGGAACACCGATAACCTTGAAACCGCCACTTACTTTTTCAGCGAGCAACCGTACGAATTCTTCGGCTGTAGAACCGGTACCAATTCCCAGACACATTCCGTCCCTGACGTGCGTCAATGCCTCTGCAGCGGCGGCGATTTTCAGCTTGCGTGCGTCATTCATGCCTGAATTCCTGATTTCCCAGCGGATTCTCATCCGGCTCCAAGAACGCCTCTAGCATGTGCGTGGAGCGCAACAAAGCTCTCAATACAAATTATCGCGATTTTTGCGATAGGCCCTCGTTTCTGCGTTAAGTTTAGCCTATTTGAAACAACGGTTAGAAATGCGCTCGCAAGTCTCGTTGCTGAAGGAAGTCATATGTCCGCTGTAAATTCCAAGCCTATCATCGTTTTCGATCTCGACGGCACACTGGTTGAAACAGCACCGGACCTTTTGGACAGCTTAAATCATTGTCTTGCAATTTCAGGTTTGCAAACTGCTGACAAGGATTCCCTGCGCCGCTTTGTTGGACAAGGAGGTCGCGTCATGATCGAGCGCGCCTTTGCTGCACAGCAAAAGCAGGTTGACGATGCGAAACTCGATCATCTGGTCGAAGAATTCCGCGAGCATTATGCAGCACATATGCCAGGACATTCGACGTTTTATCCGGGCGTTCTCGAAGCTATGGATCGCTTCTCCGCAAACGGATATACACTCGCCGTATGTACAAATAAGTTTGAAGCCCTTTCCGTCAAACTTCTGACGTCAATGGGCGAAGCGCACCGCTTTGCTGCTATCTGCGGCGCAGACACATTTGCTTTCCGCAAACCCGATCCGCGTCATCTGACGGAGACGATCCTCAAAGCCAATGGCAACCGTGACCGCGCAGTGATGGTTGGAGACAGCCGCACCGATATCGATACAGCTAAAGCCGCAGGTATTCCTGTCGTCGCAGTTGATTTCGGTTATACTGATCTCCCAGTCCAGCATTATGAACCGAGCCGCGTTATCTCTCATTATGATGAGTTTACGCTTGAAATGGCCGAACAACTTTTGGAAGCCGTTGCAGACAGGGTGTGAAATAAGGCGAGATGATTATGAAGCGATTTCTTATATTTACCGCTGTTTTCTCAACGGCATTATCAGCAAACGCTTTTGCAAACGATCAGTCACCAACTGGTCTTCCCGGCGTAGAACCACAGAAGCCAATCGTTTCGGCTCCTCCGCCTGCGCCGGAACCTAACTCTCAGCCCGCCGGAACATGGAAGAATTTCCGCATCGGCAATACCGACGTTTCGATCTCCGGCAGTGTCACTGTTGACGTTGGAACCGGGGGCAGCCGCACTTCAGGGCGTTAGAGCGCTGCTCGATTTGATTGAATCAAATCGACGCTCTAATTGTCCAGTTTCACGCGTATCTTATCAGAAAACCGTTTCATACTTTTCAAGATACGCTCTAACCCTACTCATAATGATCCAAGCCAGACCAAACCGCAGGCAGCTGGTTTGGCAGATCTTCCGCGATAAGCCCATGACCAAAGCGTCGAGCGGCATCAGCGTGAACCCAAACGGCTGCACTTGCCGCCTCAAAGGCGGGCATTCCCTGCGAAAGCAATCCACAAACGATACCAGCAAGCACATCGCCCGATCCGGCAGTCGCCAGAAATGGTGTACCGTTCGCGTTGATAACGGCTTGCCCATCAGGAGCCGCTATCACCGTATCTGGACCTTTATAGATCAACACTGCATTCGCGCGCTTCGCTGCTTTACGTGCCTTGCCGGTCTTGGACAGATTGTTCTCAGCCGAAATATCAGGAAAAAGACGCCGAAATTCGCCTTCATGTGGTGTGAGAACGAGAGCTGTATGTGAACTGCGTTTCGCGTAAAAAAGCTGCTCAGGCTTGCTTTCAAATGCCGTGATGCCATCGGCATCCAGCACCAGTCCATTCAAATTTTCGGCGCGGCCATTAACGGCTGTCAGGAGCATCGAGGCGTGGTCGCGCGCGAATGACGGGCTGCTGTAGCCCGGCCCCAGCACACAGGCAGCAACCTTTCGGTCAATCGTGAACGCTTCAATATCTTTGATGCCGCGTGTTTCCCGCACCATGATGCTTGTTAAATGCGCTGCATTGACTGACAGCGCATCAGGCGGAGACAACAACGTTACCGCCCCTGCTCCGCTTCGTGCCGCTGCCATTGATGACAGACGCGCAGCGCCAGTCGAATGCGCAGGCCCGGAAAATACTGCCGCATGACCACGGCTATATTTATGTGCGTTCGTTGAAAGCGTAGGTAAGCTATCTCGCCAAAGCTGGGGCGCATTTTCAAAAGTGTTGGGTTTTATCTTGTTGAGCACATCGTCAGAAACACCGATGTCCGCGACATGCAGCACGCCGCAATGAGTTCGGCCAGGCTGCAACAGGTGTCCAGGTTTTTTCCGGAAAAACGTCACGGTCGCCCGCGCCTGAATTCCCGTTCCAAGAACCTGTCCACTTTCACCAGACACGCCGCTGGGTAAATCTATTGCGAGTACAGGAATATTTGATGCATTGACCGCTTCTATTACGCGAGCCTCAGCCCCTCCCACAGGACGCGCCAAGCCCGCCCCATAAACGGCATCAATAACACCGATGAAGTCGGCTGGTATCAAAGCGCTTATCCGGCGCACTTCGCCTTTATAAAAGAGAAGCGCGCGCATCGCATCGCTTCCCGGACGTGGCTGCGCTGTTCCGAAACAAATAACATCGCGTCCGGCTTCGAGCAGAAACTGCGCGGCAACATAGCCATCACCGCCATTGTTTCCCGGCCCACAGAGGATCGCGATCGGCCCTTCGCCGATAAACATGCGTTGCGCGACATCAGCAACGGCATGACCTGCGGCTAGCATTAGAGAAAAGCCATCCCGCTGTCCGGTGTCTATTGTCAGACTATCTGCACGTGCCATTTCTTCCGGTGTCAACAGTTCGAACATGACACACACTTCCCTTCTGATTGTCCGGGTGATTAATTACGCGGCAGTCGCTTCAGTGCAAGATTGACTAACTTCTTTGCATTTTGTCTAATTTTTAATCACGTCTAACGAGATCGAAACCCTATTGAAAATCTTTCACACATACCGCCTTGTTTCCATGACAATAATAATGCCACTCTACAGCAAAGAAAGTTGCACTTCTGAAACTATTGAAAATGCGCTAGCCTCGGCTTTAGTGCCATTTTCACGGGGAGTGACGGGGTAACTTCGGGAAAATTTGCTTGAAAAAGTATGGAATGTAAAATTTTTGGTCAACACAGATCGAGTTGGCACAGTTCATGCTTCTATATCTGTGAAACGGGCACGATGCCCATTTCCGAACAAGAGCGGAGACCATTCTCTGATGAAAAAGATCGAAGCCATCATTAAGCCTTTCAAGCTCGATGAAGTGAAGGAAGCCCTTCAGGAAGTTGGTTTGCAGGGAATTACTGTAATTGAAGCCAAGGGCTTCGGCCGGCAGAAAGGCCACACCGAGCTTTACCGCGGTGCGGAATATGTCGTCGATTTTCTTCCCAAGGTGAAAGTCGAAGTTATCGTCGCCGACGAAACCGTCGATGGCGCCATTGAAGCTATTCGCAAGGCAGCCCAGACGGGTCGTATTGGCGACGGTAAGATTTTCGTCTCCAATATCGAAGAAGTTATCCGTATCCGTACCGGTGAATCCGGCGTGGATGCTATCTGATAAAACCAGCCTACCGACCATCGTCGTGCAAACAGGATACTAAAATGACGACTGCCAATGACATTCTGAAACAGATCAAAGACAACGACGTCAAGTTTGTTGATCTCCGCTTCACAGACCCAAAGGGCAAGCTGCATCACGTCACGATGGATATCGGCCTCGTAGACGAAGAAATGTTCGTTGATGGCGTCATGTTCGACGGCTCTTCGATTGCTGGCTGGAAGGCCATTAATGAATCCGACATGGTTCTCATGCCAGATCCGGAAACGGCTCATATTGACCCGTTCTTCGCTCAGTCCACGCTGGTTATTCTCTGCGACATTCTTGATCCTATTTCGGGTGAAGCTTATGGCCGCGACCCACGCACGACTGCAAAGAAGGCTGAAGCCTACATGAAGTCGCTCGGCATCGGCGACACCGTTTACGTCGGTCCAGAAGCTGAATTCTTTGTCTTTGACGACGTGAAGTACAAGGTTGATCCATTCAACACAGGCTTCAAGCTCGACTCGACCGAACTGCCATCGAATGACGACACCGATTACGAAACCGGTAACCTCGGTCATCGTCCACGCGTCAAGGGTGGTTATTTCCCTGTTCCGCCAATCGACAGCGCACAGGACATGCGTTCGGAAATGCTCACCGTTTTGACGGAAATGGGCGTGACCGTTGAAAAGCATCACCACGAAGTGGCTTCGGCCCAGCACGAACTCGGCGTCAAGTTCGATACGCTTGTTCGCAACGCCGACAAGATGCAGATCTACAAGTATGTTGTGCATCAGGTTGCCAACGCTTACGGCAAGACTGCAACCTTCATGCCGAAGCCAGTTTTCGGCGACAACGGTTCAGGCATGCACGTTCACTTCTCTATCTGGAAAGAAGGCAAGCCAACCTTTGCTGGCAACGAATATGCCGGTCTGTCGGAAAACTGCCTGTTCTTTATCGGTGGCGTTATCAAGCACGCCAAGGCTGTGAACGCATTCACCAACCCATCGACCAACTCCTACAAGCGTCTGGTCCCAGGTTATGAAGCTCCGGTTCTGCTAGCCTATTCGGCGCGTAACCGTTCGGCTTCCTGCCGTATTCCATTCGGCTCGTCTCCGAAGTCGAAGCGCCTTGAAGTTCGCTTCCCGGATCCAGCAGCGAACCCATACCTCTGCTTCGCAGCTCTGCTGATGGCTGGTCTTGACGGTATCAAGAACAAGATCCACCCAGGTCAGGCTATGGACAAAGACCTTTACGATCTGCCTGCAAAGGAACTCAAGAAGATTCCAACCGTCTGCGGTTCGCTTCGTGAAGCTCTGCAGTCGCTCGATAAGGATCGCGAGTTCCTCAAAGCTGGTGGCGTTTTCGAAGACGACCAGATCGATAGCTTCATCGAAATCAAGATGGCTGAAGTGCTGCGTTACGAAACAACGCCGCATCCAGTCGAGTTCGACATGTACTACTCGGTTTAACCTATTGTGCGGGTGGGCAACCACCCGCTCTGGTTACTTGTTTAAAGCGCATCTTATCCAAAATAGTTTCACACTTTTCAGGATGCGCTTGGATTACCGAGGGGAACGACGTGCTGAAGCACGCGAAAGAAAACCCGGCGTAAGCCGGGTTTTCTATTAATATCAATCTATTATGTTCATTAGTTGAATAAAAACTAGAGCGCCTGCAGCACCTGAGCGGCAACCATCATTTCGCCCTTGCGCGTCTTGCGGCGGGCCTGCGCTTCGGCATCTTCGCCCCAATGCTCAATGGTCCAGTCTTCATCAAGGTGCGCGCGTGTCCAACCGTCTTCGACGGATATCTCGCCCTTGGCAATTGCCAGCGCGATAAGTGCCGAGCCAGTTAGTGTCGTCATGGTATGGAGCGACGCAAGTGCAATTGGATTTTTGAATTCCGACAGATGAACGCCATAGGCAGTAATCGCTTCGCGTGATTGCTCGACATGCATCACACCTTCGGCCAGTGCGAAGCGTGCCCCCAGACTTTCAGCCCAGTCAATCAATGGGTCCCATTGTTCAGTCTGCCGGGCAACCAGTTCTTTCGGGGTCGCGGCACGATAACAAATCATGTCCGTACCGGCAAAGCGCAAGATATCTTCAAACACTGCCTGCGGATCCTGCGCGATACCATCGACGGCTGTGTTTACCAGACGTGTGGCTGGCATTTTGGAAGGGTCAATAACCTTTTCCTGCGAACGGAACTCTTCAGCGACGATTTCAGCAGCGGATGCTGTGGGCAAGAGCAGAACAGCACGTGCCGGCGTTTTGACCGGGCGGCCATCCAGATGCACAGTAAAACCGCCTTCGACTTCCGCAACCTCAGCCTTTTCGTAAAAACGTTTCGGCAAAGGCGTCCGCATCAGCTCCTGCGAGCGGGCCACCGGGTCTTTCTGGGAAATCGGCATTTCGGCTTGTGGGTCGCTCAGAGTGTCGCGCATTATCATATATCCAGTTCTTACAGCTATCGTGTCGCAATCAATTACGAAACCAAGGCATCCATTTCATGCAGGATAGCATGGAGTTCTTCAGGCTTATTCAGGACGTGATGAGCGCCTGCTTCCACAAGTGAGGTTGGGCCATGATAGCCCCAGGAAACACCGGCAGCACGTGCGCCTGCTGAACGCGCCATTTGCATATCGTAGATTGCATCGCCAATTACGATCGTTTGGTCCGGTTCTATCCCCATTTCAGCGCAAGATTCAAGCACCATGGCTGGATGTGGTTTGGAAGGACAATCATCAGCAGTACGAATGACCATAAAATGGTGTCCAATTCCGTGACGCTCAAAGACCGAGCGTACGCCGCGTTGCGACTTACCTGTCACAATACCCAACAGAAGATCATCGCGACTGCCAAGCTCTGTCAGCAATGGCAAGATACCATCATAAAGTGGCTCTGCGAAATCTGGTGCCTGACGCAGCCGAACAAAGTTTTCCTTATAGCGCTGTGTAAGCCAGTTGACCTGCTCATCGACTTCACGACCAAGCAATTGCGCAATAGCCAATGGAAGCGAAAGACCAATGATTGAATGGGTCTGAGCAATTTCCGGCGGCTGCAATCCTGCATCAATAAAGCTTGCAGCCATGCAATGGTGAATCGTATCACCGCTATCGACAAGCGTACCGTCACAATCAAAGAGAACGAGTTTCATCGGGCAACTCCGGCTTTTGCTGGTCGATTGATGATAAGCAGGCCCAGCCCGATCAGGGCGAGTGCAGCGAAGATTTTCCAGCCAAGATGTTCGTTGAGCAATATTCCACTCAACAGCACACCGAAAGCGGGCGTGAGAAACGCAAAATTAGACAGTTTGGAAGCCGGATAGCGTCGTACCATCCAGAACCACAATGGATAGGTCACAGCTACTACAAACACCGATTGAAACAGAAATGACAGAACCGAGAGCATATCCGGATCACGGATCAATGGACCACTCAGCGACATGAATGGTAATGGAACCAGAGCTGCCACTGCCAGCTGATAAAGAAGCGTCTTTTCGGGCGCAGCACTTGCAAGTTTCGTCCGCTTAATGACGAGCGTCGTCATTCCCCACAGCATTCCTGATATCAGCGCAAGCAAATCACCATAGACCGCATTGGGGCCAGGCCGACTGATATGGTCCGAAAAGACAACAAAGACACCGAGGAATGCCACACACATACCAATGAAGGCGCGCATGGACATGCGCTCACCCAAAAGAAAATGACTGCCGATCGCCACCCAGAATGGCATCACGTTCATCATCAGAGTGACACGCCCGACGCTGGTGAGTTCCATGGCGAGAAAGATCAGGACAAATTCAACACCAAAGAGAAGGCCGGCCAGAATGCCGGGCTTTAAAGTGCCATCTCGTCCAAAAAGCGGAATACGTTTCCAGTAGCACCAGAGAAAAACACAAAGGCCACCCAATGCTGCACGACCTGCGGCCATGAGCATGGGGTTGAAACCGCGATTGCCGATCTTGATGGCAACCTGATTAAGCCCCCATGTGAACATGATGAACATGACAAGCGCGATAGCCAGTCCATCAAACGACACCCGGCCCTGAGCCGTTCCTCCCCCAGCACCCGACATTCTTATTCTTCCGCGTTTGCCTCATCGAAGCCAAGCAAGTTCCAAGACTGCACCATATGTGGTGGCAGAGGTGCCGTGACATCAATGATGCCGCCTGCAGGATTGGGAATACGAATGCGGCGCGCATGCAGATGCAGCTTTTTTTGAATGCCGCCCGGAAATTCCCAGTTCTGATCTGCTTCAAAATATTTCGGATCGCCGATGATCGGATGGCCGATGTGTGCTGCGTGGACACGAAGCTGGTGGGTGCGGCCTGTATAAGGTTCCATCTCCAGCCAGGTCAGATTGTTACCAATCTTTTCGATGATCCGGTAATAAGAAACGGCGTGATCGGAATCCGGTTCACCATGCTGGCAAACGCGCATCTTATCGCCGTCAGGCGTCTGTTCTTTTACAAGCCATGTCGAAATCTTGTCTTCACGCTTGCGTGGAACGCCTTTCACCAAAGCCCAATAGGTCTTTTTGGTGTCGCGCTCCCTGAACGATGCAGTCAGCGCCTGTGCTGCTCCGCGTGTGCGGGCAACCACCAGAACGCCAGATGTGTCCCGGTCAATACGATGCACCAGACGTGGCTTTTCACCCCGCTTGTTGCGCCATGCTTCGAGCATGCCGTCAACATGGCGAACAAGGCCAGAACCGCCCTGCACTGCCAGACCCGCAGGCTTGTTAAAAACAAATACCTTCGGATCTTCATAGATCAGCATCTGTTTGAGAACATCACCATCCTGCTGGCTGCGGATGGTTTTTGCTGTCATTGGTCCAGCGGCCTTTTCATCGACCTCCAGCGGCGGAATGCGCACCATCTGGCCTGCCTGCAAACGTGTGTCTGACTTGGCACGACCGCCGTCGACGCGGACCTGACCGGAACGCAGCAATTTTTGCAGATGTCCGAACCCAAGTCCGGGAAAATGGACCTTGAACCAGCGATCAAGACGCATACCCGTCTCGTCTGCAGCCACACTTTTCTGTTCAACGCCTGCCATGAAAAACCCGATCAATACTTTTTTGGGCACGAACCAGCGTGCCTGACTTTTTATGCGTCTTATATCCGAGAGCCTGTTTCCGTCTTTCGAGATGCGCTTTAAATCAGTCAATAGACGCGCCAACGGCGGATTGCTAGGCTAAATTGGGGAAAACAACAATCTGCCGCTGTTTTGCTAAAGCAGGAATGCTCTGCAAAGAATAGGAATGCGGCTATGAATCTTCACGGTCGGTTACATGCATTTTTAATTTATGGTCAATCTTAACACGTATTCGCCACTTCTTGCCTTCATTGCATATTGATAGAACAACGGGACTACACCATTTAGTCCTGTGAAATAGAACGAGCGGGAGTGCGAAGGTGTCATTGCTCAAAATCTACTGGCGTGCCATGGAATATCTTGCGGCTGAGAAGGCTGCAACGATAACCATGTGTATTGCAAGCGTACTGGTTGCCCTTGTCATGTTGGCCGAACCGATCCTTTTTGGACGCGTTATTCAGGCTATCTCAGATAAAGGTGATATCTTTACGCAGCTCGCCATGTGGGCCGCACTTGGTGCGTTTAACATTGTCGCAGCGGTGTTTGTTGCGCGCGGTGCAGACCGCCTCGCCCATCGCCGTCGTCTCGGCGTGATGATCGACTCTTATGAGCGCATCATTACCATGCCGCTTTCGTGGCACCAGAAGCGCGGTACATCAAACGCACTGCACACGTTGATCCGCGCGACCGACTCCTTTTTCACGCTCTGGCTTGAATTCATGCGTCAGCACCTGACCACAGTTGTGGCTCTGGTCGCGCTTATTCCAGTCGCAATGAGCATGGATATGCGCATGTCCATGGTGCTAATCGTGCTTGGTGTCATCTATGTGATGATTGGCCAGCTCGTCATGCGCAAGACAAAGGATGGCCAGACGGCGGTTGAAAAACACCACCACAAGCTGTTCGAGCATGTCAGCGATACCATCAGCAACGTTTCGGTCGTGCAGAGCTATAACCGCATCGCTTCTGAAACACAGTCGCTGCGCCAATATGCAAAGAATCTGGAAAACGTCCAGTTTCCGGTTCTCAACTGGTGGGCGCTTGCCAGCGGTCTGAACCGAATGGCTTCGACGCTCTCGATGGTTATCGTGCTGATGCTTGGTGCGTATTTCGTGACCAAGGGCCAGATGCGCGTTGGTGATGTTATTGCCTTTATCGGTTTCGCTCAACTTATGATCGGTCGTCTTGACCAGATCAGCGCGTTCATCAACCAGACTGTAACAGCCCGCGCAAAGCTGGAAGAGTTCTTCGAAATGGAAGACGCGACCGCTGACCGTCAGGAACCGCAGGATGCAACCGATCTTGAAGATGTGAAGGGTGGCATTGTTTTCGATAATGTAACCTTCGAATTTCCGAATTCGGGTCAGGGCGTCTATGACGTGTCGTTCGAAGTCAAGCCTGGACAGACAGTGGCTATCGTTGGCCCAACGGGTGCTGGCAAGACAACACTGATCAATATTCTCCAGCGTGTGTTCGACCCTGCTGCAGGTCGCATTATGATCGACGGCACCGATACACGCACCGTCAGCCGCCGCTCGTTGCGTCATGCAATTGCAACCGTGTTCCAGGATGCAGGTCTGTTCAATCGTTCGGTCGAAGATAACATTCGTGTCGGTAACGAGAATGCCTCTAACGAAATGGTTCATGCTGCTGCAAAAGCTGCTGCCGCGCACGACTTCATTCTTGCAAAGGGCAACGGTTATGACACGGTCGTTGGTGAACGTGGTTCGCAGCTTTCAGGTGGTGAACGTCAGCGTCTCGCTATTGCTCGCGCTATCCTCAAGGATTCTCCGATCCTGGTGCTCGACGAGGCGACAAGTGCGCTTGACGTTGAGACAGAAGAAAAGGTCAAACAGGCTGTTGATGATCTGAGCCACAATCGCACGACCTTCATCATTGCGCACCGTCTGTCGACTGTTCGCTCTGCTGATATTGTCCTGTTCATGGATAAGGGACATCTGGTTGAACGCGGTAGCTTCGACGAACTGGCTGCACGCGGTGGCCGCTTCTCCGACCTGCTCCGCGCTGGTGGACTGCAACTTGAAGACAAGTCTGAAAAGGCTAAAGACGAAAGCAGTAATGTCATGCCGTTCCCGGTCAAGGGTTCAGCTGCCTGATCAACGACTACAGCCCAAAGAGAAAAGCCCGCTGCAAATACACGCAGCGGGCTTTTTCAGATGGAAACTTCAAAGCGCAACCCATCATAACCAGGCTCAACGTTATCGGGTGTTTCCCGCATGACTGTCTCGTAATCGAGCGGTATGTGCATGTGAGTCAGTATCGCGCGCTTAGGTCCAAAAAACTCAATCCATTCGAGCGCTTGCTCAAGTGAAAAGTGGCTTGGGTGAGGACGATACTGCAGTGCGCCGATAATCAGAATATCTGCATGGCGGATATATTTCAGGCTTTCATCTGGAAATGCGCTGACATCTGTGCAGTAAGCGACATTGCCGATGCGGAAGCCGAGCGATTCAATATCACCGTGAACCTGCGTGAATGGTTCAAACCGGATCGATCCGCCTGCTCCTGTAATCGTAAAAGCCGTTTCAGCGACGATGTCATGCATGGAGAGGATCGGCGGATAACTCGACCCTGCTGGCGTCTCGAAACAATAGCCAAAGGCATCAAACAGCCGATTGCGCGTCAGCCGGTTGGCGTACACATCCATCAGGCGCCTGTTTTCGACCACGTAGGTACGAAGATCATCGATCCCATGAATATGATCGGCATGTGGATGTGTGTAAACAGCTGCATCCAGCGACGGCACATCCGCATCGATCATCTGCGCTCGAAAATCCGGTCCCGTGTCGATCACGACGACGGTGCTGTTTCCTTCACCGTCGAACCGCTCCACAAGGAGTGCGGCGCGGCGACGCCGGTTTTTCGGATTTTCAGGATCACAATTGCCCCAATCACCGTTGATACGTGGCACACCGGGGGACGATCCGCACCCCAGAATTGTGAAACGCAAGCAATTGCGGGAAGCTGCCACGATGATTATTCTCCAGCAGGCTTTGGCATTTTGGAGAAAAGCCGGAAGACGTTTTCACTTGTGATGTCGGCTATCTCATCGCTGCTCACACCAATTGTGTCAGCTAAAACGGCTGCCGTGTGCTGCACAAATGACGGCTCATTGCGTTTACCGCGATGCGGCATCGGTGCGAGATATGGCGCATCTGTCTCGACCAGCAGACGATCACGCGGAACAATGCTTGCAACTTCGCGAATATCGGCTGAGTTCTTGAAGGTCAGAATACCGGAGAATGACACATAACCGCCAAGCTCAATGCCCTTCTCAGCCAATGCCCGACCGGACGAGAAACAGTGCAGGATAAAGGGAAACGCGCCCTTCGCCGTCTCAGATTCCAGAATGTCGGCCATATCCTGATCCGCGCTGCGCGCGTGAATCACGACCGGCAACTGTGTGCGACGTGCAGCTTCGATATGCGTGAGGAAGCCCTGACGCTGGGCTTCCGGCGGCGCATAATCATAATGATAGTCCAAACCCGCCTCGCCTATGGCGACGACTTTCGGATGCTCAGCCAGACGCACCAGATCATCGGCCGTGACATCGAGTTCCTCATGCGCATTGTTCGGGTGTGTTCCAACAGAACAATAGACGGACTCGTAATTCTCAGCGAGTGTCAGGATCGCATCGAACTTGCGTACACGCGTGCAAATTGTGACCATGCGCTTGATGCCAGCATTGAGCGCGCGCGCCACAACAGCATCGCGCTCTGGCTCGAAATCCGCAAAGTCGAGATGGCAGTGACTATCAACCAGCATATTCAGCTCAGTTCTGCTCTTCCGCTTCCACAAAGCGCGGGAAGACCGGCTGTGGTGCTGGTAGTTCGGCTCCACCGACAAGCGGGCTTGCAGTTACGTCAGAGAACTGACGCTTATCTGCCGGGATTGCCAGAGTATCGAGGAGCTTTTCAGCCGACTGCGGAATGAACGGCTGCACCATGATGCCGACGCGGCGGATCACTTCCGCGGTTACATAAAGCACCGTACCCATACGCGCAGGATCAGTCTTGCGCAGTGCCCACGGCTCCTGTCCCGCAAAGTAACGGTTTGCTTCCGCAACCACGGCAAAAATTGCACCAAGAGCAATATGCAGCGCCTGATCACCGACTGCCTTACGCGCAGTTTCCAGTGCCGCATCGGCCTGATCCAGAATAGCCGTGTCAGCATCCGAAAACTCACCAGGAACAGGAACCTTGCCTTCGCAGTTCTTGGCAATCATCGACAGCGAGCGCTGTGCAAGATTGCCCAGATCGTTGGCAAGATCGGCATTGGTGCGATTGACGATCGCATCATGGCTGTAGCTGCCATCTTGACCAAATGGTACTTCACGCATCAGGAAGTAGCGCAGCTGATCAAGACCATAACGCTCTACCAGTTCAAACGGATCGATGACGTTGCCAAGCGACTTCGACATCTTTTCACCGCGGTTGAACAGGAAGCCATGCGCAAACACGCGCTTTGGCAGCGGAACTCCCGCCGACATCAGGAATGCTGGCCAGTAGACTGCATGGAACCGCGAAATGTCCTTACCGATGATATGAGCATCGGCAGGCCAGTAGCCCCACTTTTCATCGGTTGTATCAGGATATCCAACTGCCGTGATGTAATTCGTCAGGGCGTCAACCCAGACATACATGACGTGCTTTTCATCACCCGGAACCGGAATACCCCAGTCGAATGTCGTGCGCGAAATCGAAAGGTCTTTCAGACCAGACTTTACGAAGCTCACGATCTCGTTGCGGCGTTCCGCAGGCATGATGAAGCCGGGATTCTTTTCGTAAAGTTCAAGAAGCTTGTCCTGATAATTGGACAGACGGAAGAAGTAGCTTTCTTCTTCAACCCATTCAACAGGGGTGCCCTGAGGACCGTAGCGGACATTATCCGCACGGACTTCCGTTTCCTCTTCGCCATAATAGGCTTCATCACGAACCGAATACCAGCCCGCATAGCCGCCTTTATAGATATCGCCATTGGCGGCCATTGCCTGCCAGATTGCCTGACTGGCCTTGTAATGGCGCTCTTCGGAGGTGCGAATATAATCGTCGTGCGAGCTGTTCAGAAACTCGCCCATGCGCTGGAAAGCAGCTGTGTTGCGATCTGCGAGTTCGCGTGGCGTAATGCCTTCCTTACGCGCACTCTGCAGCATCTTAATGCCGTGTTCGTCCGAGCCGGTCAGGAAGTGAACATCCTTGCCATCCAGACGCTGGAAACGCGCCATGGCATCAGTCGCAATCAATTCATAAGCATGACCGATATGCGGCTTGCCATTTGGGTAAGCGATTGCGGTGGTGATATAGAATTTTTCGCGGCTCATCAGAAATCCGGCTTCTTCAAGTGTGATGTTTAAAAAACGTTAGCGGTGACATAACGCAAGTGAAGCACCATGTCACGTAAGCGGAGGCATGCCAGATCGAAAAGCGCGATGCGTTTTTTCCAAAAGGATCATAACTGCCTGCTTCCGGTCGAGATTATAGGTCTCGGCATTCGAAATTTCACGAACAAGTTCGCTCCAGAAACGCGACCACCGATCGGCTTCACGCAACTGACCCGAATCTGCATAGCGTCGAGCTTCGTCTGCAATCCGGCCCATGAGGTAATCACGGAACAGTTCATATTGAACTTCTGCCTCACGCCCATTCAGAACACCTGAAAGCGTTTGAGCTTTTGGAAGATCAAACGCCTGCCCCTGCAATATGGCATCAACGGCATTCGATATTTCAAGGCCTCCATGGGCCACGAGAAGCAGCGCCTTGCGCACGCTGCCTTCAGAGCCAGTCAGAAGCGATTGTGTGATGCCGTCGGCATCAAGCCCGACGCTAGGTCCAATGTGCTCCAATGCATCTGTAAGCGCATCATCTCCGAGAGGCTTAAACTGGATGCTCTGGCAGCGTGAACGGATGGTTGGCAGAAGCCGTCCCGACGAATGCGATATCAGAATGAACATCGCGCGTGCCGGTGGCTCCTCCAGAGTTTTGAGAAGCGCATTCGCAGCATTACGGTTCATATCATCGGCAGGATCAACAATGACAATTCGCCATGCGCCGTCCGATGCCGTGCGGGTCAGAAAATGAGTGACGCGACGAATTTCCTCTACAGGAATACCAGTCCTGAACTTGCCGGTTTTCTGATCGAAGGGCCGATTAATATGCAACACGGCCGGATGCATACCACCTGCGATCTGTCGCCAGAGTGGTTTGCTGAAATCAGGCATTCCGATCGTTTCAGGTGCAAAGGTCTGATCTCCAAACGCAAGCATGTGGCCTGCGAGATGAAAGGCCAGTGTCGCCTTGCCAACACCCTGAGCACCCTCAAAAAGCAGCGCATGATGCATACGACCTTCACGATAGGCCTGTGCCAGGAAAGCTACTACTTCGCCATGACCGGTGAGATAATCACTGGCAGATGGTTCAGCTACGCCTTCAATGGAATCATGGGCTTTTGGGACATCAAGTTCTTCGATCACAGAAGTCCCTTTTTCTTCAAAATTTCGTCTGCAATGGCTACGATATCGGCTGATATCTCATCCTGTGAACGGTCGGCGTTGACCACCTTACAGCGATCGGGCTCGGCATTCGCAATTTCAAGAAACGCCTGACGCCGGGCTTCGTGCACCGCAATGGCTTCTTTCTCGAAACGATCGGCAATGTCAGTCCCTCGACGCTTCACTGCGCGAGAAAGACCTTTTTCTGCAGGAATATCAAGAATGATCGTAAGATCTGGCATTGCACCATCGATAGCAATACGTTCGATAGCAGCCATATAAGTGGCATTGAGATTTCCTGTCACGCCCTGATAGGCACGGCTCGAATCGATGAAACGGTCACAAAGCACAACGCGACCTTCAGATAATGCCGGACGGATCAGCTGATCGACATGATCAGCTCGAGCAGCAGCGAAAAGCAGCGCTTCCATTGCAGGACCGTAACTTTCGGCATTACCACTCAGAATCACGTGACGAACTGCTTCAGCACCCGCAGAACCACCGGGTTCACGCGTGATCAGCGGATCAAAACCAAGGCTACGCAGATGCTCCGCCAGCAAGGCAATCTGGGTTGATTTACCCGCACCTTCCCCACCCTCGAATGTAATAAACAATCCGGTCACACTGGCTTCCGCAAAATTGAGTTCAGCTTAAAACAAGCTCTCTATTGTTTATCGGCGTTTGCGCGTGAGGTCGAGGAGGGTTTAGAGATATTTCCTTAGCCAACCCGTGGAAAGCTCCAGCGCTGCGCCCATTGCTCGCTGTGAGAGAGTGCCAACCGAAACCGATTGAGCCGTATAGAGCGGCATTTGCTGTACTACATTCCCATTGAGTTCGAACCGCAAAGTTCCAACTTGCGTGTCTGTCTCGATGGGAGCGTTTAACGGCCCCTCGTAGGAAATACGTGCTTTGAGCTTGTCGCGCCCTTCCTTTGGAAGCAGCAGTTCAACATCGTCTTTGACTTTCAGAGAAACGCTGGAGGCGGAGCCGCCGAAAACCTGCGCAGTGCCGATCTCTTCGTTAGCCGAATAAATACTTATAGTATCGAATGAAGTCATCCCCCATTGGATAAGTTTCTTTGCTTCTTCCTCGCGTTCTTTGATGCTGGTCAAACCACTCATTGCAAGAAACAGCCTGCGTCCGTTCTGTTCTGCAGAGGCGACCAAAGCATAACCGGATGCTTCAGTGTAGCCCGTTCCCATGCCGTCTGCGCCAATATCAAGCCGCAAAAGCGGGTTGCGATTGCGCTGCATGATGTTGTTCCAAGTGAATGCCGGCTGGGCATAATAGACGTAACGTTCGGGATGAGCGCTATGAATATGGCGCGCGAGTTTTATGAGATCGGACAGCGTTACCGTTTGTCCTTCGGCGGGCAGTCCGGTCGCGTTCACGAAATTCGAGCCGATGAGGCCCAAATCTTTCGCACGCTCATTCATCTTTTGCGCGAAAGCAGCTTCGCTGCCAGACAGCCCTTCAGCGAGAATGATGGCACCGTCATTTGCAGCCTGCACAATCATGCCTTGCAGCAGATCAGCAACCGTTGGCGTCGACTTGATCTTAGCAAACATCGTTGACGTGCCAGAAGGTGCACCGCCGGTGCGCCACGCATACTCAGTGACAGGGTAGCTGGTTTCGAGCGTCGTCTGGCCTTTTTCAAGTGCTTCAAAGACAACTTCAGCCGTCATCAACTTGGCAAGCGACGCGGGTGGCACTTTCATGTCCGGATTTTTGGACAAAAGGACGGTGCCGCTCTTATCGTCCAGTAACAGGACTTGGGGAGCCTTCGTAGCGAATGCAGCTTGCACAGTCTGCGCATATCCCGGCACGGTCATTGAAGCCGCAACGGAAAATGCTGCCGCAAGCCTTACGCTATTTGAAGAACGCCCCATGATTCACCCGTCCGCTTAGAGCGATTCCAGTTAATATTGAATCGTGGAAACCGCTCTATCTATCTGTTTTAAAGCACTATCTTACGCAAAACCGCTCCACACTTTTGCTGGAAATGCTTTAAACTTCCGACGAGCCTATGCAGCCTTTCCGGCCAAAATCAGTCGGCACGAACAACAAAGGCGTCTGTTGCTCCGACTTTCCACGCCGCACGAAGCAAATCGTCGTTATTGCCCTTTTCGGCAAATGCCGTCAGCTCATAAACGTCGCCCTGCTCCGTAGGTATCTTGGTGCGTGTCACACGTGCAGTGCGCGGCAGAGATTTTTCCAGCTTCGTCACATCGTCCAGCGAGTTAAAAACACCGATCTCGACATATTCACGCTGTTCTTCTGCATTTCTACGCTTCCAGGCGTCCGAAACCGCACTTGCGGTCAAAATGCTGCCATAGGTGCGTTCTTCGGCGAAGGCAGAGGCTGCCATACGGTCGGAAGCATAACCAAGTCCGCCAATACGAGCCGCAGTCGCAACGCCGAAACTGCCAGCTGGTCGCTGTGAAGGAACCGGAACGTTTGCAGGGAGCAACGGTGTCTCGCCATCGCCATAAGCCGGATTGACCTCAAATGGAGAAGACGGTGGAACCGGCATCGCCGCAATTCCGGCTGGTGTCGGCGTTGGCGCATTCATGGCCATCATTACGCCGGTCGCCGGCTGTCCAATCGGATCCCCATTTCCTGGACGATAGGATGCCATCAGATACGCATCGTCCTGTCCATCAAGAGGCGCACGCCCTACATATTCAACCTTCACATCGGCCGTGCCGTGATGCTGATAATCCAGCAACTCAGCAGCCTTCTGCGATAGATCAATCACGCGATCACGCTCGAATGGTCCACGATCATTCACTCGAACGATAATTGAACTGCCGTTGTAAGTGTTGGTGACACGCGCATAACTTGGCAGCGGCATCGTTGGATGCGCTGCCGTCAGATGCGTCATGTCATAGATTTCGCCATTGGCGGTCAACCGACCGTGGAAAGCACTGCCATACCAGGAAGCACGACCCGTTGAGGCGTAATTCTTGTTTTCTTTTGGATAATACCAGCGGCCCTTGACCTGATAAGGTTTACCGACCTGATCGCGGCCACCACCACGTGGCAATGGCTTGCCTTGAAGGTTGGTGACACGTGGGCTGGCTTTCACACCATATTTGGATTCGGCAAAATATTCTTTGGGGTGCTTTTTCTTCGACGATTTCGGCTGCGGGGCGCTTGCGCAACCCGCCAAAACCACAGCCAGCGCCATGAATGTCAACATAGCAGTCGATCCGCGCTTTTGACGCATCATCGATAGATCTGCATTCTTAGCACGGTTTCGCCACCCGTTTGAACTCATACGCCACACGCCCGCAATACACTAACTATGACCGTAAGGCCGATCGTATCTTTTAGAAATTAGTGATGTCACTGAATTATTGACGGATCATTAAAGTTTTTGCAAATCCCCTGAAATGAGTCGAACCGAAGCAGTTGCGAACATAATCATTATGGGAACCAATTTCCTGCCAGATCGTTGAAATTACAACATGAAGGAGAGACAATATGTTCCGTGCACTAATCCTTTGGCTTCTCGGCGTACCATTCATCGCTGTTCTGTTTATCTGGTACTTTTTCTTCTGATGATGGAACGATTGGGCTCCTCGCCCGTTTCATCTATGGCTCTTATGACCTCCGAGCCAGTCACCTAACGTCATGAATTGGGCCCGTTCTTTAAAGAGCGGGCCATTTTTTATCAGAATGAGAATGGCCTGTAAGCGTTGACCGCTTCACGATGCAAGCGAAAGTGAGCTGGGGTCCAGGTTGAAAGTTCACCGTCTGTGTTTACTGGCCTTGGCTTCTTGGTGCGAATGATAACTTCAGTCGTGGGAAATGCACGAACGTCGTCCCACTTTGACTGTGTTCCCTGACGCAAACTGGGTAACAGACGCAACAATTTCCACCAATGGTCAACTTCGAGGCTATAAAAGTCGAGCTTGCCGTCGTCTATGGCTGCATCTTTTTCGACGGCCATGCCGCCGCCGTAAAACTTGCCATTTCCGACCGAAACTTGCAGCGTCTTTATCTGCTCTGTAATGCCATCATGTTCGAGATAGGCAGTGAACAACTCTGAACGCATCAGAATACGGCCAGCCGCAATGGCGTAGCCGAGTTTACCCCACTTTTTCTTGGCCTCAGCACTCAGTTTCTGCGCGAGTTCAGCACTAAAGCCGATGCTCGCCACATTGAAATAGAGGTGGCCATTCACTTCACCAAGATCGATGGGATGCTGTTCATAAGTGAGCAGCTGCCGCGTGGCTTCTGTGGGGTCGGCGGGAATGCCGATTGTGCGAGCAAAGTCGTTCGCCGTGCCAAGCGGCAATATGGCAAGCGGCACCTTCGTTTCGACGAGGCCAGGTGCGGCTGCGTTCAATGTACCGTCGCCGCCACCGACAATCACCAAATCGACTTCGCTATTGGAACGGATGACATCAGAAATGGTTTCATCCCCCTTCGCAGTCTTCTCAATGAGAGAAATGCCGCCGCGCTCAAGTATCCCGCGCATGTCGGCATTGAACCCTTTGCCGTTGCGGGCTTTTGGATTGACGATCAGTAATGCTCGGCGCTTGGAAGATGTGGCCATAGGTACCTGTTGGAAATTTCGGTTTAAATATTGAGTACCGCAAATGGCGACGGATTTACGGATATCAATGGGAACCGCGATGAAATCTTCTTACGCCTATTAATGATTGGAACCGATAAAGATAAGATTGCGGCGCTAGTATTCCAACAGCACTGGCGTGCTGACCTGCGTCTTGCTAGGATAGGTTATACTGGGCGGGTATGATGTAATGGTAGCCTGCTAGCTTCCCAAGCTGAATGCGCGGGTTCGATTCCCGCTACCCGCTCCATTTATTTTCATGCTGTTATAGACGGAGAACACCATGGCGCGACTGAAATTAGCTCTCGGCACTCTCTCCCTGCTTCTCATCACCACCAGTTCACAAGCAGCACTTGCTCCGAACTATCAACGTGCAAAAGAGCTAACCGCTGTCATTGAGGCCGCCGCAGCCGCGCTTCCGCAGTATCCGATAAGCAAAGTGATCTATCAGAAGGAAGATCAATATCAGATCATTGCCGGACCTTGTTCTCTCAGAGCGAATATTGTCCCCAAACCGATGAAAAATGGAACGGTTGGACCTCGCCAGTTTGAGGTGAAACTCGGTCAATCTCGCTGTCGCTAGATAGGTTTGCGCAGATTAAAAATTAGCGACTGCTTGCATTTTCCCACATTTCTGGCTTCATGAGTTTGTTGAACTTAAAACTCATATTTGGAGAAACTGATGGCAGAACCAAGCTCGCTCAATAAATATCAACCCTATGCTATTGGCATCCTACGTATCGTGACAGCGCTGCTCTATTTTGAGCACGGGACACAGAAAGCGTTCAGCTTCCCAATCGCGGGCCCTGACAGCCTGTCTGCTATTCAGCTTGCATCGGCGCTTCTGGAAATTGTTGGCGGCGCGTTGATTTTCCTGGGCTGGTTCACACGTCCCGTCGCCTTTATTCTTTCAGGCCATATGGCCTTTGCATATTTCATGGCACACTTCCCAAAGAGCTTCTTCCCTGTCGCCAATGGCGGCGATGCAGCCATTCTTTTCTGCTTCGTATTCCTGACACTGGTAGCGACCGGTGCTGGCGCATTTTCGGTCGATAATCGTAACCGTTGATCGAAATCATTTCCTGAAACCGATCAATCTGACAGGTTCAGATCACATACAGTTTTCTTGTATGTGATCTGAACAATGCGGATGATCAAAAAATGAAAATACTCTTGATCGCCCTGGCCATATTGGCCTTCCTCGTGTTTGGCTGCTTTTTGCAGACACACTTTGGCTCGTGGCAATAAGAGTCTTTGGCGAAGCACCACCTTGATATGTGCGTTTCAGGCCTTACCTAGAAACTATATCAATCGAAGGGAGTTCTTCATGCGCACCATGCTCGCAGCCATTCTTCTCACAGCAACTTCTGCCGGCGCTTTCGCCGCAGCTCCAGAGGGTGCAAAGCTCTCTGAAATCATTGCCAAGATCGAACAGACCGCCGATGTGCAATACATCGATGAAGTCGATTGGAATGATCGCGGCTATTATGAAATCGAATATTTCATGAAGAATGGCGCGAAGGTCGAAATCAAAATCGATCCTAAGACCGGCGAATCCGTCAAGTAACAGCGAATCTCATTTAAGCGGCACACACTTTGGGGTGCCGCTTTTGCTTAAATTCAGTACCAGATGATCATTTACCCGTGACCTGAGGGAGCGGATTTCAGGTGTTTTCCACAAATGCAGACCTAAATTAGAATTATCCGAACTTTTTTATGGTCTTAAGCGTAGAAACGATTGACGCTGCTCCACTTCCCTAATACATGAGCAGCGTTCCTGATTGAAAAACATCAGAACAATGCGCGGGTGTAGCTCAGTTGGTTAGAGTGCCGGCCTGTCACGCCGGAGGTCGCGGGTTCGAGCCCCGTCACTCGCGCCATTCTTCTCTCAAGAGAAGAATGTTTGGAAACGAAGTTTCGTTTATTATTAGCCATATAGATTAATTAGATAATGTGAACGTGAAGCTTCCGATTCGTGCGTTCCCGTTGGCTCATGTTCGCAAAAATGGCGGGCCTTTCGACCCGCCAACGTATCAAATGTCGAATTATTCTTGCGTGATATTCAGCATAGGGATTGAACCGTTCGGCAGCATGGTCGTCGGTAGCTGGCCATTCCACCGCTCAGCTTGCGTTAGAGACACCAGACCTGGATTGTCCCGCAATGCATCACCGCGTGCTTTGATAGCCTGCGCCTCTGCGTCACCCTTCAAGCGAATTGCTTCTGCATCGGCCTGTGCTTGCAAACGTACGGAATCAGCCTGTGCTTGAGCATCGGCACGCCGTGCATCTGCCTGCGCATTGGCCTGCGTAACGGTGATTTCTGCCTGTACTTTTTCACGCTCAGCATTCTGGCGAAGGCGCTGAACTTCCACTTCGGCCAGCATACGCTGCTCAATGCTTGCTTCATATGCATCAGAAAAATCGATGTTTTCGATCTGTACGCTGTCGATAATGACTGGGCCGCTCACACTCTTCTGGATCGCATCTGCGATTTCCTGATTAAGCCGACCACGTTCCTGGATAGCCGTCATGGCAGCAAAGCGACCAAAAACCGTTTTACTTTCTTCAAATACGCGACGCTCCACCAGACGAGATAAGAGCCCATCTTCGCCGCCATAGGTGGCATAGACTTCTTCCACACGATCTGGCGGAATACGGTAATTTACCGAAAGGTTCATCGTGGCAGGCTGCTGATCCCGGCTATAAGCTTCCATACCGTTATAAATTGCGGCCTTGGACTGCACAGAAACCCGGACTACGGAGTCGATCAAGGGAATCTTGAAGCCAAGTCCCGGCTGGGCAACGCCAGCAACTGCTCCATAACGGAGAATAACGCCGCGTTCACCTTCATCGACAGTATACCAGGACCCTAGAATGACACTCAAAATGGCTAAGCCAATAAAACCGGCAATAGCTGTTGGAATATGACGCATATCATCTCCTCATACGCTTAATTAATAGATGCTCAATAAGCGCAAAAGTCAGATATTAAAAACGAAACAAAGCTGAATAGTCGAGTATCGACAATTATTTTGATCTATTTAGATTTACTCTCATTCTGGTGGATATTGAGGTATCCGAATATTCGCACAGCCCTCATAGCGCATCCCGATGGATGATCGCAGGTTTATTGTTAATCTCGCACATACTATGTGATTTTCAGCTTATTTCACTTTTATATTCAGGCCATTATACGGGATTGTCTAATATAACTTTGACTAGTCACGAGGAACGAACAATGAAAGCATACCTTCTTGCCATCACTGTTGTAATGGCCGCTGCTTCACCTTCGCTCGCTTGCACAGCTGAAGAAGTAAGTGCAAAGGCAACAGAGTTTGCCACGAAGATGCAGGAACTCGCTGCCAAGGATCCACAGAAAGCGTCCGAAGTAGCACAGAAGCTTTCCGGTGCGCAGTCGCAGCTCACAACAGATCCTGAAAGCGCCTGCAAGGTCTATGACGATATTCTCGCTGACCTGAAATAATTTTTTAGATGGCGGCGTTCGCAATTCGAGCGCCGCTACCAATATATCTTGTATCAATGATTAGAAGGTCAGCTGCACATCGAGCGCCTTTTCGCACTCGGTAAGATCAGCACCCAGTTTGGTCAGAGCGGAATCATATTCCGGCTCTTGAGTGCTGTCGCTTTTGATGTAACCCGCAATGATCTTCACAATATTCTGAAGCGAACTGGCTGCTGTATCGCACATCTTATACGCCTCATATGCGCCAGCATCGGAGCTATTCTTCGCAATTTCCTGCCATTCATACTGTGCTTTGGCAACAGGTACCTGCACCTTCTCTTCCATCGCAATGCCGAGCGCCTTCGAACGCCCGTCAGAATTCTCACCCAGTTCGATATAGGTAAACAACCCTTCAACTACGGATTTCCTGAGTTGAAGTGAATCCGTCTTTGCATCCGCAAGTGCAGGAGAAACCATCAGAATAGCAATCGCACTGGCTATGGCTACCTTGCCGAAAGAATGCACATTTAGCTCCTGTATAAACTTCGTGCCTTCTTTAAGCACATTCAAACCAAGGCAGGAACCCGTTTTGCGCATACCCGCCTCGCCTGACAGTCAGCGGTCAAATGCCGACTTCAAGTGCAGCTGGCATTTATTGATAGATTTTAGCCAATCTTTCTAGCGCGAGACTGGCCAAAAAGTCCTGAAATCAAAAGTGCGATGCCCACGCCCATGAGCCCATAACCCAAAGCGCCTGAACCGATTTCAGATTGATTAGCCGAAGCTATTGCTGCCGCTGCGTCGAATGCGCCTGATCCGCTTGCCTTTGCATCCATCATGGCAACAACGCCTGGCTCATTGCATGTTGGCATCAGTGTTTGTTGCGCCTCGGCACTGTCTTTGTAGAGATTTTTGACATTCTGCTCACAACGCATCTGATCAGCCGAAGAAACCCCTGACGCGCTAAACTGGAGATAAAAGCCACCAATTAAGAATATTACTCCTGCAACAGCCATCATAGCTGGAGCTTTAACTGCACTTTTCTGAGCCATATCACCTTGTCCTGTATAATTTCTGCGTAATAGATCGTGAGTCTTGTAACGAGACAAGGCGGCTGCCCTCGTCATTAACGATAAACAACGTAGGACACTTAAATAGCACCTATAAATAGCTGGAATTGTCGTGATTCTTCACGAATAGCGCGGCTTCTACTGTAGCGCGCAAAATCGCGTGGCAGCGAGCGCAAGATCGCGTGGCAACACTTTTCCGATGTCAAAGAACTGAGTTAAGCGCTCGTTAAAGGGGCTTTACTTCCCTCCCAAAAATATCAGCTCTCGCACAGCCTAACCTTTGCCGCCAGCGCAACGCATCATCTGAAAACTTTTCTCAAAACTGGTATTTGGGCTGCGCCGTAAGCAACTACGAAAGTGAGGACCACTGTCGCAACCGAAAGCAGGGATATTGTTTTTACCGCTCCCATCGGCGGTAGAACTATCGGCATCCACTTCTGTAAGTTCTCTAAAATCATTGGATGAAGAACATAAACGCCTAGTGTAATTGCACTTAAGCTCACTAGCAGCGATGTTGCCTTCACTGGAAGTCGGACAAAGATCGAGAAGATGCAGATTGACATCCAAATGACCGATGGGCTGAGATAATTATAGAGATAGAGGCCAATTCCCCCCGGCCCGAAATGTTCCACCAGTACCCATGTACCTATGACCGTTACGAGATATGAAATCACAAAGCCTGGAAGAGCTATTGTAAGCGAAAGTGGCGACCGGCTGAGTGGTCCGCCAATGATGTAGTATCCGATGAACGGTATGAACCAAGTAAATGCAGTCATCCTGCGATCTGTAATCGCCCATGCTGCCATAGCTATTGTCAGACAAATCAAACCAGTGATCATCGCCTGTCGATCACCAACGGCTTTCGTGTAAGAGGCGAATGCAGGCGTTAAGAGATAAAGTCCGCCAATCAAAAAGAGAAAATAGAGGTGGTAATAGGGTTGCCCGGCAAGCAATCTCGTAGCCATATCATTAAGATCATAAATACCCGCATAAGCAAAAAATGCTGCGCTCCAAAAAATAATGACCAACGAGAGCCTTGTTAAACGTCGAGCGAGAAAGCCACGGTAGTGGATGTTCTTCGACGTTACATTCAAGGCACCGCTTAAAAGGACAAATACGGGAACACACCAACGAACAGCAGAATCGACAGCGTTCGCGAAATGCCACTGATAAGAAGGTACGCTTCCATACTGATATAAATAGCCTGCTGAAACATGCAGTATGATCACCGCGCAACATGCAAGTAGACGAGCTAAATCAAACTGTGCGTTGCGATTCATTTTTTCAGCCTTTTTGTTTTTCGATCTAATGACACGCCTAGCCTGCATATCAACTGGCTGCAACAAGATCACTCTTTCGCTGCTGGAGATATTCCAATTCCGTTCTTGTAAGCAATTCACGGTCGCGCAAAGTCAGGTCGCCAACGGCTTTTTGTCCAGTCAGGTCAGGCCAGTATTCGCCAGCACCAAGCCGCCAAAGGTGGCGCATAGGCAGGCTGTTCACGACGTTGCTATGTGGCGGATAAACCTCAATCGCGACGACATCCTTCCCGAAGTACTGATTCTTCAGTTCCTGCAGTTCGTCCCATGTGATCGCACCATCATGCTCAACCGAAAGCAGACCGCGCAGATCGTCCAGCAAAACGCCCACAACCGCCGTCATGACTGCACCTGTACCGACGGCCAGACAATGGCATCTGCAACGGCGCGGGCTGCAGCTTCATGCTCTGCCACATCGATGTCGCGTTTGGCACCAAGGCGGATGCTTTCAATCATCGCGCCGATCTGTTGCCACTGACCGAAGGCCGCTAGTACGATATTGGCAACCTCAACCAAGGTATCAGCTGTGATGCCGACTTCCGATGACAAGATCGGATAGTCTAAGGGTTGCGGGTTAGTTGCGGCTTTAAACGCCTGTGCTTCCGCGATCTTCTGTTGGTAGGTCATCGCCTGACCTGCACCCGGCGTAATGTACTTCAGGCGCTCAAGTTCGGCTGCTTTGTCGACTTCGCCTTTCAATGTCTGTCGGAGTGCAGATAAAGCGAGTTCGTGCAACTCACCACCAGCGAGGAGAGCAGTGATTTCCTCTCCAAGTGCTTTTGGGACGTCGAGATGTGTCCCGTCGTAGGCGGCAACCTCCGTGATCTGCGGCAGCGCGAGGGCCAAACGTGTCAAGTCATCAACCGCGATAGCTATTTTCATTTAGATATTCCCCAATAAGGTGGCGGCAAACGAATACTGCATAGTACCCGTAGGGGTCTGCATGGTCGCCCCACTGGACTGCCTCACTGCCAGTCTGATTTTATCCCCGATCGCACATTGTTCGAGCGTGCTGACAGATAAAACACGGCCTCTTGAGTTGCTGGATGATTCAGCAACTGGTGTGTCGTTCTTGCAGATGAAAAGCATCGTGATGTTGTCTACGCTCTCCATGTAGAAATTCGCTGTGATCGAATAGACACCCGCTTTACTGACTGTGTATTCGCCCGTCGCAACGCTATAACCTGTTGTGGTATCGAAGATTTTGTTTGTCGGTCTAACGAATGTTAGGACGCCTGTAGCAAGTGCGACGCCGCCGGTGATGGTGTCCGCTTTGAAGCCAACAATTTGTGACAACAAACGAGGTGTGGTCAAAAGTACCCAACCGTTCAACTGCTGACTATAGACAAGCATTGCAGGCGCACCCTGCATCATATCACCAAACCTTATGAGCGCACCGTCGCCACCGAATACCGCCTTTGCACCCAACCCGTTCAAGTTGAATGTCGCTCCAGCGTTCGGCTTTAATGACGGAACGATAATCACCACCATGCCGTCGGATAGTAACGGTGGGGCTGGTGACAATGTGGCTGTTAATGCGCTGGCACTTCCGCCAGTAACCGAGAAATTCCACTTACCTGATTGAGCATCAACGGCGATCTTTTCGACATATACGCCGCCCACGCGTTCGAAGACCCGCCCGTCAGGCAGGCTGACACCATGCCCGTTTTTGGTCACGACAATGCGCCAGGCTGTACCTGTCCATTCAGCAATTTTTTGTGCATGCCCCGCCCAAGCGCCTGTGGCTCCCGCTGGAACAATATATGCATCACCTTGAATGGCACCGTTAGGTGGAGCGGTAGTCGTTACGGATAAGACTGGAAGCCAAGGTGTGCGATTTGCAAATCCGGGCGCGGCAATTGATTGCAATGCTTCCCAAAGTTGCTGTTGTTTGTTGGGGTCAAGAACGAGGCCCGCATTCTCAATGACTGCGCAGATTTCTTCCTGCACATCATTCAGATACTTGGCCGTCACTTCCGTTCCAGCGACACCTGCAGCAGCATTTTGCGATTGAAAGCCGCGACGGCCTCCACCAATATCAGCCGGATTATTACCGTTGACGCGATCCATTTCAGTTCTCCACGTATGAGAAAACAAGCTGAGTGTGCGCGGGCTTCAGCCGCCGCAACTCGCATTCAATGTCACTGATTTCGAAGCCGCCAAGCGGTTGGCCTGCGGTGTTGACGCCAGCCCGGAATATCCACTCCGAGATCAGCTGCAGCTTCACACGCCATGTGAACTGCTCGCCTTCGGCAATTAGCGGCTGGCCTGCCAGAAGAACGCCAGCGTTCGACGGCCAGAACTCTTCAATCTCGATCGTGTGGCCAAGACTTGCGGCCATTTTGACGAAGTAAGGAATGCTCGCGCCGCCTTTTGCAATCCAGCGCTGATGTGCGCGGCGTTGTCGCTGTTCTAATGTCTGATTGCCAAGGTCGCGACCACAGGGATCAGGACCTAAGACGCGCTCGAAATCAGGCAGCAGCGCATTCGCGGTGCGTGGATCGATCTCGTCCATCAGCTTTTCAGCGTCGGCCTCGGCCTGAACAAGAGCCTTGGCGATGCTGTCGAGAACGGCATCAAGGACGCCGCCGCGTTTACCAAGGGCGAAGCCGCGTGGCAGCTTTCCGATAAGGCTGGCGAGGATGGTGGATTGAGGTCTGGTCATGACGGGTCCAAGAATGTGATGAGACCAGGCAGCGGATATTCGTCGCGTTCCAATCTGAACGGTGCGAGAGGTGAAATCAGATCATGCGCATATTCGCCTGATGCTGCAGAGATAGCTTCCGATATGCGCGATGGCTCGATCAGCGCTCCGATCGGACTGTCGTTTTGATCATCGCTGTCATCACCAATGGTTGCGATAAATGCGGCGAATGCTTCCTGCACGGCTGCGCGGGTAGCAACGCCATCAGGACGAAGGCGCACTGTAATCGGAATCAAACGCATCTTTGCAGGCACGATCACAACATTGGCGGTGACAGGCCGAACGCCAGATGAAGAGCCAGGCGCACCGAGATATTCGAGCTGCTCGGCCATTTCTGCAGGTGTTGGTGCGCGGGCAGACGAGACGTCCTTCATAGCAACAACCACACCGACCGAGCCGCGACCGATCCAGTCGGTATAAGGCTTAACAGCCCGAACAGGGAACGCATTGCGCAACCAGACAGCATAGTCGAAGCCAGCGCCACCGTGTGGACGCTGACGGATATGGGCCATTACTGCAGCAGCAAGCTCTGCTGGGGTTTCGGCTACAGCACCGCCTGCAAAGCCGCCTTCGGCAACTGTGATGCGATTGATTTCAGGAAAAGCATTGACTGTTCGCAGACGAATACCAGCTTCAAGATTTCCAACGGGACCGGCTGCAACTGCCTTGGCAGAAACAATGATGCTGCCGCCGACCGGAATGACAGCCAGAGCAGTCGTGCGGAATATCGTGCCATCAGAACCGGCGATCTCAAGATCAGCGGGCAGTGGCGCACCAGCTGCACCTTCGATGTTAATATTGCCGACCGCATATGTGGCTGGTCGTGCCACAATGCCCCAAATATTGGCATGACGATCGACAAACTCATCTTCTGCCGTGTCCACGAAATACATCCGGCCCCACCAGGCAACATGATCGTGGATCTCGCGCACTTCCAATGCGACGGCTCGGCCAATCATGGCCAGCATGCCTCGCGCCGAACGAACAGCGCGGGAAATAGCCAGCGGATCGACAAGCGGCTTGACGAGTGAAATGCTGAACTCCATCGCAGATGCAATGCGTTCGGCAATGGTTTTCGCGGAGTTGACGGGCCAAGGCATTATGCGCTCCTCCGACCAGAAACGAGCGTGTCATCGACCAGGACGCGCCAGGCTAATGTCTGCGGCGCCAACCACTCCGTCTCGATTTCAGCCGAGGTCTGAAGCTCGCGACCTACCCATGTCAGACTTTCTTCAAGCCAGCCATGATAGAGCATGCGGGTTATTTCGGTGGCTTTAGCCCGATCGAGAAGCCAGCAACGCGAACCGATACGCTCGCCGGATGGGTCAAGCGCGTCAGCTGCTGCCCCTCTGCGCATATCAAAGCCAGCTTCTGTCAGAAACTGAGAGCGGCCCTCAGGCAAAGGATCGTCGGGATTGGCACGGCGGTCGAGGCCGACTGATAAAAGCACGGCGGTGATGGGCGTTTCATCAATGACAAGATCGCCATCCTCGCCGATATCGAGATCAGCGCGGCGGCTTTCCGGGTCATATATGAGTGCCACATCGTAAAACATGCCCCGGTTCTATCGCGCGCGCGCGAATACAAACATGCCCGCCAAGGCGGGCATGAATTGAATTATTCTTGAGGTGGGCCGCTTGTGGAGCTTCCGGGTTCCACATCAATGTGGATGTGCGTCTTATCGATCACAACGCCGTCATGGGTTATCGTGCCGCCCTCGATGTCAACACCGCCTGCCGAAATAGTAACCGTCACGCCGCTAACGGTAAACGTGACGGATGCACCGGCCTTCACATTGATGTTGCCATCAGCACCGACGACGATGCCGTCACCATGCATATTATAAAGAGCAGTTTCACCTGCTTTCAGGCCACCCATACGTGCCGATGGATTGGAAACCGGCATGAGGACAATATCGTCCTGGTTGGAACCAACGGCCAAAGCGATCGCCATTGCACCGTCTTCAGGAGCGGACGTTGCAAGCCCGTAAGGCTGCATGATCTCAACCTTGTCGCGCCAAATGCCAGGAGCAACCTCCACAGATGCCGTTTGCGTTTCGCCATCATCATTGACGTTCTTCAGCACCACGCGGCGCACCATGCCCCGGACTTTATCTGCGGTGTCTTTTTCCATGCTTGACCTCACAACGCCGAGGCGGTGCCATCAAGTGGCCCGCTCGATCCCTTGCCCTTGCTCTTTTTCTTACTCTTCTTGCGGCCTTTAACGTTCTTTCGACGGTCTTTTACAGGCTTGTTATCGAACGCTTCAGGAGACGTGACGGCGATCTCGGTTTCCCGACCTTCCTCGCCATAAAGGAACGTTACACGCGAAATCAGCATGTCGCGGAATACGTCTTGAAAGCTGTCCTCAATCGGCACGGTTTCGTTGACACGCCAAAGACGGCCGTTCTCGCTGTAACCGTAAACCCGATAGGAAATCTCTTCGCTCTCGCCGCGCTTGGTACGCATACGCCAGTCGGCTTCATCCTTGCAGCCTTTTTCGTCTGCCTTGGAACGCGCCAGATGAACAACCGGACGATAGCGCTTGATTTCATCGTCGGTCGCCTCGCCACTGGCGACAACGCCACGGCGTTCGCGCTCGGTTGCAGAACCATCTGATGCCTGCCGATCTTCCGGGCTTTTCGGCGATCCGCCGCCAGTGAGTGGCGCTGCTCGATCATCACGCGCTGTTGCTGCTTTCTCTGACTGCCCGCGTACGATCACCTTAGAATGCCGGTCCTTATGCGTGAACTGCCCGTTCGAAGCCTTGACGTTTCCCGGAAGCGACAACGCGGCAGGTGCGCGGTTTGCGCCGGTTCTGGTCAGAACAATGCCGCCAACGCCATCAGACATGACAAGTGCGTGGCGCTGGCGAGCGCCTTTCTCGATTGCGCTGATGCCGGTCTCGGAAAGGTCAATACCGTATCGTGGGAACGCATCGCCAGTGTCAATGTCTGAACGAACCGTTAGGCCAAAAGGTTCAGCGATCCGCTTGACGACTTCCTCAAGTTTGACATTGTTGAACTCAGACGGCCCTGAAGGTGCGGCGGCACTATCAACGAGATCGCCTGCCTTGTCCTTTCCGGAAATGGAAACGGCAGCATGCTCCGCATCGATCTCAGGCGCGACGGTCTCAATATAACCTTTAAGCACAAGCGTGTTTTCAACATAGACCTCGGCGTCCATGCCGGGCTTCAATGAGAACTCAGTCAAAGCTGATGAGGCAAAATCAAAGGTCGAAACCGATCGGTTATAATCGCGCAGCTCAAAACTGAATGAGCCGCTCAGGTCTTTGAGATCGCGGGTAACATTGGCGTTGGTCCACTGATCAAACACCTGACCGTTTACTTTAAGCCAGATCGCGCGGGCCATTATTCCGTTACCTCAATGCGGCCTGAAGGAATCGAAGCCGGATGACGCGGGAGGTTGCGCTCGATGATTGAAAGATATCCATCCTCGATCGAGGCCGGATCATCACCATAAAGGTGATTAGCCAGCATGAAAGCGTCGGTGGCACGATTAGTCTCGATGATGCGGGTTGCAGGCAAACGCCCGATGGCCTCATTGATATCAGCTATCAGGCAAAGGCGAACATCGCGGGTGGCGCGAATAGAGCTGCTCACTTCCGCGGCGAAATTCGAATCTGAAAGTGATGAAAGCAGATCGGTGTAAGCATCCAGTTTGCCGACCAGACTATCGCGCAAGCTGCTTGCCTCGGAACGCGAACCAAATTCCACATATGCGGCGAGTTGTGCTGCTTTTGCCAGTGCATCGCCTGCGGTTCCCGCCAAAAGCACCGTGTCTGGGCGCGAAACTGTATCGCCTGCGAGCGTCGTTAAAACGCTACCAGCTGCGGCACAAATGTCGATAGCCTGATTGGCAGTAATCACGATGGTGTTGCTTTGAGCTTCAGCGGCAGGTGCCACGGCGGGCGTTCCGGCAAGATCGGAAACGAGCGCCACGATTGAATCGGTAACGTTGCCGGCAGCGATTGCCAGCGCATCAGGCGTTGCCGGCAATGATTGCGGAAGAGCTGCGGCAAGCACGTTCGAAGCCTGACCCGCGCTTGATTGCCAATAGCCAAAAACAGAGCGGCTTACGCGTTGCGTGGCGTCGGTCCGAAGGCGGGACATTGTGCGGCTCGAAGGCGAGCGAATGAGTGATGACGCAATTGAAATAAATGTCAGTGCCGCACTGATAAGCGTCGATGCGGTCGAGATCGAACCAAGGAGGCCCATGCCGTTATAGCGTTTGAAACTGGCACTGAAACGAACGACGCGAAGTTCATAGGCCGCAAACGAGATTTCCGCAGGCTCTTCCAAAATGACCTGCATAGGTCCAAGCCACGGATGCACAAGCGTTCCCGGTCCCGGTGTCTCAAATGCCGCCTGGAGAGCTTTGGCGCTGGCAATATAGCTGTCACTGACAATCAGGCCATCCAACTGAATGAGCGCAGGTGCCAGACCAAGATCATCATAGGCCGCAACATCGATGCCGGGAAACATATGCTCGGCCACGCGACGGCCTACTTGCGTCGAGGTGTCCGGTACGAAGAAGGAAATGCCACGATATGAAGCTGGAAGAAGTCCAGGCAGAATGTCGCTAACACTATCGAAAATCATTGATTGCCCCTATGCCATGCCAACAGCGCGACCGCGATTGGTCGAGAGCGCCACGCCCTTGTTGTCCGAAGAACTGGCTACGACCTTGCCTGGGCCATCAACTTTGATGCGGATATCGCCGCCAACATTGACCGATTGTTGCGGTGCAGCGATTGCCGCAAACCGGGAGGATGAACCAGCATCCGCGCGCTTTTCAGGAGCGTTCGAGTTTGCAGGTGCTGGACGATTGATCGTCGGTCCTTTCAGATAATCATCCTGGGAGCTTTCGCGGCTTCCATCAAACGTTCCACCATTAGGCAACGCGCCGCCAGGCTGGACGGCTCCGCCTGTCAAAAGGCCTTTCATAATGTTGGCAAGCCACTGTAACTTATCGATTATGGTTTGAATGCCGCTCATGATCTTTTCCTTCACAGCATCAAAACCGCTGGCCAGCGCTTCCCAAGCAAGCTTAGGAATCATGATCGGCATTTTGAGAAAGCCCCAAAGCTTTTCTACCCCGGCAGCAATTACGTTCACCGCCCTTCCTGCGAAATCAGGAAATATTGCCATCCAATCTGGCATGCCTGCCGTTCCTGCACCCCATTGAGCGAGCTCTTTCAAGCCGTTTGTCAAAGCAGAAATGCCCTGCCATATTTTTTCAAGGCCGGTGAATTTCAGCAGCTGCAGCTGACCAAACCATTCACCCAAGGTGCGCGCGAAACCAGACAACCGACCAGTGTCAAAGCCGACAACTGCCATCAGGTTGCTGGCAATCGTACCGAGCGCACTGCCCATATCTCTCAGGTTATTCCAGGTGTCGCCCATATGGCCGAATGTGCGCTTTAAGCTCTCGCCAATCGGTGCAAGCGATGTTTCCATGCCAGCGCCCATTTCTTTGAGCGCATTCCATGCCGTTTGAAGGCCATTAAACACGCCTTCAAGCACCTTCAAACTACCCACTTTCAGGCTGTCGAAGTTGATGCCAGAGAAGATTGATTGAGCACCTGCGGAAACTCGCGACCATGCTCTCGGTGCGGCATCGGCCACATAGTTCCATGCACGAAGAGCCCCATCAGACACACGCGACCAGACACGAGACAGATAAGGCTGCGCCTGTCCCCAAACCCGCTTAGTGCCTTCCCATGCCTTCGAGGCGCGATCTTTCAGGCCATCCCAGAACTTCATCAGTTTGGGTCCGACCTTATCCCAATTCTTGGCGATCAATACGCCAGCACCGGCCAGAAGTCCGATGATAAGGCCGAGCGGCGAGAAGATAACCCCGATCAAAGCACCGATCGCACCGAGGCCCGCACCGATGATTGGAAGTACCAAACCGATTGCACCAAGCGCGCCAACCAATAGAACTGCACCGCCAGCGCCGGTCATGAGCGTCTTCACCCAGCCACCTGTCGACTGGTCAAACTCACGTATCCATTTGATGCCAGCCATCAGCCAGGAATTGATCAACGGTAGCCACTCGCCAAAGGCGAAGCCGACTTCACGGATAGACTGAGTGCCGATTTCATTCAGGATGGTCAGCTGCCGGTTCATGCCCTGCATCTGTGTATCAAAGTCGGCATCGATGGCGGCACCTGTTGCGGCTGCAACCTTTTCCTTGATGTCTTTATATTCCTGCACGTTCGCCATGAACGGCACGATAAAATCTAGCACCTGCTGATCAGAGAACAGCTCAGAAACCTTACTGGCCGCGCCGATCGCTTCGAGCTGCTCGCGCACATAGGCCAGCGCTTCAGCACCTTCGAGGCCGTTTTTCTTAGCGGCCTTCATGTATTTACCGATTTCCTTTTCGCCAACGCCGGTGAGCTTGCCGACCTTCTGCAGCATTGCTTCCAACGGATTGATGCCCTTGGAGGCGGCGTCCAGCATGACGGCCTGAATGTCCACGCCCATGCCAGAGAAGTTCTTAATGGTGCGTTCTGACAAGGCTTTCGACAGGAAGTTTGAAAGATTGTTCGCGGCAATCGACGGATCGGATGTGCCTTTCATCGCGATCTGCAGAGCGGAACCAAGGAAATCGACGGCCTCACGTCCCTTCACGCCAAACTTTGCAACCTGAGAAGTCAGGCGCGGGAAATGCTGCGCCATGTCCTTCAACTCGAACGACCCTTCCTTACCGGCGATCACAAGCGCACCAAGGCTGTCGCGCATCTGATCGGCGGGAAGTTTGAGGGTGTTGAGCATGGAGGTGCCAACACTTGCCATGTCTGAGAACTGCGCATTTGCGGCAGTTGCAGCACGTCCGATGTCGCTAATCGTTGCATCGATTAGGCTGCGATCAACGCCAGCGGCGATCATCTGACCGGCACCAGCTGCGATAATGTCTGAGGTTTGGCCTACAGCAAAGGCCAGCTCTTCATATTCGGCCTTGGCCTTGCCGACGAATTCAAACGCTGCCTTGCCTGATAGTTCGGCGGTTCCTGCAATATCGAGCAGCTGTTGCTGGAAAGCGGCGGCTTCGTTAACAGGACCCATAAACGAAATAGCTGCGATCGCCGTACCGAGAATCCCGATACGACGCGCAAAGCCGGTCAGTTTCTGAAGGTTATTTGTCAGGCTGCGCATTGGCCTGGAGAGCTGATCGCGAAGCCTGACCAGAACATCAAGCGCCATAGAGCGGTTTGCCATGATCTAATCTTTCTTTGAGACGGCTTCGCGAAAAGCCATAATGCTATTCCACCAGAAGGTGGCAGTTGCCGCGTCCATCATGTCGATTTCAGCGGCAGAGAAGCCCGTTCCATCGGCGATCCCGCCGAGGATTACTTGCCAGTCTTCCGGCCACTGCCCAAAAAATGGCTAAACACCTGAGCGCCTGCTGAGATGTCGGCAGCATCCATCTTGTCAAAAAGCACATTCATGATGGCCTGACTGATCCGGGTGGAACGCGAGAACGCAACAACATTAAGCATGCTGTCGCTTGCGGCGGCGATTGCACGTTGATCTGCACCATTCAGGCGGTGGAAGGTAAGATGCTCGTAATTTTCTTCACGAACCTTATCGCCCTTTTTGACGGTGAGCGTCTGCGGATAAAACAGCGTGAGCGTCACGCTACCGTCCGCATTCTGAACAGCGTTGTCTGGCAGACGATCGCTTTCAGCAATGTCTTCGACAACATCAGCGGTGGCGCCAGTGAGAGCCAACGGTGCACTTTCATCAACAACAATCGACTTGTTGACCTGATCAGTGTCTGTCATGTCGAGATCAACGACTTGTTTCGTGCCCATTAAAGCACCTCTTCAGGAGCGCTGCCCGCCCATTTGAGTTCGATTTTGCCGCCTTCGCCGCCAGTAATTTCCGGGATGTCGGTCAAGAATGCGTCGGCGATGATGTAGGTCTGGCCGGTATCGCAAACGACCTGCAGTTCGCCTTCTTCTGCAGTCCACAAGCTGCCATAGCGTTGACCTTTTTCGAGATGGGTAGTCGCAGTGACTTCCGAACCTTCAAACTCCTGAGCGCGGGACACACCACGCCCATAGGTAACGGCATTGTTCTTAATGCCGCCGACCTTGATTTTTGCACCCTTCTCGACGGGGATATTTCGCCCCCGCCAGACGATGTCTACAATGCCAAGTACCTGCATGATCTGCTTTCCTTACCGTTAAACCTGGAATTCCAGTGAGCCAGCCAGCACCATCAGATTGCCGACGATCCTGATTTCCTGACGGCTATCGAGCCGGTCCTTGTCGCTGGAGTTGCGCTTGAACACACTCTGCTTGATGGTTTCCTCGACACGCTCGATCCAGACGAGGTTTGCATAGCGACGGCTGCGACCCGCCCAGGACGCATGCATGCGGCGCGGCGTAACAACCGACGAACCGACAACGTCATCATCTGATACGTTGCTGGCAAAGGCCGCAGCATCCTCATCATCGGTGAGTTTGGCGCGGGGATAGAGCAGCGAGACATACGACTGCCAGTCATAGCGAATGCGTGACAGGACGGCTGGCACCATGATGTCGAGCCATGCATCATCATCGACGTCGAGATTTGATTTCCTGTATGTCGTGATCAAACGCGAGATCGTGACGGCACCATCTGACAGGCTTTCAAATGTCGAAACGCCCCGGCGTAAAAGCAGATCGCGTTCGGTCTCGATAAACTGGTCCGCAGCTGCTGGCGCTTCAACGCCTGGCACAACGAGCGAGCGCAACTGGCGAGCCGGATCATTAGCAAGATGGAAGCTTGCAAGCCCCATGACTGCCGCTGAGATCGACCATGAGCTGGTTGGCGAAGCCTTGAGGCCGACAACGGTCAGGAATGGACAATTGGTCAGTTGGCCCCATGTGCCGAGATCGCCAAACGTGCCGCGCTTGCCGACATAACCATGCGCATCAAGTTTCGACATAGCCGTAAAGCGCTCCGTCAGGAACTCGGCAAACACGCCCATATTGGTGGCGTCGCTGAACGGATGCTGGATTGCCGTGTACCAGGTATTCGCAATCACATCGAGCGCAGGTGTGAGATCAGGATTGCCCGATCCACCAGCCATAGCGCCAACGACAACATTCAAGCTGGCTGGAAGCGGCTGCGCTTCGACATCGACACGCAGATCAATGTCGTTGCCGACCTCGCCCTTATGGCGGCTCGTAACGGTGACAATACCGGCTGCAGACGCTGCAGTTACCGGCAGCGTGGCGTTTTCCGTTATGGCTGCGGCAAGAGCGGACGCAAGCTGTGCGATCGTGGACGTTGGCTGCGCTGTGAATCGTACCTGCTGACCGGCAATCTTGAAGCGCAGAACGAGAGCCGACGACACTGTGCCGGTGAATGTGATGGTGCCGGTTGCTTTTACAGCATCCGCTTCATCGGGCAGAGCCATAACAAAGAGTGGCTGCGTTTTATTGGCCTTACGGAATGCCGCCACCTGTTCAGCGCCGATCGAGCCGATGCCAAACAATGCCTGACCTTCGGAACCGCGCACCACTTCAACAATCGAACCAGGCGCAAGCGTTCCAGTGGCAAGCTTCGCGCCAATGATAAGGTTCTGCACCGGATAATCGAAGATGCCGACATTGCGGTAATTCGGCTTCACCTCAAGATAGGTGCCAGGCGAACGCCAATCGGTCGGGATCTGATCAAAGGTAAAATCGGCCATGATTACTTGTCTCCAGTCTTGGCCTTGCTGGCCTTTTCGTCAGTGACGGTTTCGGAAGCCGGAACACTTGGCGCGGTTGAGCCTTTGGTTTCGACTTCGACCAGATCGCCATCCGCAATACGGCGGCGTATATAATGAGTGACCGGAACGGTAATGCCGCCTTCAGGCCAGTCGCGGCCATCTTCCATCGGCACGTTGCGGCCCTCGGCACACTTCAGCTTCTTCTCAAGCATGGCTTTCCTCGGGTGTGATGGTTTGAGAGATTGGAGATTCTTCGTCGCCGTTCGTGATCCAGGTGACGCCCATGGATTTCAGATCGTCGAGCGTCTTGATCTGGAAGGCGGACAATGGGGATGTGAAGCGCACATCGAAATCGACCTGTGCAAGCACTGTGGCGTCATCGGCCCAGCCGTCAGCATAGACAGCTTCTGCGCGTGTCACCGTGCATGTGCCGATATCCGACAAGGTACAGCCGCTCAGAAGAACGCTCGATACGTCGATCATCGCATCAAGGCCGATATCAAACCGATCGCCTTTGAAGCGGGTATCAAGGCCATTCGAAGCCTTCACGACGAGAACCAAACGCCAATTCGCTACACCCGAAAGCAGCCGTCCATGATCACGGTCAGGCTGCATACCCATCCATGCAAGACCAATGAACGGGCGCATACGAACAACCTGTTCAAATTCCTTGACCGTCAAGACTGCCGGAACCCGTTGAATTTGGAACTTCTGTGCGGGAAAGGCCAGTCGTAGCCTGTCGATAATAGCGGCTTCCATGACGCGGATCGGAGCCTTGGTCAGTTCAAGGTTAGCCATCTCACCAGCCCTTCAATGATTCATCGGAGAACGTTGCAGGGCGACCAGAAAAGCGCGGGCCATTCGATTTGCCGAATGATCCAGCGGACGCAGCCTCGATCGAGATCAAACCTTTGGCTATATTTTCAAGCCAGGTGATAACTTCCTTGCGCTCCAGGCGCATCTGCTCGGTCGGCTCAATGCGCTCGCCTTTCGCAAGGTCATAACGCGAAAGAACGCAGGCAGCGCGAACAATGTCTTTCGGTACTTCCGAGAGCGGCACCTTGTAACGACCACGCAAATAGCCGTCGATCAGGGCTGTGGCATCTGCCAAAGCAACCTCAATCTTGGCTGGATCAAGCGTTTCGGTCTCACGGTCTTCCGGCATCGAGAGCCGGACCATTTCCGTGTTGCCGAAACGCTCGACCATATTTGCGACGGTTGCGTACAAGAACTGATCTCCGGTTTAAGGTGGAAGCCGCCTGCCGCGACGGCTTCCGGGTCTGGCCTGTCTCAGCGGCGGCCCGGTATTACTCTTCGAGTTCGATCAGCTCAGCGACCAGGTCGGGATCACCCAAAATCTGGTTGAGCTGCAGTGGCTCAAATTCATGAACTGGATATTCATTGGTGCCGTTGTGACGGCGACCGCCACGGCGGATGCCTTCAACCTTGGCTGTGATGCGAATTCCGTTGCATCCAAGTTTGCCGTGTTTAGCGGCAAAGGCTTCGACTGCTGCAGCGACAAAATCCCAACCAGCTTCTTTCGCAACCTGGACAGAGGCCGCAATCATCTCTTCAATGTCGGCACTGGTCAGATCACCAGCTACGACAGTTGAAGCAGTCGCCTGGGAGGCATTGGTTGAATTCGCATCATTGCTTGCAGTCGTGCCGCTCTGATTGGCATCATTCTGATTAGGCAATGGTCCGCCAACCACTTCAGCGGCTGGCACTGTCTTGTTCGTTTCGGTGGCTTTGGCAGCTTTCGCCATTATCGTGCTCCACTTGTTTCAGGGCTTTTCAAAAGGGTCTCAAGGCCGTTTTGAGAAACCCTCCCGCCCGTTATGGCGGGAGTGCTTTTCAGTTCTTATCGATTGATCATTCGTTCAAATGCGATCGGGGAACTGGAAGAGGTAAGCGCACGTCCATCGTTTTCGACTTGGCAAGGACAGACACGTCAGCTGGTCGCAACATGGCAATGAATGCGTGGTTCGACGCGGATTGAAGGCTCATATCCTTGGACACAACAGCAATGATGGCGGGTGACGCGATCAGTGCATCTGGTTGGCTGAAATAGAAATCGACGGGATTTGAGACGATCTTTTCATAGAGTGGGATTTCAGCAACCGATGCTGGTGCAATCGCTGTGAAGGCGAGAACCGCCGCCATTGCGCACAAGCTACTGAAGAAGAGACCCAATTTTCTCATTGTAAAACTCCGGGTTAATGCAGTCACAAGGTTCGTCCGGTATGCGCCGCCCGCTGTCGGTGCGGGCGGTAATCAGGGAGTGGCTTGATTAGCCGAGCAGCGGGATCACAACCGGCTCCGCCGTACCCTTCCACTCGTTGCTTTCGCCATTCGCGCCCAGCTCGTTGATGAGCAGCTTGCGGGCGGCACCTTCCAGAGAGGACGGAACGAGCAGCTTGCGCGGATTGATCGAAATGATTTCACCGTTGCGCTTGCGAATGGAGGTCATGGCAGCGCGAGCCGCTGCATAGTTTTCTGCCGTCAAAGGTAGCTTGGACTTGTAGATCAACTGCCAGAGCCCATAACCGGCGTTACAGCGACCATCGACGCCGTAGACACCATTCTGATAGGTGTTGGAGAGAACCTGGCTGACTGCAGAAGCCGAATAACCAACTTTACGCGCAATTGCTGACTGACTTTCACGATCGCAAGCTTCTGCAAGGATCACGATCCAATCTGGAATTTCACCATTCCAGGCAGCACGGGCCTTATCGATGTTCGTGAGTTTCGCGGCGATCATGGTTGCACCTCTTCGGTGACAACCGGCCCGACGATCTCATGACGGTTTTGATCGAAAACGACTTTTGTGCGCAAAACCATCGGTGGCAGAGGGCCGCTGTTCATATGCGGTGCCAGACGCCAGATGCCAAGCTTTCCGGGCGTACCTTTTACCATCTCGATCAGATAGCCAGCCTTTGCGAGAAACGCGATGTAAGACTTAGCTGCATCGATGTTGATCAAGGTTTCGTCGGTCGAAGCCCATGCAACAATATCATGCGCGGTGAAACTCTGCGCACCGGCTGTGGTCCGCATGAAATTCCACATGGCGCGGTTTTTGCTGACACCCTCAATAACGGTGCCATCTCTGCGAACTTTCGGTGTTGTGTTCTGGCGCTCAATGACACGAAATATCACTATGCGCGAACCGGGCTTTGTACCAACACGCTCAATGATGCCCGCCTTTTCCAATCGGCGCACAAAGTCCGATATGTCATCTCGATGAGCGAATTTTGAGAATGCCCGAATATCTGGCACGGTGAAGGTCATACCGCGCATTTCGTGATCCATAATCACGGACCAATAATGGTCGATACCGCGCATCGGTGACTTGTTCTTGTCTACGCTGATCTTGAGAGCAATTGACATTAAGCGGCCCTCCGAGTGTTGCGTGACGGAACAGCGCCGGTGCAGAAGTAGCCCGCGCCATGCCCTTGATACTCAGCAAGGCGGATTTCCTTCAGGCCGAGTTCATCGGCGGTGTTGGCAATTGAATGAAGGGTGTTGCAGATACGCCGGACGCGGCCATCACCTTCCTGACGTGCCTGGTCAAGTAAGTCATCCTTGACGTCAATGTGACGGCAGAAGGTGCGAGCCAGAGTGCGCGTATCTTCCAGATCGCAAGGCTGCGCGTATCCCCATTCAAGAACCAGATCGCGAAACCGATCAACACGCTCCAGCTTCTTCGGAAATAGTTCTTCGCCAATCAAAAGAACCGGCACATTGCTCTTCTTGGCAATCATGCGAACAAGCTCAATCATGTGTCGATCGACAAGTTTGTCGGACTCATCGATTATGAGCGGGCGCTTAGGATCGCGAGCCAAAAGGCCGATGATCTCATCTTCTAAATCGGAAAGAGTGCCTTTCGCATCTGGATGGCCGAGTTCAGACAATATGGAGGTGAGCAGCTTCTTTTTCGTCCATGTGTCTGAAACTTCCACATAGGCGGCTTGTGTCTTGTTCATGGCATAAAGCGCAGCCACGCTTTTGCCGTAACCAGAGAACCCGGCGAACACGCCAAGGTTTGGCTGCAATGGATGACGGTTCTGCAATGACCGCACCAGGTTGAGGCAAGCAGCCACATTCTTGATCGGTGCAGTATCACCACCATTGACAATTTGTTCGGTACCAGTCATTTTCTTCCTCGCTGGATAGAAATTTTCATTAGAACCCCGCTCCAACGGGGTTTTATTTTTAGCGGGCGATCTTCAGAGCCTGCTCAATTCCAAAATCCTTTGCTGTGTCTTTTATGGTTCGGTATGCCGCCGTGGCTTGGAAGCGGACCAACTGCGCCGCAGTGTCAGCGTCGAGTTCCACGCCTGCAGCGATCTTGGTTTCGAGGTCCATTGCCCACTTGAAGCGAATGGCAGTGGCGCTCAGACCCGCATTCGGATCGATGCTCACGACCTTGGATGCCTTGCGCTCTTCAGCCTCGCGCTTGATTGCCTCATGCAGCTCTGCCGCTTTTTCATTGAGCGGCTTAGGCTGGATGCCAGCCTGTGGAAGTGTGACCGCATCAACTGCCGCCGAAATAGCGGGTGTCGAATGTTGCTCTTCGCGCTTTGGCATCTGGATGACGTTTGCGGTCTGACCGGCCTTTTCCGCAGCCTTACGTTTCGCAAGACGGATGGTGCGCTCAATACCGGATGGGCCTTTCTTCAGCTCACGTATATCGGCATTGATGTCCTTGACGCGGTCACGGATCAGCCCAGATGCAATATCCTTCTGAGCCTTGATGAACTCTTGCGGATTGATGCCTGCCAATTCTGGACAGATCGCAACATCAAGGAACTCGCCGCCATCGAGCGAGAACACATAAAGCTTGCCCATATCGAGCGGATCGCGGCGGCAAAACACTTCCGTACCGACCATGATGGAGCCGGAAACGTAATGCATATGGTTGTCTTTAATGCCTTGTTTGGACATGACGCGCTTGCCGTTCTTTCCGGCAACCGGCATCAACAAGGTGTCGAGTGCGCGTTCATCGACGCGGCGGATCGCAGTGACAGAAGCGGCGGCAACTTCGTTGGGTGAACGCCCTTTCAATCCGCCATGGCTGCGCTCGTTGTAGACATATTCAAGCCAGTCATCGATGTGCTGCTGCAACTGCGCTGCTGTAAGGCTGACTTCAAATAGTTCGTGTTCGTCGGCGCCAAGACGTTGAGCAAAGCTCTTGCGACCTTCGATGGCCTTACGGTCAGCAACCGAATGGCCGATATAGCCGGGAAGCTGCGGACACACTTCATGCTGAAACGTCTTGATGACGCGCTCAACATGGCCTTTCTGTTCCGGGCTATAAGCATCCGAAACATCGGCTGTGATGTCGAGATTGTCGAAGAGGCGTTTCGTGGCGATAGCAACAAAATCGGAACCGTTATCAGTCTTGATGACCTGCGCTGCACCCATCTGCAGGATCGACTTGCGTAGCAACAATGCAACGGCGGAGGCGCGTGGTGTCTTGGAAAGTGTGATAACGAGGCGGCGCGTGGCAATATCGATGCAAGCATACATCGAGTAACGACCATCCACACAAAGAGCATCGACCGGCGAAGCATCGATCATCCAGAGCGCATTCGGTTCGTCGATGTGGCGCAACGTTCCAGTGCCTGACAGCTTCATCGTCGAACGGAACTTGTCGGGGTCAGTGATTTTGGTGAGGACGACCTTCTCTTCAGTTTTCAGCGAAGAGATGAAGAGCTGAAAAGTCCGCTCAGCTGGCATCGGCTTCATTTCGCCATTGCGGTCGATAAGCTCCGCACCGAAATGATCTTCGCAATAACCGCGAATAATATCGGCGGTGAGATGTGGATTGGCTGCAATCCATGCCAGAACAAACGCACGAACTTCGCCGCTGTTCGCAGTTTCAAGCAAGCCTTTACCTTTGCGCGCCGCCGAACGGTCGACCGCAAGATCGTCCTTTGCCCCCTTGGCCTTCAATGATCGCCAGCGAAAAACTGAACGTTGCGAAAGACGTGGCAGAAGTTCTTTGACCCATGCATCCACTTGGATCATGCCGATATTGTAACGATCGCAGAAGATGAACATCGCGCCTTGAACGCTGATTGAAAGCCCCTTTGAGAATAGTTCAAAGGCGGCAACGACAGCCAGACGGGCATCACGTTCCCGCTGTGCGCGATCGGTCAACGAGATGGATGTATGATTATCCGGTTCGATAGGCTGTGGAAGCGGTTCGATGCGACCCGTAATCATATACCGCTGCACGTAGGTGATCTGCGCGAGCTTTGGCAAAATACGATAATTGAATTGCAGACCGCCACCAACATCGGCGCGACCACGACACAACGATGGATAAGAACTCCAATTGTGACGTTTCGCGTGACGGATCATACCGCTTTCCGAATGTGGCAGTTCTGGCAGCTTTTCCGAAGCGATCTGCTTTGCCGTCAGCCACTCAAGCGGCCGAGCAATATCATGAGGTGTGGTGCGTGATAGCTCGTTCATCGACGTGCCTTTTTTCGCTGCGCCGACAGCATCTGCCGTCGCGCCTGTAATTCTTCGATGTGATCTTCAAGAAGCCTGTCTTCGATAAGATCGGCATATTCGGTTTCAATGACTGTCAGCCCGAACATGCCAGGCACAAAGCCGAGCAGTTCGCGCGCATCAGTCGCATCGACCAGAGCTATGAATGCGTCGAGCGGAATGCGGTGCTCGTCACTTGCTTCTGATGCCCACTTGTCGAGCATGGTGGATGAAATCGAACGCCCGAGATATTTGGACATCTGAGCTGCAATTTCCGTTCGCCCCTTGTTATCGTCACGCGCATCTCGGAGAGCGCGTGACACAAGACGTGCGATCTGATTGTCGAGCGAGCCGCGACCGGTCACGCCTTCTTCGTAGCGGATTGCCACCTGTGGCGGCGTCCACTCGAAAAGGTCCTTTGTGAGAGGATCGCGGCGCTTGCTCATTAGTGTGCAGCCTTACGTTCTGCGACCCAACGAAGGACAGCAGCTTCATGAAGTCTGAAAAACGCGTCCTGATCGTTTGGCTTGAGACGTGCAAAGCGGTCGGCGACTTTTTCCCACGTCGCAGGTTCATTGACGTGCGGCAGTTCGTCGATGATTGCGATAGCCTCAAGGAAGGTATGTGCCTTGCCGTCGAGGATTAGGTCCACAACGCGGGCGGCACGTTCATAAGGTTCACCTGCAATGGAGATCAGCGCTTGCTGGTTGTCTGCAAGCGGTGGGTGGATTGCGATGCGGTCGCGCAAATCTGCGGAAATACCGGCGATCTTGAAGGAACGGAAAACCTCGTTTCGGTTGATCTTCAGGAATCGCTGCGCTGCCTCGGAGAAACTCAATGAAAACTCATTGCTGGTCTCAAGAATGTCGTCGTCAGAATTAAGTACCAAGTTGGTACTTAATTCGGCCTTCGCCTTTGGTCCCCGCTTTGTTGGGTGTGCCGTTCGCCAAATCGTGCACCAATCTGCAACATCGACGCTGCGTTCCAACGCCGTGAGATCGTGCCGATAAAAATTCTCAGCAATGCCTACAAGGCGTGTTTCCGCCTCGTCCCTAAATTCATCTGGCTCGCGAACGATGACCATGACATCGCGGGAAAGCAGTTTACAAGCTGCAAGTCGCTTCGCACCAAACACAAGCTGGAATCGGTCAGTCTTTGTAGCGATAACTTCAATAGGTTGACGCTGACCGATCTGTGCGATGCTGTCGGCGATGGCGCGAGCAGCGTCTTCTGGCACCTTTTTGTAATCGGCGGATACGTCAATGAGCGCGGTGGAAATTATGTCGTGCTTCATATTGATCTCAATGGAATGTCAGGAAAAAGGAAAAGGGCTGACGGAATGCCTACGCGGCAGTCTGTGTATCGTCAGCGCGCGGGAGGCTTTTTGCCCTTCCGTTGCAACTCTTGTTGCTGCTAGTATCCGAGCTGTCATGACGACCGCGTGTGTACATGTCCTCTGGGAACATGACGCGGAACGGAACGCCGAGTGCTTTTGCTAACGCTTCAGCGCCTGGCCGACTTGCTCCAATCATGCCTTGGCGGCATGCGCTTTCGTACAGGCCAGCATCGCGGGCGATACCTGTCAGAGTTTTGTTCTGGCGTAGTAGCTCTCGCTTGATGGCGGTACGATCCCACTTTTTCGTGGTGGTCATGGTTGCTCCCTGTTTTCTGACCTGTGCAAGAGGTCGGCTGGCGTGGGTGTAAGTGTTGAAACAGTGTCGCAACGGATATTCGCAGGAATTCGCGCATATAGCAAGTTATATTCGCGAATTCCCACGGTCAGAGTTTATTGAGTGAGCAGATTATCGCGAATTCGCGAAATCTTACGCATAATCAATGACTTGTTGAATTGTTCGTTTGCTTTATGGGACTCTGACCGCTGGTCAGACTTGGGTGGCTTGAGTATGGATGGGAACGATGAAGCGTTTGCCGCGAGAATGCGCGAAGCTGTAGGGCCAGAATCAGTCAACGCATTCGCGAGACGCTGCGAAGTGCCTGAGGCTACGATGCGGGGATATTTTAAAGGTAAGTTCCCAAGCGCTGAGAAGGCCTTAGTGATCGCCGATGCAGCAAATGTTAATCTTGTATGGCTAGTTTCCGGTCGCGGTCCAAAGGACAAAGCTCTGATGGACAGGGTTTTTAGCGGGGATACTGTGAAGCACAACGGTCATATTGTTGGCGATTTCGCCTATATTCAGCGACTGGATGTTCGCGCGTCAGCCGGGAGCGGCGCTATTACCATCCACGAAGACACTGTGGAATTGCTGGCTTTTCAGCAAGACTGGCTTAAATCAAGGCACATTAATCCATCGAAGGCGCGCGTTCTCACTGCCAAAGGCGACTCGATGGAACCGACAATCCGCGACAGCGACATTCTGCTGGTGGATACCTCAATTACAACGGTTCGGGATAATGCGATCTACATTGTCGTATATGGCGGAAATGTTCTGGTGAAGCGGATTAATCTTAAGCGCGACGGTTCGTTGATTCTTATTTCAGACAACGACCGTCACGCACCTGAAGATGTGCCACTGGATGAAGTCCCAGACCTTCACATCGCTGGTCGTGTAATGTGGTTCGGGCGTTCAATTTGATTAGGGTGTTAAAGGCTCCGCTTGCCATTTGATCTTGCGCCACGATTTCTGTTCAGGTGGCTTTAAGATTTCATGAAAGCCCCGGTTCTCCGGGGTTTTTCCGATCTAAATCGCGAAATCCCATTTAATCCCGGACTATCCCGGTCAGTGCCATATGATGTTGCGGGTTACATCTACCTCAAAATTTTAGGTTTAGCTGAACCTGTGAGCAGTGGCAGAAGCAATTATAAGTCATTGATTTTATGGCGCACCCGACAGGATTCGAACCTGTGACCTCTGCCTTCGGAGGGCAGCACTCTATCCAGCTGAGCTACGGGTGCATCGCTGGGAGGCGTAAAGCCTCAATCCAGCCGTTTCTAACTGAACCACGTCATTGCTTCAATGGTCTATTTGGCAAAATAACCATGAAAAATCCGCGTGTTCCGTTTGTGTGCTTTTATGGCGGGCTTATTGTCCTACCTGCGCCTAACGTGGGAAGGAAACCATATCACCATAAAGTTCGTGGAGCTTAGCTTTCACTGCAGATGAGTTCTGATAAATCTCAATAAATTGCTTCAAGCGAGGATCATCACGCAATTCAGGACGTGTCACGAATTGAAACGCATAAATCGGTTCATTTTCGAATATCAGCCCTGATGATGCTTCCAGCCCCGCGAGCTTGGCAAAAGTTGGGTAAGTTGCTGCAGCATCCACATCATCCAATGATCGTGCGATCTGCGGACCATCCAGCTGCACGATCTTAAGTGGCTTCTTCCAGGTCAATACATCTTCAAGGCTGGCGCGTTGATCTTTACCGGGCTTGAGATCCAGAAAACCTGCCTGTTGCAACAGAAGCAAAGAGCGTCCTGTGTTGATCACATCTCCAGAGAAGGCGATCTGGGCGTTATCCGGGAGATCCGCAAGCTTTGAATATTTCTTGGAGTAAAGTCCGAATGGCGTGCTGAAAGCCGGTGCAACGGTAACGAGTCCATTACCTGTATTCGAATTTGTGTAATTCAAATAGGGAATATGCTGGAAGAGATTGGCATCGACTGTCTTGTCTGCAACGGCAGTGTTTGGCGTGTTCCAGTCGCTGAACTCTACCAATTCCACATTCAATCCCTGCTCTTTTGCTTCAGCAACGGCTATTTCAACAGCCTGATTGGAGATGCTCGTGGCAAGAGCAATCCGCAACGTGCCCTTATCTTTAGCATGAACAGTAATAGGCAATGATAATCCGAAGAACATTGCTACTGAAAGAAGCAAAAAACGACGACGGTGCGGCTTACCCAAAACGTTCTGAACAAGAGATTGACGGAGGACGATCATGACATGCCTAAAAGTTGATGTTTTTTATCCAGTATATAGATTAACGTCGGCATTAAGAAGCTAAATCTAAGGTATGAGTGCAAATCAGAGAACACTTGATCACGATCAATGAAGCCGGTGTTAGCTATCTCTAATTGTCTTATTAACGTCATCGGTCAGTGACAACTTCGCGGTTTATACCGATGTTAAGAGCATAAACGCCCCCCACTTAACAGCAGAAAAGGACACATCATGTCAAACACAGCTAAGGTTGCATTGGTAACAGGTGCGGCACAGGGTATCGGACGCGGCATCGCTCTCCGTCTCGCCAAAGATGGCTTTGATATTGCACTGGTCGACCTGAAAGCAGACAAGCTTGAAGCAGTTAAGAAGGAAGTCGAAGCGCTTGGGCGTAAGGCATCGACCTTCTCCGCCGATGTCAGCAAACGCGATGAGGTGTATGCTGCAATCGACTATGCCGAGAAAGAACTGGGCGGGTTTGATGTCATCATCAACAATGCAGGCATCGCGCAGGTTCAGCCGATTTCTGATGTCATGCCTGAAGAAGTTGATCGTATCCTGAAAATCAATATTGAAGGCGTGTTGTGGGGCATTCAGGCGGCGGCAGCCAAATTCAAAGCCCGCGGACACAAAGGCAAAATCATTAATGCTTCGTCGATCGCTGGTCATGATGGCTTTGCTATGCTCGGTGTTTATTCGGCTACCAAGTTTGCCGTGCGCGCACTGACGCAGGCGGCTGCGAAGGAATACGCAAGCGCGGGCATCACCGTAAATGCCTATTGCCCTGGGATCGTCGGAACAGACATGTGGGTCGAAATCGACGAACGCTTCTCAGAACTGACCGGCGCACCAAAGGGAGAAACCTATAAGAAGTATGTTGAGGGCATCGCACTTGGCCGCGCCCAGACGCCGGAAGATGTGGCTTCGCTGGTATCGTTCCTCTCCAGCGCGGATTCAGATTACATCACTGGACAGGCCATTCTTACCGATGGCGGTATCGTGTACCGATAGGGTTTAGACAAATGAAAAGGCGGGAAACTCCCGCCTTTTCCTTATCCAACATGCAGCCCCGGCGCTTCCTGTCCGGTGCTTTCAACATATTCGCTGTAGCCACCGCCGTATTGCTGAATGCCATCCGGCGTAAGTTCCAGAACGCGATTGGAAAGTGCTGCCAGAAAACGACGATCATGCGATACAAAAAGCATCGTGCCTTCATAAGCAGAAAGCGCCTTGATCAACATTTCCTTGGTGTCAAGATCCAGATGGTTCGTCGGCTCATCAAGTACGAGGAAGTTCGGCGGATCAAACAGCATTGCGGCCATGACAAGTCGGGCTTTCTCACCGCCGGACAACACACGGCACTTCTTTTCGATATCATCGCCTGAGAAACCAAAGCAGCCTGCCAAAGCGCGTAAAGGCGCCTGCCCTGCTTTTGGAAAGCGCTGTTCGAGCCATTCAAGAATGGTGCTGTCGCCATCGAGAATATCCATGGCGTGCTGCGCGAAATAGCCAAGCTTCACACTGGCGCCAAGGTTCACAATGCCCTGATCTGGTTCAGTCGCGCCAGTGACAAGCTTGAGCAAGGTCGATTTGCCTGCGCCATTCACACCCATGATGCACCAGCGTTCGCGGCGGCGAACCATGAAGTCCAGACCATCATAAATCGTACGGCTACCATAGGTCTTGTTGACGCCTTTGAGGCTGACCACATCTTCGCCAGAACGCGGAGCAGGCGCGAAATCAAAGGCAACAGTCTGGCGGCGACGTGGTGGCTCGACCCGGTCGATTTTCTCAAGCTTCTTCACGCGGCTCTGCACCTGCGAGGCATGTGACGCACGCGCCTTGAAACGTTCAATGAACTTGATTTCCTTGGCCAGCATCGCCTGCTGACGCTCGAACTGGGCCTGCTGCTGCTTTTCATTAAGCGCACGCTGACCCTCATAGAAACCATAATCACCGTTGTAGGAATTAAGCGAACCACCGTCGATTTCGATGATCTTGGTGACAATCCGGTTCATGAATTCGCGGTCATGTGAGGTCATGAGCAACGCGCCGTCATAATTCTTGAGGAAAGCTTCAAGCCATATAAGGCTTTCAAGATCGAGATGGTTGCTTGGTTCGTCGAGCAACATCACATCAGGACGCATCAGAAGAATGCGGGCAAGCGCCACGCGCATCTTCCAGCCGCCGGACAGTTTGCCAACGTCACCATCCATCATTTCCTGGCTGAAACTGAGACCTGCCAGAACTTCGCGCGCGCGTCCATCGAGACCATAACCATCCAGCTCTTCGTAGCGTCCCTGAACCTCGCCATAACGTTCAATGATTGCATCCATCTCGTCGAGACGATCAGGATCACACATGGCGGCTTCAAGTTCACGGAGTTCGGCGGCAACAACACTAACCGGCCCTGCCCCATCCATCACCTCAGCAACGGCCGAACGCCCGCCCATTTCGCCCACATTCTGGTTGAAATAGCCAATCGTCACGCCTTTTTCGACAGTGACCTGTCCTTCATCGGGCAATTCTTCGCCGGTAATCATACGGAAAAGCGTTGTCTTGCCAGCACCATTCGGACCAACAAGGCCAATCTTCTCGCCACGGTTCAGGGCGGCGGAAGTTTCGATAAAGAGAATACGGTGGCTATTGGACTTACTGATATTGTCGATACGGATCATTTGCGTGGGAGGCCTTGTGATAACTTGGCCTCCCTATGGCATGGCTTGCCCGCGCTGTCACGCGGCGCGATGGTCGTTGCAGCCATTCTTTGCTTATGGGATGTGGTGCAGCCACTTTTCGGTTGCGAATTTCTCCTCAACAAGCTGTTCGGCGGCTGCAAATTCCTCAGGCGTGATTGATCCGCTCACCCCGCCATTTAATGATATGAACATTTCCGTCATGCGGTCGATGACTTCGCGGCGCGGCAAGCCGGTCTGGCTACGCACGGGGTCGACACGCTTGACCGCACTGGCTGTACCTTTATCCGAAAGTTTTTCTCGCCCAATGCGCAGAACTTTCACCATTTTCTCGGCGTCCATATCATAAGCCATGGTGACGTGATGCAAAACGGTTCCGCCCGAATAACGTTTTTGTGCCGCGCCGCCGATCTTGCCCTTTGAACTCGAAATATCGTTGAGCGGCTTATAGAAAGCATCAATACCGAGAGAGTTCAGCGATTTTAGCACCCATTCATCGAGGAATGCATAGGAATCGGCGAAACTCATATCGCGGACCAGATCGCCCGGCGCATAAAGCGAATAGGTAATAGAGTTACCCGGCTCTACGAACATGGCACCGCCGCCCGTTACACGGCGCACCGTTTCCACGCCCAACTCCTTGGTTGCTTCCATATCCACTTCATTGCGCAGCGACTGAAACGCACCGATGATGATCGACGGGCGTTCCCACTCCCAAAAACGCAGCGTCGGCGCACGGCGTCCTGCAGCCACTTCGCGCGCCAAAACTTCGTCCAATGCCAAATGCATTGTCGGCGTAAGCGGCGGAATATCGATGATCTGCCATTCGTAGTCGCGCCATGTACGAGCAACACCAAGCGCCCGACGAACAGCAATTGCCACAGCTTCCGGGCTAAACCCGATCATGAATGCATCAGGGCGAAGTTCCTTACGGACAGCGTCTGCAATCTCTTCGGATGAAGCGGTTGCAGGCAAACCATTCAGTGCATCGCGAATATCATCTAGCGCTTCTGCTGGCTCGAGGAAAAAGTCACCTGCAACCTGAACCTCGCTCAGTTTGTTATCCTGAACTTCCAGATCAATAACGACCAGCTTGCCACCGTGGACCTTGTATTCACCATGCATTTTCTTACGACCTTGCTGACGAGAAACATCAGACCGCACTCTTGCGGATTCATTAAAAAAAGGGAACTATCTAACTGGAATTTTTACACGATTTGCGTTCAATTAAAGCATTTCCAGCAAAATGTGCGAAGCGGTTTTGCGTAGGATAGTGCGTAAAAACAAATAGTTACAACAGTTCCAACGATTCAGCCTTAACTGGAACCGCTGTAATCGCACGTGATTGAGATTTCGATCCGTTGAAACACGGGTCGCTGTTCATTCTATATTCAAGAACTAAATTCTATAAGAACTCATCAGACATTCAAACAATGGTGTTAACCATGACAGCTCTTCTGTCTAATAAAATAAGCCTCATCGCAGGCCTCTCAGCTTTCGTTGCATCTATGTATGCTCTTGCACCTGCACCAGCCGAGGCCGCACAATTGCAGCGCTGTGCCGGTGAAAACGAAACATGCAGGCTTCCCTACCCAACCGAAGTCATCTACGGCGCGAATGGCCGTGGAACGTCTCAGTTCATCGACGGTCCGAACGTGCGTTGCTCCAACCAGGTTTTTGGTGATCCAGCCCCTGGTGCGCGGAAAAGCTGCTCTTTTGTCGTCCGTGATCGTTATGAAGATCGACGTGATGATCGACGCAACGACTGGCGTGACGATCGTCGCGATGATCGCCGTAATGACTGGCGTGATAACAGACGTGATGACCGAGGTCGCGGCGATTGGCAACAATGCGCGAAAGAAAACGGCTTCTGCGATTTTTATGGTCGTAAGGTCGTACGCTACGGAGCCAAAGGGCGTTTTGTAGAACGGGTATTCCGTGACGGTGTCCGCTGTGACAATCGTACTTTCGGTGATCCTGCACGCGGTCAGGGAAAAGCTTGTTACGTTCAGAACTAAAATAGAAAAGCGGGCTTTAAGCCCGCTTTTTTTGTTCTTGATGCTGTTTGTCTATGCATGCAGCACTATTCGTTGAAATCACTCGTAAGCCGGATAAGCACTGACCGTTCAAAGAGCGGCCAAACGCGATTCGGCAGTTTTGTCGAACGCTTTCTGTAAGCCTGAATCGCGGTCGTAGATATCATTGAAGAAACGAACATTGCCGTTCGCATCTGGCCAGGCCGTGAAATAGGCAATGTAAACCGGAACCGGATTTGCCACCTTGAGGCCGCGTTCGTCCTTGCCAAAATATTTACCCAGCTCTTCGACTGGCTTACCCAAAACGGCAGCTGCCATGTCGCGTGGGCGCTCCAGACGAATACAACCATGGCTCAAGGCACGCATGTCACGGTTGAAATAAGACTTCGCCGGAGTATCGTGCATGTAGATGTCGTGGGCATTCGGGAACAAAATCTTCAACTCGCCCAATGCGTTATCAAGGCTAGGCTTCTGGCGGATGCCAACATGGGCTTTACCGGCAGCAACTGCGCTCCAGTTTACAGCGCTCGCTGAAACCTTCTTACCACCGACATAGACTTCATAGCCATTGCGATCGAGATAACTGGTATCGCGCATTACCTTGGGTAGCATTTCGTTCAAAATGATCGAGCGCGGAACGCCCCAGGACGGATTAAAAACAACTGTCTGAACTTTGTTATAGAAAAAATAGGTCTGATGGGTTGGCGAACCGATGACCACATTCATAGCTAGCTTTTCTTTGCCGTCTTCGAAATATTCAGCCCGATAGGATGGCTGATTGACCATCACATAGCGCGAACCAAAATCATGCGGAAGCCAGCGCAAACGCTCCATCGAATAGAGAATACGATCACGCTTGACCGAATCCTGCTCACCTTGAAGAGCTGCAATCGTGTTCTTGCCGATTATGCCATCTGGCGTGCTACCGGAAAGCTTCTGATAGTCCTTAATGGCAACTGCCAACTCAGGATCATATAGGCTGGCATCGGCATGGGTCTGCAACACATCGCGATGCAGTTCGAGATAGCTGGCAGGCGCGTGTCGCGTGATTAGCGCCACGACTTTGCCAAGCTGATCGTTGGTGTCGCCGGGCCGGATCGCCTTATCAAGCGAAATTCGGATAGGTTCACCTGCTGGTGCTTCGGTCTGCGCCAGTTCGCGCTTCAATGAAGCGTAAGCCTCATTATTGGGCTGGAAACTCTTAAGATAAGCGACTGGATCGCTTTCGGATGCGAGCCGCGCCAACACCGCCTTTGGATCAACGCGACCACGCGGCAGATCATGGAACCCACTCAACCTGTCGGCAACGACACGGCCCTCACCGGCATCGATTGCATAACGCAAAGCCCGCGCAGACATGCGGATTTCAAAGTCGGCAAGTTTCTGTTGGCGTTCTGCCTGCTGTGCTTCATCAAAATGATCGCCCGGAATAACCACAGCATATTCTTCGGGATTCAAACCGTCATCATCAGCCTGTGCAAAGAAAGCTGCAACGTTCCGCGCCTTATCGAGTGCTTTGCTATCTGATGACCAAAGGAATGTGCGTTTTTCCGAATAGAAACTGACAATCGCTTCGGCGATCTGCTTCTCAGCCTTCACATCGACGGTTTTTAGATAATCCGTTGCCGCATCAAAAGCGCGTTCGCCTTGCGTTTCGTCAACCTTTTTCGAAGGACCAATCGGGGACATGCCTGACGTCAAAGGATCGACACGAGCAGGATCAACTGCAGCCGTCACCTGCATATCGACGGCTGAGAAATCGACCTTTATCAGCGCGTCCGGCTTGTAGTTATAGATTTGCGGGCCCTTAACCGTAACACGCTGCGCCGGTGGGACAGCAGCTCTTGGTACGGAAACAGGTTTCGCTGTGCGCTGTGCTGGAGCCACTGGCGCGGACTGAACGGGAGGTTGAGCAGGCTGAGCCTGCTGCTGGCGACGCTGCTGAAACAGCTCCAGCAATGAATTTGCTGCCTGCGCCTGCGCTGTTGAGAACAACGTCGATGCTGCTAGCGCTAAAACAAGCGCATTACGGACATAAGGACCGCTCTTGCGACTATCTTTAATGTCCCGATTCAAATGTCTGGAGAACTGCATTCTAACCGCCCATTCAATGCAATCGCTAAAAAGCGAATCCGCTTCAATCTTTGCCCATAGAATTGATGAATGTCGTATAGAATCTTTTAACGTTAACGCATCCTCCAATAATTTTGGTCCCAACTCTATCAATTTTTCTTGAAAAGCGCTTTTGCGGTCACACTGCCTGTCTCTTTACTGTGCGGCTGAACAATGTGCCGCAGTGGATTCCGCCCTGCATCGCGATAAAAGCCCCGCAGAATATGCCCTGACTTTGGTTTGGGCTGAATAACGGAGCGCATCTTACGAGATGCCGCAGGCAAGCAAGCGAGGTACCACAATGGCAGAAGCAAGCGCCGCCGATCTTTTCCCTCTTGGCGAAGATAAAACCCCTTATCGCAAACTAACTTCGGAACACGTGTCGGTCGACACGTTCAAGGGACAGGAAATCCTGAGCGTTGACGCTGAAGGCCTGCGCATTCTTTCGGAAGCGGCATTTGCTGATATCAATCACCTGTTACGCCCCGGCCATTTGCAGCAGCTTGCCAATATTATGGAAGATCCCGAAGCAACCGATAATGACCGCTTCGTTGCTTATGATCTTTTGAAGAACGCCAATATTGCCGCTGGTGGTGTTTTGCCGATGTGTCAGGATACTGGCACTGCTATCATAATGGGCAAGAAAGGCCGTCGCGTCTGGACGGAAGGCGGCGACGCAGATGCGCTTGGTGCCGGCGTTCTTGATGCCTATAACAAGAAGAACCTGCGTTATTCGCAGCTTGCCCCACTTTCGATGTTCGAGGAAAAGAACACCAAGAACAATCTGCCTGCTCAGATCGACATCTATGAAGAAGGCGAAGACGCTTACAAGTTCCTGTTTGTAGCCAAGGGCGGCGGTTCGGCCAACAAGACGTTCTTGTTTCAGGGGACGCCTTCTCTGTTGACCCACGATCGCATGATCAACTTTCTGAAGGACAAGATCCTCAGCCTCGGCACGGCAGCCTGCCCGCCTTATCATCTGGCAATCGTTATCGGCGGTACGTCTGCTGAAATGAACCTGAAGACGGTGAAACTGGCATCAACACGCTATCTCGATAGTCTGCCAACGCAAGGTTCCGAGACGGGCCATGCTTTCCGTGATCTGGAAATGGAAGCTGAGATTCACAAACTGACCCAGTCGCTTGGTGTCGGCGCGCAGTTCGGCGGCAAGTATTTCTGCCACGACGTTCGTGTTATCCGTTTGCCACGCCACGGTGCATCGCTGCCTATTGGCCTGGGTGTTTCCTGCTCTGCCGATCGTCAGGCCAAAGGAAAGATCACCAGAGACGGTATCTTCCTTGAACAGCTTGAAACAAATCCGGCACAATATATGCCTGAGATTGACGAGGAAAAGCTGTCATCGCATGTGGTCAAGATCGACCTCAATCAGCCGATGGAAAACATCCTCAAGGAACTGTCAAAGCATCCTGTAAAGACGCAGCTCTCGCTGACCGGTTCGATTATCGTCGCACGCGATCTGGCGCATGCGAAAATCCGTGAGCGCCTGGAAAATGGCGAAGCGATGCCCGAATACTTCAAGAACCATCCGATCTATTATGCGGGTCCGGCAAAAACTCCAGCTGGTTACGCCTCGGGTTCTTTCGGCCCGACAACGGCTGGCCGAATGGATTCCTACGTTGATCAGTTCCAGTCGTTTGGTGGCTCGATGGTGATGCTCGCCAAAGGCAATCGCTCGCGACAGGTGCGCGAAGCCTGCGGCACTCACGGCGGCTTCTACCTTGGATCGATTGGCGGCCCGGCCGCTCGTCTTGCGCAGGATTGCATTAAAAAGGTCGAAGTTGTCGAGTATCCAGAACTTGGCATGGAAGCCATCTGGCGTATTGAAGTGGTCGACTTCCCCGCCTTTATCGTCATCGATGACAAGGGCAACGACTTCTTCAAGGAACTCAATCTCGGTTGAGATAAAAACCTGATTGAAAATAAAGGGCGGGAAACCGCCCTTTTTTATCTCGGATCGCGTTTCAGACCTTTTCCCGCAAGTTCATCCAGATAAGTCTGCCAAAGCGTGTCTTTCTCAGTGCCGAGCTTGTGGAGATAGGTCCATGAGAACAGGCCCGTATCGTGCATATCGTCGAAGGTGATGCGGACGGCATAATTGCCAATAGGGTCCATGCGCATAATTTCTACATTACGCTTGCCGCCAACGGTCACACGCTGCTCCGGTGAGTGTCCCTGCACTTCCGCAGATGGAGACAAGACACGCAGAAGCTCCGCAGTCAGCTCAAACCGTTCACCGCTTTCAAACGCCACTGTCAGAAGCTTGCGGTCTTTCGAGACACGCAATTCGGTTGGCCAGACATCACTCATAATTGTTCTCCGTCATTCCAGCGGCTGTTCATTCTGCAGCATATGAAGGCTGACATATAAAATATGCTCCCGACGCTCTGAATTTCGCCAAATCAAAGAGATATTGATGTTCAGTCTCGAAGAGAAGAGACAAAAAGACTGACGCGTCAGATTAATGCCTTATCACTTGAAGGTGCTTAGCAAACGCGTAAACTGGACAAAGCGTTCGAGGCCACTTATCTAGAGCTAAGATGCAGAATGGGTTCTGCATCGTGTGGAAACAATGGCTTACTCTATGCAAGGTTCTCAAGTTCTGCCTGTTGTTTCTCCCACCGGACAAATGATTGATCCGTTTGGGCGCGCGGTTACCTATTTGCGCGTTTCAGTGACTGATCGTTGCGACTTCCGCTGCACATATTGCATGGCGGAGCATATGACTTTCCTGCCGAAGAAAGACCTGCTGACGCTCGAAGAACTTGATCGCATCTGCAGTGCATTCATCGACAAGGGCGTCCGCAAGTTGCGACTGACAGGCGGAGAACCACTTGTCCGCAAAAATATCATGCATCTTATTCACGGACTATCGCGTCACCTTAAAACAGGTGCACTGGACGAATTGACACTCACCACCAATGGTTCCCAGCTGGCCCGATATGCGGATGAGCTGGCGGATTGCGGCGTGCGGCGTATCAACGTTTCGATGGATACGCTCAACCCCGATAAATTCCGTACCATCACACGTTGGGGCGATCTTGATCGCGTCATAGAGGGTATCGATGCGGCCCAAAAGGCTGGGATTCGCGTTAAAATCAATGCGGTTGCGTTAAAGAACTTCAATGAATACGAAATTCCGGAACTGATCCGCTGGGCGCATGACCGCGACATGGACATGACCTTGATCGAAACCATGCCCATGGGCGAAATCGAGTTCGATCGCACCGATCAGTATCTGCCACTTTCACAGCTGCGCGCCGATCTAAGCCAGCAGTTTACGTTGTCCGACATTCCTTACCGCACGGGCGGCCCTGCCCGTTATGTCACTATTGCTGAAACCGGCGGGCGTCTTGGTTTCATTACGCCTCTCACACATAATTTCTGCGAAAGCTGCAATCGTGTACGCCTCACTTGTACTGGCATGCTCTATATGTGTCTGGGGCAGAACGACGATGCAGATTTGCGTGTTGCGGTCCGTGCAAGTGAGAGCGACACCATACTAAACGATGCCATTGATGAAGCCATCTCTCGCAAGCCCAAAGGCCATGATTTCATCATTGACCGTGACCACAACCGCCCGGCCGTAGCGCGCCATATGAGCCTTACGGGCGGATAAATAATTTAAATACATATGCAACAAGTATAAATTGGACCGAATCCAATTGATGCGATAGCGATATACATTCCTAAACCGGATTCTATATCGTGCCGCAGTCAGCTAATTTTCGTGCAAGTATATTTATGCTCCTCGCCATGGGTACATTCACCATCGGCGATACTATGACGAAATATCTGCTGACCCAGATGAACAGCGGTCAGTATATGTTTATCCGCGGGATATTTGCGACAATTGCGATAGGCCTGCTCGCCTGGCGCAACGGCGCATTGCGCCATTTGTCAATGGACTTGATGACGGTTTTGCGCGTCTTGGGCGAAGTGCTGGCGACCGTCACTTATATCTTCTCTCTCGGCCATCTTTCACAGGCATTTTGCTCAGCGGTATTTCAAGCAACGCCGCTGGTCGTCACCCTTGGCGCCGTGCTATTCCTCAATGAAAAAGTTGGCTGGCGGCGCTGGATGTGTATCTCCTTCGGGCTGGTCGGCGTTATCATCATCATTCGTCCCGGCACCGATAGTTCGGCGAGTCTTGCTGCCGTAGGCATTTTGCTATCCAGCGTCTGCTTTGCCGCCATGCGTGATATCGCGACCCGTCGTGTGCCCGCACATGTCCCGACACTTTATCTGTCCACGCTGACCGCCGGTGCCATAGCTATCACTGGCGGTGGCCTCATCCTGCCTATGGGTGGCTGGCAGCCCGTTGGTCTTGTGCCAGTTCTTATCATGGCTTTGGCTGCGGGACTTCTGCTGGTCGGATATCACTTCATCATCATGGCCATGCGGGAAGGTGAAATCTCGTTTGTCTCGCCCTTCCGTTATTCGAGCCTGCTTTGGGCGATCCTATTGAGCACGGTAGTCTTCAACGAAGCTCCAGATTCCTATACAATTGCTGGGTCAATTCTCGTCGTCGGAAGCGGCATCTATATGGTCTATCGCGAGAATGTTCGCAAAAAGCGTGAGCAGAATAAAAGCACATTGGCCGCGACGCCAACTGGAGTGGAACCTTCGTAATGGGGGATATGATCCGCATCGCGGGCGCGATTATTGCGGGCGGTCAATCCAGACGCATGCAAGCGGGAGGTGTGGCGGGAGACAAATTCCTGCAAAAACTCGGCTCAACGATGATCGTCGAGCATGTTGCAGAGCGGCTTTCGCCACAAGTCGATCATGTTTTTCTCAATGCAAATGGCGATCCTGAGCGTCTACCGGAGCTGAATATTCCGGTAATCCGAGATAAGCCCTCTTCGCACGGTGGACCGCTTGTCGGGTTAAAAACCGCTCTTGAATATGCTCATGACTACCCATTCGTGGTGAGCGTTGCAGCCGACGGCCCGTTCTTTCCCCGCGATCTGGCGTCCCGACTACATGAGCAGCAAAAGAATACCGTTGCTCGCATTGTGCTGGCGAGCTCGAATGGGCGTGTGCATCCGATTTTCGGACTGTGGAAGACAGACCTTTTGCAGCCACTCGACGAATGGCTTGCACATACTGACAAAGCCAGCGTCCTCGCCTTCGCACACCATATCGGCTTTGAAGTGGTTGAATTTTCCCTTATGCAGCTCGCCGATAGCGAGACTTGTGACCCCTTCTTCAACATCAACAAACCTGATGACCTGATTGAAGCGACCCGTCTGAACGAGGCCATGAAATGACCCATAAGCTGTTCGGTATTACTGGCTGGAAAAATTCCGGCAAAACCACGCTGACCGAGAAGCTCGTTCAGGAACTGACCAAACGCGGCTACCGAATCTCCACTGTGAAACATGCACACCATAATTTTGATATCGATCACGTCGGCACAGATTCATGGCGACACAGAAATGCAGGTGCCGCAGAAGTCGCAATTGTATCCTCAGCGCGCTATGCAATCATGCATGAAAATCTGGGCGAAGAAGAACCGTCGTTAGCAGCAATTGCGAGCAAACTCGCCCCGTGTGATCTGGTTTTGATCGAAGGTTATAAGCGCGAATCTCATAAGAAAATCGAGCTGCGACGCTCCCTCGGACATGACGGTCCGCCACTATACGAGGACGATCCAAGCATTGTTGCAATTGCAAGCGACCACATGGATCAACATGAAAAATTGCCCGTGTTTAGTCTGGATGCAGTGGAAGAAATTGCCGACTTCGTTGTGCAATTGATGAAGCTTTGAGGATTTCCCCATTAGTTGAGATAATATCCGTAAAAAACACGGTCATATCGCCATATTCTATAGAAAACCCTTTTGAAACCCCTTTCTGCATGCACAATTAAATTACGCCAACCGTCTTGCAAAGACATGGAAAATGGTGGGATTATCAAAGCCTGGGCGGATGATTGGGCATAAGTGCGAAAAAATATTGCGCGTTGTCAGCTCTGACATCTATTTGTAGTGAACGGGGGATCCACTGTCAGGCTTACTACTTAAGGTTTTATGTCGACAGCATCTCTTGAAGCGGCTGAACCAGAAAAAGAATCAGGGAACCAGCCACAACTAAACGAGAGGACTAAGAATGCGCGTTATTAAGCGTATCGCTGCGGCGACATCAGTTGCAGTACTTGCCATCACACTCGGCAGCATGAGCGCCGGTATTGCCAATGCTCAGGAACCCCTGAAGCTTAAGATTGGCACGGAGGGTGCCTACCCTCCATTCAACTTCATCAAGCCAGATGGCACGCTTTCCGGCTTTGACGTCGATATTGCCAGAGCGCTCTGCGACGAAATGAAAGCTGAATGCGAGTTCGTGACGCAGGAGTGGGACGGTGCTATCCCTGCCCTTCAGTCCGGCAAGTTCGATGCCTTCATCGCGTCCATGTCCATTACTGACGAACGCAAGAAGCAGGTCGACTTCTCAAACAAATATTACAACACGCCTCCCGGTGTTGCAGCACCTAAGGACACCGACATCAAGGGTGTGACTAAAGAAGATCTCGCAGGCAAGACGATTGGCGTACAGGTTTCGACCACGCATGCCAACTATTCGGAAAAGACCTTCACCGACAGCACGATCAAGGCTTATCCGACTGCAGAAGAATATCGTCTCGATCTAGCCAATGGCCGTCTGGACGCCGTCAACGACGATAGCGTGACGCTGGCCGAATGGCTGAAAACGCCAGATGGCGCTTGTTGCAAGATGGTTGGTACTTTCCCACCAGTTATCGAAATTCACGGTCCTGGTGCTGGCGTTGCCTTCAAAAAGGGCCGTCCTGAGCTGGTTGAAAAGTTCAACGAAGCGATCAAGGCAATCCGCGCCAACGGTAAGTACAAAGAAGTCAATGACAAGTACTTTGATTTCGACGCTTACGGTGCAGAAAACTAAGATATTTTAACATTAAAACGCCGGTTTACTTCCAAGTAAACCGGCGTAACTATTTGGGCTATAAAGAGAAAATTCAAAATCTATCAGGTCTAGTTTCACCACAGACTTGAAGCCCTTAGGAAGAGATTAGGCGCATGGAACATTACGCCACCTTGTTAAGTTTTGGCCCCGACGGCTGGGGTAAAAGTATCGCATGGGGACTTGTCGTCACGATTTCCTTGGCCCTTGCGACATTGCCCGTAGGCCTGGTACTTGGTTTCATTGTTGCTCTGGGTAAGCAATCGAGCGAACCTTCGATACGCCTCGCAAGCAACATTTACACCACTATTTTCCGTGGACTTCCGGAGTTATTGACGCTCTTCCTTGTCTATTTTGGCGCGTCTTTGCTGCTTCAACAACTGCTCAGTTTTTTCAATATCAACGCAAATGTTGAAATCAATGCCTTCGTTGCAGGCATGATTGCGCTCGGTTTTGTGTTTTCATCATATTCCAGCGAAGTCTTTTTGTCTGCTTTTCGAGCTATTCCGCGTGGACAATATGAAGGCGGCTATGCGGTCGGCCTTTCGTATTGGCAGACCATGCGCAAAATCATCCTGCCGCAATTGATCAAGATCGCGCTTCCCGGCCTTGCTAATCTCTGGCTGGTTTTGCTGAAAGATACGTCACTCGTATCGGTTATTACACTCTCGGATATCCTGCGCCAAACGTCGATTGCCGCGCGCGTCACTAAAGAGCCATTCCTGTTCTTCGGCGTCGCCTGCTTGCTCTATCTCGCGCTTGCGATCATCTCCTCATATTTCATCAACCGCATCGCTCGATGGGCCGATGCGGGCAATAGCGCGTCGCGGGGTGCATGATTATGAGTGAAGGTACATCACATGGCGCAGCAACGGTATTAGCCCCACCGCCAGTTGTCAGAAGTTGGACGGGCGCTCGAATTGCCGGGCATATCATCGTGGTATTCTGGGGCCTGCTCTTCATCGGACTTGCGCTATACCTCTATAATGTGTGGCGTATTGATCTGTTTGAAACCTACGCACCGCGCTATTGGTCTGGTCTGCTGGTTACTTTGCGGCTCGTAGCGATTTCGATTGTTATTGGCGCGCTCCTGTCTCTGCCGATCACGGCGGCTCGCATGTCAAAGAACCGTTGGCTGCGTGGCATCGCTTTTGGCTATGTCTATTTCTTCCGTGGCACACCGCTGCTCGCTCAGACCTTCCTGATCTATTACGGCTTCGGAACGTTTCGTCCGTTCCTTGAAAGTGTTGGTCTTTGGGTGTTCTTCCGCGATGCATGGAACTGCGCAATTCTGGCTTTCTCGCTCAACACAGCGGCATATCAGGCAGAAATCCTGCGTGGTGCTATTCAGAGCGTTGCTGCTGGGCAATGGGAAGGTGCGGCGGCTCTTGGTATCTCCAAGCGTGTGACGTTCTGGAAAGTAATCCTGCCTCAGGCCTTGATCGTGGCTTTGCGTCCGTATGGCAACGAAATCATTCTGATGATCAAAGGATCGGCTATCGTCGCAATCATCACCGTGCTTGATCTCATGGGGGAAACCCGCCGTGCCTATTCAAGGACGTTCGATTTCCAGACCTACATCTGGGCAGCGGTTATCTACTTGCTGATTGTCGAATGTCTGCGGCACGTCTGGGACTTCCTTGAACGGCGATTGACAAGGCATTTGATCCGCTGAACTGACGAATAAAAGAAAATTTATCGCCCCCGTTAGCCTTGCAGCTACCGGGGGCGATCTGCTTTAAATGCATACCTCTCTGAAGCGCATCTCGCGCTTTTTAATCGCAAATCGATAGGCTCAATCATGTTGAAAATCTGGGGTCGAACCAATTCCACCAATGTAAAAAAGGTGCTTTGGATAGCTGAAGAACTCGGGCTCAAATATGAGCAGATCGATGCGGGTGGACAGTTTGGCGGCCTGCAGGATGAAAGTTTTCTTGCTCGGAACCCCAATGGCCTCATCCCGCTTCTTGAAGATGGTGACACCACACTTTGGGAATCGAATGTAATCGTTCGTTATCTCGCCGCAACGCATGCAAAGAGCGGCCTTTGGATTGAACCCCCTGCAAAACGTGCGCAAGCAGAAAAATGGATGGATTGGGCTCCCTCCACGCTCTATGCCGACTTTCGCGATGTGATCACCAATTTGATCCGGCTTCCCGAAGATAAGCGCGACGAGGCAGTCGTGCAGCGCGGGATTGAAGGCATGACGCGATCGCTCAAAATTGCCGATCAAGCACTTGCCAACCAGCCATGGTTATCAGGCGACGATTTCGGCGTTGGTGACATTCCGTTGGGTTGTTATGCCTACGCATGGTTCAAGTTTCCTATCGAGCGCCCGTCAACCCCTCATCTTGAAGACTGGTATAACCGTCTCACGCAGCGTCCCGCCTATCGCAAGGCGGTCATGACGCCACTCACCTGATCCACCAATTTCTCTCTGGAGGGACAAAGAATGACAGCAATAAAAGTGGCCTTCCTCGGCCTCGGCGTAATGGGCTATCCGATGGCCGGCCATTTGAAAACCAAAGGCGGCTATGACGTTACGGTCTATAATCGCACCAGTGCAAAGGCTGCCAAATGGGCTGAACAGTTCGGCGGAAAACATGCAGCCACTCCTGCTGAAGCCGCGCGCGATGCGGATTTCGTTTTTTGCTGCGTTGGCAATGACAACGATTTGCGTGAAGTGACGACTGGTTCAGATGGCGCTTTTTCGACAATGAAAAAGGGTGCTGTTTTCATCGATAACACCACGGCATCCGCAGAAGTCGCACGTGAACTTGACGCCGAAGCGCAGCAGCGTGGCTTTCATTTCATTGATGCGCCTGTGTCTGGTGGCCAGGCTGGTGCAGAAAACGGTGTTCTGACCGTGATGGTCGGTGCGTCGGAAGCGGTCTTTGAGAAGGCCAAACCTGTTATCGAAGCCTATGCGCGTTCGGTCGGGCTGATGGGCCCCGTTGGATCGGGCCAGCTCGCCAAGATGGTCAACCAGATTTGCATTGCAGGCCTGGTTCAGGGCCTCGCCGAAGGCATTCACTTCGGCAAGAAAGCTGGTCTGGATATCGAGAAGCTGATTGGCGTTATCTCCAAGGGTGCTGCAGGTTCCTGGCAGATGGAAAACCGGCACAGCACGATGAATGAAGGCAATTATGAGTTTGGTTTTGCTGTCGACTGGATGCGCAAGGATCTCGGTATCTGTCTTGAGGAAGCTGACCGCAATGGCGCGCTACTGCCTGTAACCGCACTGGTCGATCAGTTCTACAAGGAAGTGCAGAAGATAGGCGGTGGCCGCTGGGATACGTCTTCCCTGCTTGCTCGCCTTGAACAGTAAAATCTTTACTCTTAAATGAAAAAGCCCGGCTTAGAGCCGGGCTTTTTGTTACTTCTCTTAAAAGATCAGAACTTGACCTTAGCTGTCAGCGACAAAGCGCCAACGAAGTCGTTTCCGAATTCACCTTTGGAGCCGGTTGGGTTTGGCTTACCGTTGATTACAGTGTCGTCCATCTCACCAGATGTCAGCCAGCCAGCAGCACCTGCAAGACGAACTTCAAAGTTTTGGGTTGCCTTATAGTTCGTGCCCAGGCCGAAGAGCCAGATGTCGGTTTGAGACGTCAAGCCTGTTGTCGTTCCACGGTCCCAAGTAACAGTTGCTGCAGCAGACCACTGATCGTTGAACTTGTGTCCAACGCCACCGCTGACAGTCCAGCCATCCTGATAATAAAGGTTCAGGTTGGTGATATTCGTTCCCTTAGGAACGATCGCACCGGGAGCAAGCTGTAGATTGGAAGAAGAGTTGAATGCAACCATTTCAACGCTCGACCAATCAGTCCACTTGACCGAACCGAAAGCGAGCCAATCTGGAGCAATACCTGTTTGGAACTTGAATTCGACCGACTGCGGTGTGGCAACATCGCCAGCAACGCTAATCGGAAGTGCGCGGCCAGTGATTGGGCTCAGAGCCAGATTATCAATGGTGCCTTCAAGATTGTATTTGACTTCAGACTGATAGACGACCGTTGCGCGGATCGCATATTCCGGGAGTTCATAGGCAGCACCGATACGCCAGCCAAATGCCTTGTCTTCAACGTCAAGCGAAGCGACACGGAACGAACCGCCGAAAGCTGAGCCCGGAGGAATCATACGGGTCTGTTCACCCTTCAGCTCCTGATAGCTGACGCCGCCGAGAAGACGGAAGTAACCTTTTTCACCCGCGTTGAAACGATAAGAACAGTTCAAGCCATAATCATTGGATGAAATCTTCTGTTCGATAGCAGTGAACATGCGAATGTTATCAGTGCCGACATCCGTGTGAATGCCCCATGGCTGACGATACTGTGCCGCACAAGCCAGATCGTCCGTAAGATCAACCTTGGCTGAGAACTTCGGTACCCAATAGCTTTTTGCTTCGTCCACATCATTGGAATAAGGACGACCGTTCAGCGGATTGATGCCACCTGTCGCAGCGCCAATCGGGCCGCGGATATTTTTCAGCTTACGCTGTGGTGAAACGTAGGTGCCCGTTGTATCGATCACGGTGCCCTGCTCGAACAGGATATCAAAATCCTGCGAACTCCGCTCCAGACCGCCCGCATGTGCAGTAACGGCACTCCCCAACAGGCCGACTGCGATCCCGACAGCTTTCATGCGCTGCAGCTTCATAAAATGTCCTCCCAAACAGAATGCAATGAACTTCAGCAATTTACTTTGACGCAAACGTAAATCAGGAAGGATTCAGCCTGCAAGATGCATAAATTGGGAGGTCCGCGAGTAGCGAAGATTTGTTTTGACGAAAAGCTTAAAATAAGCGCGCTAATTGCTAATTCTTCTGATTTTTGCAGGGCTATTAGCACCCAAAACCGCCAAATTTTGCCATTTTTTAGCCCAATTAGAGCCTTGTTGCTAAAGCGCAACAGAGCTGAAAAACAATCGAAACGGCGGTTCGATGAACTTTAGAACGCCTTGAAAGGCTAAAATTACAGCCTCTTTGAAAGCAAAAGCCCGGCAACTAGAAGCTGCCGGGCTAATGATTCGAAATGAGGCAGATCTGAACGGACGAAATCAGCCTGCTTCGCGGATACGCGCTTCTGCGGTCGCCACGCGTGCCGCCGCATCTTTGAGTTCTGCCAAACGCTCACGTTCCGCCTGAACGACCTCTTCCTTTGCGTTCGCTACGAACTTTTCGTTCGAGAGCTTCTTTTCGATCTTCTCCATCTCAGCAGCGATCTTGCCTGCTTCCTTGGCCATACGGGCGGCTTCGGCCTTCAGGTCAATCAAGCTGCCCAAAGGCAGGCAAATGGTAGCTTCGCCGTGCACCAGCTGCGCTGAACCCTTTGGCGCTTCCTCTTCAAAGGAAACTGATTCCACACGTGCCAGACGCTTGATTGCAGCATCATGACGCGCAAAGCGGTCGATAGTTGCAGCATTTGCCTCAAGCACCACGATCGGAGCCACAGCACCAGCAGGCACGTTCATCTCCGCACGAACAGAGCGAATGCCCATGACAAGATCAACCAGCCAGTTGATGTCAGCAGCTGATTCTTCATCTTCAAATGACAATTCAGGCCATTGCGCCAAAGCGAGAACCGTATCGCGCTTTGCACCTTCACCTGCGGTCAAGGTCCAGAGCTCTTCGGTCATGAATGGCATGAACGGGTGCAGGATCTTGTAGATCTCATCCAGGCAGTAAGCAGCGGTTGCCTGCGCTTCAGCCTTAGCAAGCTCATCGTCGCCCATGAAGATTGGCTTGAGCAGTTCCAGATACCAATCGCAGAACTGGTTCCAGACAAAACGATATGCCGCGCTTGCCGCTTCATTGAAGCGATAGTTCGCAATGCCTTCCGTGACAGCGCGCGCCGCCTTGGTCAGTTCCGTCAGAATCCAGCGATTGACAGCAAGCTTTGCATCATCAGGCTTGAAGTTTGGATCAAGCTTCACGCCGTTCATCTGAGCAAAACGTGTCGCATTCCAAAGCTTCGTACCGAAATTGCGATAGCCAGCAATACGCGCCGGGTCGAGCTTAACATCGCGGCCCTGTGCGGCCATGATGGCAAGCGTGAAGCGCAGAGCATCCGCGCCATACTCGTCCATCAGCTCAAGCGGATCGATGACATTGCCTTTGGATTTCGACATCTTCGCGCCGTGCTTGTCGCGCACGAGTGCATGGAGATAAACCGTATGGAACGGAATTTCTTCCATGAAATGCATACCCATCATCATCATGCGGGCAACCCAGAAGAACAGAATGTCGAAACCCGTTACTAGAACACTCGTCGGATAATAGATGCCAAGTTCCGGCGTCTTGTCTGGCCAGCCCAGCGTTGAGAACGGCCACAGGCCCGATGAGAACCACGTATCCAGAACATCGGTGTCACGTTCCAGAGCGACCTGTTCGCCGTAGTGAGCGTGTGCGGCAGCTTTCGCTTCCTCTTCGCTTTTTTCAACGAAACAATGACCATCCGGGCCGTACCATGCAGGGATCTGATGTCCCCACCACAGCTGACGGGAAACACACCATGGCTGAATGTTTTCCATCCAGTCGAAGTAGGTCTTTTCCCAATTCTTCGGCACGATCTGTGTGCGTCCATCACGAACCGCAGCCATGGCTGGCTTTGCGAGTTCGGCTGCGTTCACATACCACTGGTCCGTCAGATATGGCTCGATTGGCACACCACCGCGATCGCCGTGCGGGACAGCGTGGGTGTGATCCTCGATCTTTTCCAGATAACCCTGCTCGTCAAGCATTTCGACGAGGCGCTTGCGTGCAGCAAAACGATCCAGACCTTCGAACTCTTTGATAAGCGCTATCAGATCAGGTGTCAGTTCCAGACCTTCGAGGAAATCAACGTTGTCCTTGAGCGTAATCGCTGCCGACGGCGTCAGAATATTGATTGCGCGAAGATCGTTGCGCTTGCCAACTTCAAAGTCGTTGAAGTCGTGCGCAGGTGTGATCTTCACAGCACCGGAACCGGCTTCCGGGTCAGCATAATCGTCCGCGACAATCGGTATGCGGCGTCCAACGAGCGGAAGAACGATGTTGTTGCCGACCGACGCGTGATAGCGCTCGTCCTTCGGGTTAACAGCAACACCCGTATCACCAAGCATGGTTTCAGGACGTGTCGTTGCAACAACGATGAAGGTATGCGGGTTTTCTGGATCGAACGGAATGTTTTCCAGCGGATAGCGCAGATGCCAGAGATTGCCCTTAATCTCACGTGATTCGACTTCAATGTCGGAAATCGCGGTGAGAAGCTTCGGGTCCCAGTTCACGAGACGCTTGTCGCGGTACATCAGTCCCTGCTTGTAAAGCGAGACGAAGACTTCGAGAACGGCCCGCGACAGACCTTCGTCCATCGTGAAACGTTCACGTGACCAATCGCATGATGCGCCGAGACGACGGAGCTGATTGGAGATCATCCCGCCTGATTCAGACTTCCATTGCCAGATGCGCTCAATAAACTTCTCGCGGCCCATGATATGACGCGTTGGCTCCTGGCGTTCAGCAAGCTGACGCTCAACAACCATCTGCGTGGCAATGCCCGCATGGTCCAAACCCGGTTGCCAGAGAACATTCTTGCCGCGCATGCGCTCGAAACGGACCATGATGTCCTGAATCGTATTGTTAAGCGCGTGGCCCATATGCAGCGAACCGGTCACATTCGGCGGAGGAATGACAACAGCAAAGGGATCAGCGCCAGGCTTTGAGCCTGCACCCGCCTTGAACGCGCCGGCTTCTTCCCAGCGTTCAGCGATTTTCGGCTCTACAGCCGCGGCGTCATAAGTCTTCTCAAGCATGGAATTGTCCGGTCTTTATGCGGAATGAATTGATTGACGGCTCAATAGCAACTAACAGCCGACAAATCATCCTAAAAGTGAAAACCCGCCTGTGAGACAGACGGGTCAAGAAGTCCAATCTGGCGTTAAACCAGCTCCAGTCAGGATTGAATCACTGGAACCGATTTACCAATTATCATTAGCATTATCCTACGCAAAACCGCTTCGTACTTTTGCTGGAAATGCTTTAGATACTTAGCGGTCGCCTCGCACCACACGTTCGATTTCTTCGCGAACGAGTCGTTCAACAAGAAGCGGCAGATTATCATCAAGCCAGCTCTGCAGCATCGGGCGCAAAAGGTCAGAAGCGATTTCATCGAAAGAACGACGCGGTTCCGAGTGAACAGCGTGGTTCAGATCCTGAAATGCAGCAGCCACTTTCCGTTCGGTGCCCTCTGACAAAATATGTGCTGAGCCCTGCACTTTCAAGTCAGCGGGTTGAGCTTCAGCAGCGCGCGTCGCTTCAACTTCCGGCTCCGAAGTCTCATCAGGTTGTGCAGTGTGAAGCTCAACGGCAATCTTGGCTTCCAACGAGGGAGCAGTGTCAACTTCGGCTACTGGTTCAACAACTTCGCCGCGATGATCATCATTTTGTGCGTCGAGAACGAAATCGTCTTCTTCCTCATCCGCATCAGGAATTTCATCTGCAATGGTTACTGCAGACGGGGTTTCTGATAGTGGACCACGCAAAACGGTGTCATCTAAGAACGTATCGCTCTTGAGAGCTGGTTTATCTGCTGCTTCAGGCTGAGATTCCTGAGCAGTAACAGGCTTACGAAACTTGGCGACTTCTCCCCGCGACGGAAAAGCGGACGCGGCAGGCATCGGATGACGCGAAACATCGCTATCTTCGATAATCCGGCGAATGGAAGCGAGAATCTCTTCCATTGACGGTTCGCGTGCTGCGCTGGATGTTTGTGCCATTGCTGTCCGTCTTTCCCTTATTGCCAATTACTCACACAGGCAGAGAATCATTGGATTAAGGGTACCGGACCTTGGTCGGTTTGAGAATCCCTCCACAGACACATGCAATCCGAACCCACAGCTTTATCATTTTGTTAAGAATTGCAGTTCCCACGACGAATCAAACAAAAACGGCGCCAATGGCGCCGTTTCGGTAACTCATATTTTTAAGGTTTACCGGCCATCTGGTGTACGTAGGCCGAACCACTTGTCCTTTACAGCATTGTAGTGCTCTTCAGGCTTATACTGAGCGACCTGCAACTGCATGTCCTGTGCCGTCATACGACCGCTTGCATTCAGAAGCGCATAGCTTGCAACGATCGAGTCATGCTCAGCCTGAACAAGCGCGATTTGAACCTTCACCAGTTCATTCTGTGCATTCAACACGTCGAGCGTGGTGCGCTGTCCGACCTTGCGTTCTTCAATAACGCCATCAAGAGCCAGCTGAGCTGCCGCGATGCCATCGCGGTTTGCCTTGACGGATGCACGAGCTGCTTCGAGTTGAGACCAGGCAGAGCTGATCGCCTGACGAACCCTGTCTTGAATGATATCAACTTCGATACGTGCCTGGCCGAGTTGTTCCTTAGCCTGACGTATCTGCGCTGAAGTACGGCCGCCGGTATAGATCGGAATGCTTACACCGACGCCAACCGATGCGGAGTTGCCATCACCAGCATTGGTGCCAGCATAGGTGTCGAGGTGGCTTGCACTTGCAGTCAAACCAACAGTCGGCAGCAAAGCACCTTCCTTGGCCTTGACGTTGTAGCCCTGCGCGTTAACTGCATACTGGGTAGCCAGAATACCCGGATGCACAGTAACAGCATTTGCATAGGCAGCATCTGGCGTGCGCGGAAGGTTCTTGGCAGCAGGTGCTGCAGCAAGACGGTCGGGCTGTGAACCAACAACCTGAACATAAGTCGCTTCGGCTGTCTTCACGTCTGCGCGGGCAGAATTGAGCTCCGCGATGGCGGTCGAGCGCTGCGATTCTGACTGAGCAACATCGGTACGTGTGCCTTCACCAACATCTAGGCGCGCACGCGAAGCACGGACCTGCTCGTTCATAGCAGCGAGATTCTTTTCGCGAAGCGCTGCGATCTGACGAAGCTGATACACACTCATATAAGCCTGAACGGCTTCCAGAAGTGTATTCTGTTCGTCGTTGCGGAGATTTTCGCGCTGCGCAAACACACTGGTTTCAGCTGCGGCAACGTTGTTCTTGGTCTGAAAACCATCGAACAGCATCTGGTTCAACTCAATACCGTAGGTACCTGTCGTGCGCGTGCCGGCTGTCGGCGTCTTTCCGCGACCGATATTATACGAACCTGTCACCTGCGGACGGTAGCCGGATTTCGCAATCGCGACATTCTCGTCCTCGATACGCACGCCTGCTCTGGAAGAGTTCAGGGTCGCGTTGTTCTTATAGGCTTTCATGAGAGCGCCATTCAGCGTCTCTGACAAAGCGGCCTGTCCCGATAAAACGGTGCCAGACAGGAGTATTGCCGCCGCCATAAGTCCTTTGCACGCTTTGAACACCGTATACCTCATATCAGAACAAACGAATCTATAATCGAACCGATCGGTTCGGGAAGACTTAATAACGTGTAAATTCCGCTATTTCCATCTTTCCCGCCAGTGCTTTCACAAACAATTTCCGCATCGTTGCAGAATTGCCCCACGCGCTGGATTAAAACTCGAACTGCTCAATACGCTCAAAACCAGGAAGCGGACGAACTGCTGTATTGAAAACGCTGCGTCCCGAAGCAACACCGTTTTCTTTCACGTAAAGTCGCGCAATTCCGGCATTTCCACGCCCTTCGACGACAACCAGACGGCCGCCTTCTTTAAGCTGATTGAAAAGTACTTCCGGCACAAAATCAACTGCACCCTCGATGAAAATCACATCGTAAGGCGCTTCCGATGGATAGCCTGCATTCAAATCGCCTGAAACGATCACAACATTGTCATGGCCAAGTTCCTGCAAACGAGCCGTCGCAACGGCCGCCAGTGCGGAATCACTTTCAAGGCCAATGACCGATCCAGCCAACTCAGAAAAGATTGCAGACGAATAACCAGTGCCGCAACCGACATCGAGAACGACGTCGTCCTTGTTAACTTTCGCAAGCTGCACGAGCTTCGCAAAAGGTGACGGTTCCATGAGATAACGTGGCGCAGTGCCTTCGCTTTCAAGAAGCTGATCTTCGTCGATATAAGCAAGAACCTGACGGTTTGCCGGAACAAAAGCTTCGCGTGGAACAGTCAGAAAAGCGTCGATGACCCTGAGGTCCGTTACATCCGTGGTACGGATCTGGTTATCGACCATCTTCGTGCGAAGATTCTGGAAATCGGCTGCCATAGCCATGCCCTACATCCTTCTTTATCGCGATCACGCGATGATTATGCCTTTTGGCACCCATTTCGAACAGAGGCCGGACCATACGGCAAATCCGTGACAATCGCGGTTCACTATCGTTATGGAGCACCATAAACGAGATTTGCCGCTGGTGTGGCAAAAATCGGTCTCCCAGTCAATCAGACACAAAATTTGCCAAACATAAGATTTGCAGATGTAAGCGCCGCACTTTGTCACTGCGATCTGCAATCTTATGAACCAGCCCACAAAAATGCCGGGCGTTTCAGCCCGGCAATTATGCTTTGGATCGATATCTTGCAAGCGGCGCGCCATCACAACGCGCAGAATAGCGATCACATTATTGCGCAATCGTCGCGGGATAACCCGCAGCAGACAAGGCATGAAGCGCTTCATCCTGCGATGCGTTGCCATCAAACTCGACCTCTTTCTTATCGAGATCGATCTTAACAGTGGCCTTTTCGTCAAGCTTACGCAGAGCGCCAGTGACACTATCGGCGCAGCCACCGCATTTCATCTTCGGTACAGAAAAAGTCACCATTCAACTCACTCCTTGCTCTTAAGCGGTCCAGTTGGGATTGGATACCCGAAACGCTCTATCCGGTTGTTTTAAAGCATCTACCCAGAGGAAAATCTCTTCGCACTTTTTGTTTAAATGCTTTAACTGACACCACTGTGCAGCTTCCCATCGTGGCAAGGTCAAGCGTGAATTTTCGTTACGGGGCCTCGCAGTTTTCCGGCACGCTCTTTTCGATGGCCAACGGCGATTTCGTCAACGAGCCCGTCATGATCTGCATCGGCTTGTAAGGTGGCTCTTCCTGCATACCAGGATTGGTGAGACGGATCGTATAACAGCCTGTAAATACTTCCTTTTTGCCATCGTCACCCTCAGATTCGATTGCTATCGGAAGGCTCCAGTAAATCTGCCCCGCCCCCGGATCAGGATCAATCTTCCGAACCGCAACCTTTACGCTTTTTGTGCCTTCGTAACCTTTCGCAAATATCTTGAAATCGGGCTCCCGCCCTTCTTCCGAATAATAGCTGTAAGCGCGAGAATATTCCTTGCGATTGATCGCATTGTAATAGGACTCCATCAGCGCCTGAGGGGTCGAGCGGTCATCACGGTAATCAGGAACAGTTATGCCGTCACTGACATCCTGAGTCTGCTTAGACGGTTTGGTTTCCTCGACGGGCTTTTCCTGCTTCTGAGTTTGGGCTTGGGCCGGAGCGGCTTTCTTGGGCGCTTCCTGTGCTTGTGCGCCGGACGTCAAGACACCGGACATCAAAGCAATGGTGCTGAAAACGCCAACGACCCCAGCAAGTATCAAAGGCTTCATGCGCTCAATCGACATTCGCTTCTCCTCTTCCAGCAATTCTTTGTTTGCAGCGCACCGAGGTGTGCACGCTCGTTGTGGCTGTGCTCCCGATTTGGTGTCTTGCAGTAATGATGTTACAACACTAACTATAGTAAAAACGTGGCAATCCCGCAGAAAAGCATATTGCTTCGAACAAACTGGATGATTCTCCAGTTGCAGACCAGCATAACACCGGAAGAGATGAAAAATGGGCCGTTTCTCAGTCTTGACGCTTACCGATGCAGCAGCAGCTCGCGTTAGTGAAATCATGGCGTCGCGTGACGGTGCGCTTGGCATTCGCGTCGGCGTCAAAAAAGGCGGCTGCGCTGGCATGGAATATACGATTGACCTCGTCACTGAGCCGAAAGCCGGTGATGATTCCGTCGAAAAAGATGGGGCAAAAGTTTATATCGCACCTGAAGCTGTGCTATTCCTGCTTGGCACACAGATGGATTTCGAAGTCACCACGCTACGCACTGGATTCGTATTCAACAATCCAAATCAGACATCGGCTTGTGGTTGCGGTGAATCTGTTGAGCTGACTGCAGCGTCCCCAGAAAGCCTGCGCCAGATGCAGGGAGCAGCTTAAATACCCGGCGTTCCAAATGGATGATCAATCCTTACGTGACTTGTTTGAAGGCTTAGGAGCGATCAGCATTCGTCGCATGTTCGGCGGCAAAGGTATCTACCATCAGGGATTGATTATAGCGCTCGTTGTTCAGGACGAGCTGTTGTTGAAAGCCGATTCCCAGACGGCCGCTGCCTTCATCGAAGCTGGGTCCAGACAATGGGCTTACGATAGTCGGAAGAGTGGCAAGCCTGTCGCCATGCCTTATTGGAGTGTACCAGACGAGGCTTACGACGACCCTGAAATCATGGCTGATTGGGCGCGACTGGCCTTTGCAGCAAGTCTTAGGACTGCTCCCGCTAAAGCGAAGTCACAGAAATCGCTCTAATAATTCGTTCTTACCTAAAGCATGTCGCAGTTAGAGCGTGGGGCGATTATTTTGAATCGTTAAAGAGGGTGATATTTGTTGGCATTTCGCGCTTTTTAGATTGATGATTCATTGGGTCAGGAGGAAAAGCTATGTTCCAGCAAGCTTATTCACTTGATCTTCGCAAGCGTGTGACCCGCGCCATCGCTCAGGGCAAATCCTGTCGAGCAGCTGCAGAGCAGTTTGAAGTTTCGGCGGCTACTGCAAT